>JAXMAC010000003.1:0-100723 GCA_046350595.1 Candidatus Brocadiaceae bacterium | reverse complement strand
GCTAAAGGCTCACAAAAGGTTATGAAAATATGTATTTTCGTGTCAATACTATAAACCATGTTTTTAAGAAACGGTACGGGTCGTTTCCCGGTTATGGGAGATATTTCTTAAAAGGATGTTCAATAACGATATCATTTCTTTAAGGGCACGTAGTCAAATATAAATCAGGGAGGATTCAGGGAAAAGTAATGAAAAGTTTTATTATAATTGCCATAGGTTGTGTTGTAACCTTTGTTTTCAATGGCCATGTTCTTTCTAAAGAAAATCAACTAAGCGAAATCAGAGAAACATCCGGGGATGATAAGGATGCCATTCAGGAAAAAGAGGCCAACGACGGAGTTCAGGCGGTAACTTTATCAATCAATTTTTCCGATTATGCGGGCGGTTCTCTTGATGAATGGTTGAAATCGAAGGGATTTCGATTTGATAAAGGAGCTAAAAACCGTAAGTTAATTGGATTTTCTTTTGAAAAAGATTCGTTGATTATTAAAGCGCATAAACATGTCAGAGGTTTTATTACCAATGAGTCTGTTAATCTCAGGGAATTTTCAAAAGTAAGGGTTGAGTGGGGAATTATCAAATATCCAAAAGACGCCTCATATGAGAGAAAAAATAACAATGAAGCCTTGAGCCTTTATATATTTTTTGGTAATGAGAGACTGTCCAGCGGACTTTTTGTGCTTCCAAGAAGCCCTTATTTTATAAGTCTTTTCTTAAGCGAGAATGACAAAATCAATGTTCCTTATTATGGGAAATATTATCGCAAAGGGGGGCGTTTTGTTTGTTTAGGCAATCCGGAACCTCACGAAACCGTAATTTCCGAATTCGACTTAATTAAGGTCTTTCAGACATATTTCAATAAAGCAGTTCCGATAGTGTCCGGCATAAGCCTTGCGGTTGACACATCTTCTTCCGGAGATGGCGGAAAAGCAGAGGCATTTATTAAGCGCATCGAATTTCTCAAGTGAATAAAGCTATGTATGATTTAACAAAATTTACCCTAAAAGATATGACCGATTGTGGTGACGCCTTGCAACTGTTTGAATCAAAGGCAAAAAACGTGGAAGAACTGGCCACTCTGATGGTTCGTTATTTGTACGATCATCTTATTGATAAGCAAACAGGAGAAAAATCCAGCGCCCTTGTCCGATTTTTCATGACCTATCCATATACAAGCATTGACGGCGAATTACGCCAACTGGCCGATACCATCTTAAACAGTCAACCGGCGCCGCAGGAAATGAAATGTTTGGTTCTCTTGGCGACTGCGGGAATGCAACCGGAGTGGAACTCAACAAAGCTTTCAAAAGGACACCGGGTTCTGCCCCTCCTGAGTGAAGATATGCTGAAAAAGAATCTTATGATTTACCAATTTATTTATCAGTTAGGGTTGGATATTTCCAGTGTGCTGAATCCCGATCAAAAACTTGCGTCTGAACTGGAAGGCAGGATTTTTAATGTATATCACGTGCCGGACGCCCTTAACAGTCCCTATGTTCCGTCGCAGAATGAATTTGTTGTTCCTTTCGGAATTAAGTCTGTCCTGGGCTTTGGCGGTATGTTGCCTACGGGAAATTTATTTGCGATGCTTATATTTTCCAAAACGAGGATACCCCGTCATACGGCTGATATGTTTAAAAATATAGCGTTGAACATACGAATGGCAGTGTTGCCCTTTGTATCAGAAAAAATTTTTGTCATTGATAAAAACGAGATTACCGAGGCGGAGCGACTGAGATCTATGATAGCGACACAAACAAATATCCTGGAGATGTACAAACAAACCGCCATTGAACAATCGAGACGTCTGGAAGGTATTTCATGGAGTTTTGCGCGGTTTTTAGGGAATTTTACGAAAAAGGTATGGCTCTATGTATCTTTATTTGCCGGTTCTGCGGTTTTCTTGTTTATTAATTATCAGACACATTTTGAGTTTGCCTTACATCTTGCAGCCATACCGCTTGAAATCCTGCTTGGCGCTCTCTTAATTGAAAAGATTGTGGAGAAAAAGCAAAAGGCAGAAAAATTGAGGAAACTACAGTACGTAAAGAGTTATCTGTTTCGCTCAAAGATGCGGAATCTCTTTCTTGCAAATTTGAATGCGCTCAAATTTCCGGCAATAACGATATCGAAAATCAAGAATGCCACGATGGAGGAATTAAGGCAGATGCGCAACGACGCCAACCACATTGAATATGTATCATTAGAGGCAATGGAGGCTGTCATTATGGAGTATGTTGCAGCATATCAGGTATTTTATGGATTCATGGAACGGGAAATTATCGATGACGTTGATTCGAGTTTTGAGAATATGATTTTTATTTTGCACTTTATTGAAGATGTTAAGTTGTTTAAACAAACAAATCCGGACAAGTTGTTTATTTGTGAGGCGCAGAGGCAACGTTCATTAATGGTGAAGGTGAAAAAAATATTAGGTGACGGGATAATAAAATTTATGGATTATGTGATTGAGTTAAAGGAGAAAAACCCGGCCATATTTTATGACCTGTTGACGGATTATGAGTTATCGTCTCAGAACAATAAGGTTGTTTCTGTAACGAATTAAAAATCAGACCTTAAAATTATTTTAGTATTTTGTATTAATTGCAGAATCATTCCTGTATAATTATGAAAAGTGTATAAGCGGCACTGCGTGTAACACAGGTCACAAACAAGTAATTACCTGCAAAAGTTAACCATGTTGGACTGACCCATACTGAATAGTCAGAATCCAATTCCAATTGTTTCCAACCTACATTTCCAATAATCCGGTTAGGCAGCATTCATGCGATGAGCAGTGTTCAAGCGTTTCCCTAAGGTAACTCAAGGCTTTAGTTCTGATACCCCCTGTGCAGACTCAAACTTAAAGGATTAGTTTACATCTGTGCATATTTTGGAAACCCGCTTAAAATGAAAATTTTGTACTTTTTAATTGTGATATTTTTATTCGGGAGCCATTTACGAATATAAGACATGGCTCATGTTTTAACAGAAGGAGACTCTGTGAATTTTGAATCATTTAATTTCCATCCGCATATCGCGGCTGGCGTGAAGGCGCTGGGTTACATTGCACCCACGCCTGTCCAACTTCAAGCAATACCTTTCATTCTTCAAGGTCAGGACATTCTGGCTTTGGCTCAGACCGGAACCGGCAAAACTGCCGCTTTTGTGTTGCCGATTTTGCAACGACTGATGCAAGGACCTCGCGGTCGTGTCCGTGCCCTGATAATTGCCCCCACGCGTGAATTGGCTGAGCAAATACATGAAGCCATCGGTGGGCTGGGCAAACAAACAAGGTTACGCAGCGTAACTATTTATGGTGGCGTGAACATAAATCCGCAAGTTAGAAAACTACGAGACGGGGCTGAAATTGCTGTAGCTTGTCCCGGTCGCCTGCTCGATCATATCCGCCAGGGCACCATTGATTTGTCGCATCTGGAAGTGCTCGTGCTGGATGAAGCAGACCGGATGTTTGATATGGGTTTTTTGCCTGATATCCGTAAGATTTTGAAGCGCTTGCCGGCGCAACGGCAAACGTTGTTTTTCTCGGCTACAATGCCCGATGATATCCGGCGTTTGGCGCACGACATCCTGCGCGACCCTGCAACAGTGCAAATAAACCATTCCATGCCGGTGACCACCGTTTCACACGCATTGTATCCAGTTGATCAACATCTTAAAACTGCCCTGCTCATGGCGCTTTTGGATCAAACCGACACGGAGTCTGTGCTGGTTTTTACCCGTACAAAGATACGCGCCAAGCGAGTTGCTCAGCAGTTGGGAAATGCGGGCTACCGTTCGACGTCGCTGCAAGGCAACCTATCTCAGGGTCAGAGGCAGGCAGCACTTGATGGGTTTCGTAACGGCTCGTTCAAGATTCTGGTAGCGACCGACATCGCTGCCCGCGGCATCGATGTATCCTGTATTTCACATGTCATTAACTATGACATGCCCGATACCGCCGATGCCTACACGCACCGTATCGGACGCACAGGTCGTGCCGCTAAAACAGGCGATGCCTATACCCTCTTTACCCGCGATGATGCAGCTATGGTGCGCGCTATCGAGAGCGTAACCGGTATGAAGCTGGAACGGCGCACCCTGCAAGGCTTTGATTATGCCCAACCGCGTGCCACCTCAGAACATACACACCGTCAACCGCAACGCCACCGCAAGCAAACGAATGTGAAGAAGGTTAAAACGCAACGATCCGCAATTTCAAGACACAATACTCAAAAGGCGACAATTTCAGGGGCTGCAAAGCAACGTTCCCCGCATGCCTCGCACTCAACTAAGCCGACACGCAGGACTCGCTGCTCTCATTGATAATCTGCACATCGCGTAGAGACGCAAAATCTTGCGTCTCTACTCTGTTTTTACTCTACCAAAATGCCGAATGTCTTATTTGCTCCTTTCAAAAAGACGCTGTACCGAGCTTGGAGACGAATCAGACTCGTGGCACGCTTGCATTTTTTTAACAGGTACGGAACTAATAAAATCATAGATACCCAAAAGCTACAATAATATTGCTTATGCAATTGAAATCTGGGGGAATTTGTTAGATAATGTTATTTTGCATATACGTTGGATTAACCTTCACTCTTATTCGAAATATAAAAATACATGTTTTCCAGGCTGGATAGGTATATACTCAGGGCGTTTGTGCCAACATTTTTCCTGTGCTTACTTATTATTTCGGGTATATACATTATTGTTGACCTCCTTCAGAAATTGGGAGAGTTTGTGGAAATGGGAGGGGATGCACTGGGTACCGGATTGCGCTATTATGCATATCTTTTTCCGGTGATTATTTTTCAATTTTTTCCTGCTATTACCCTTATAGCCGTAAGTATTGTCCTGGTAAGAATGGTGAAAAACCGGGAGATACTGGCAATGCAGGTTGCCGGTATTTCACTTTACAGAATTTTGCTCCCTATTTTTATTACCACGGTATTTATGTCGTTCGCCTCGTTTGGAGATCAGGAGTGGATTATACCAAGGCTTGCGGAAAAACTAGAAATTTTAAGGCGAGCCTCGTTTGGTGATACGAATCAAAAAAATATTCTTTTCGAGGATAAGGAAAACAACACCATTATGCGTATCTGGAAATATAAAACAATAACGCAGCACATGGACTCAGTATTTATCCTTGCACGATACGAGAATAGAAAAAAGAAGTTTACCATTACCGCCAAAGAAGGAAAATGGATTGGCAATAACAAATGGTTACTTTCCAGAGCAGTAAAGCAAAATTATAACGAACAGGGAAAATGGGTTGCCCCCGTTGAGCAATCAGACAGTCTGGAATTTGAAACAACAATAACTCCCAGGGAACTTGGAGAAATCAGAATGGATCCAAGCCTCCTGAATTTTGAAAAACTAAGGGAACTCTGCCGCAATGAACCTGATAATCCAAGAAATAGTGTGTTGTTTCACGGCAGAATTGCATACACCATTACCCACTTTGTGCTTCTGTTGCTCGGTATTCCTCTCGTTGTTGGGTTTGAAAGATTGAGCAGGAATTTGTTTTTACGGGTAGGTTTGTGTGTCCTTGTCTGTGGTATTTTTTATGCATTAACCTTTGTATGTTCCAACCTGGGTAATACAGGAATGATACATCCCTTATTGGCGGCGTGGTTACCTGTCATTATTTTTGGGTCTCTAGGTCTCCTGTTTTTTGATATGATGAAAATGTGATATTGCCTTGCGTGATTACATCCATGCCTTATTAGACCTCTTTTATCCCCGATACTGTCTCCATTGCAATGCACATTTGAACGATTCACGGGAAATTTATCTTTGTCCTTATTGTAAAAAAGCGATTTCTTTTATTCGGAATGACCATTGCATTCGATGCGGGACGGCACTGGGCCCGCATACGACCTCAACAATACAGGAAGGATGCACCGCTTGTAAAGGCAAACATTTCTACTTTGATACCGTCACCTCCATAACTCGTTATGATGGAGTTACAAAGACGTTAATCCATAAGTTCAAATATGCCAAACAAAAGTTTGTCGCAAGCGTACTCAACAATATTGTAACAATGCACGCGCGGTTCGAAGAAACTCTTTCCGGCGTCGATATTATCGTGCCGGTGCCTCTTTTCTGGCTGAAAAAACTCCATCGGGGTTTCAATCAATCTGAGCTTTTATCCCTGGGTATCCAAAGACATCTTTCAAAACCCATATCAAGGAATAATCTCTGCCGTGTTAAAAATACGGTTTCGCAAACTCAACTGTCGAGGTCACAGCGGCAGACAAATGTTCGCAATGCGTTTTTTGTGAAAAATCCCTCGCTATTCAAAGACAAAAAGATTTTACTCGTCGATGATGTGCTAACAACCGGAGTAACGGCTTCTGAATGCGCCAAAAAACTGAAAGAATCCGGCGCACTATCTGTCCATGTATTTGTGCTTGCAAAGGCCGAATACAATACTTGAAATGTGTAGGTGCTTTTAATTTTCTTGACTGTTAAATTTATATTAATGTAAAATAAGTGTTTTGAATATTTTGAATACTTCTTAAAGAAGAAAGGATTTTTACCTTTGGAAGATATCACTATTGTCGCAAGGCATTTAAATATCACGGAGGCAATTCAACAATATGCCTTGCAAAAGGCCGGAAAAATAAAAAAAATTTTTGAATGGATATTGCATATACAAATTACTTTAGATATCGGGGGTGACAATAGCCACCTTGTTGAGATGATCGTTTCCATTTCGAGAGGCGCCCCCCTGGTTGCAAAGGCGTCGGATTCAGATATGTACCGGGCGATTGACCTTGTGGTGGATAAGGTTGAATCCCAATTAAAAAAGCACAAAGGCAAAATCCAATCAAGGATTGTTCGGAGGAAAAGGCCGACAACAATAGGAATGGAAGACTTTCAGGATATACCAGAAGCTTAACGGAAAACAATTCTATGGGAGGAAGGTTATCGTATGAAATTAACTGATTTTGTTGTGGAGGAAGCTATAATCACGGAACTGAAAGCTAATAATAAAGAATCTGTCATTCGGGAGATGGTGTGTTCACTAAAGGATGCACAAAAAATCCAGGGTAAAGATGTAGAAAATGTCATAAAATCCCTTTTAAAGAGAGAAGAACTGGGTAGTACCGGAATAGGTAAAGGTGTTGCCGTTCCCCATACGAAACATGATTGCACAAAAAAAATTATTGGAACTGTTGCGCGGTCAACCCAGGGTATAGACTTTAATGCCCTTGACGGAGAACCCGTCCATCTCTTCTTTCTTTTACTTTCCCCCAATGATTCTGCAGGTTCACATCTTGCCGCACTCGAAAGAATATCAACGGTTATTCGGGATAATGATTTTCGTCGTTTTATGCGAGAAGCGCATGGAAAAGACGGTATGATAGATATTTTAAAAGAGGTCGACGGTATTCAGGTATAATCTTTTTGTATAGATATCCATAGATTAAACTCAAACTTATGAGAACAAAAAGGTAAAATCGCGAATTCACTAAGGTATGCAGGTGCGTCCTGTGCTAAATTTGCTGAAATTGCCAATAAATATAAATCGGAAATCATTATAAAAGCAAAAAAACAATTTTAATAAAGATTTTTAAAATCAGAAATTTTAATTCATGGATATTCATATACTAAATTCCAAATCAGTGGAACGAAAGGTAAAAATCTCTAATTCAAATGGTATGCACGCACGGCCTGCAACCAAGTTTGCAGAGATTGCCAATAAATATAATTCTGAGATTCATATAAAAACAAAGAATAAAGATGTTGATGGCAAGAGCGTTATTGAATTGTTAACGCTCGGAGCCGAAAATGGCACCGAAATTATCATCAGCGCAAAGGGAACCGACGCAGCCGAGGCGCTGGACGCCCTGGAAGGTCTGGTAAAAAGTAAGTTCGAAGAAGAATTTATGGAAATCAGGAAGGGAATTGCTGTATCCCCAGGAGTGGTTATCCATGAGGCATTTATGTTTGAAAGCGAGGGATACCGCATTCCGCGCCATATAATCAAAAAGGAAGAGGTAGAGGCTGAAATTCAACGGCTTGAAAAAGCTATCGAAGATGCAAAAAAGGAAGTCCACGAACTTGAACAAAAGGTTTCTGAAAATTTGGGTTCCGAAATAGGATCCATCTTCGGCACCCACCGGATGGTCTTACAAGATAAACGATTAAAAAATGAAATCATAGAGAGGATACAGAAAACTAATTTTACGTCAGAATTTGCGGTATCTCTGGCCTTGCGTGTCTATATCAGAAAATTCCAGGATGTAAAGGACTCATATCTTGCTGAAAGGGTAAGTGACATCTTTGATATTGAACGGAGACTTTTAAGAAATCTCCTTGGGGAAAAAAGAGAGGAGTTGAAAAATCTTGCCCAGGAAGTTGTGTTAATTGCGCATGACATAACCCCATCGCAAACGGCCTCACTCGATACGGAAAAAGTCAAGGGTTTCGCTACCGATGTTGGCGGAAGGACATCTCATACAGCCATAGTTGCCCGTGCACTGGGCATACCGGCGGTGGTAGGCCTCGGTACCATTACCACCGATGTTTTTGGCGGTGACACCGTCATTGTTGATGGAAACAGGGGGATTGTTATTGTCCGTCCCGATGATGAGACACTGGCAAATTATCAGAACAAGGTCAAAAGTATTCATGTCTTTGAAGAAAAATTAGCTACTGAACTCAAAGACCAACCATCGACCACACGTGATGGTAAACATGTTACCCTATATGGGAATATTGAATTTCCCAAAGAAATTAATATCAACATAAGATATGATGCGGAAGGAATCGGTCTTTACAGAACTGAATTCCTTTATCTAGGTTCGCCGAAACCTCCGACGGAAGAGGAACATTTTGAGGCATATTCCACGGTAGTACGGGAATTAAAAGATAAGCCCATTATTATTAGAACGCTCGATCTCGGCGCTGACAAATTTACCTATTTGGATGAACGAAAGGAAGGAAACCCTTTTTTAGGATGCCGTTCTATTCGCTATTGCTTTGAAAATCCCCAGTTATTTAAAACACAACTCAGGGCACTTCTCAGGGCTTCAGCGCTGGGAAATGTGAAAATTCTGTTTCCTCTCATTTCATCGCTTCAGGAGTTACGCCGCGCAAAGCAAATGGTATGGGAAACAATGGAAGAACTAGAAAAGGAAAACATTCCTTTCGATAAAAATATTGGCATGGGAGTTATGATCGAAGTGCCGTCTTCTGTCATGATAGCGGATATGCTGGCAAAAGAATGTGATTTCTTCAGTGTTGGCACGAATGACCTCATTCAGTATTCACTTGCAGTTGATCGCAATAACGAACGGGTTGCGCATTTGTATTGTCCTGTACATCCGGCAATCTTGAGGCTTTTAAAGATTGCGATAAAGGCGGCGACTGAGAACAATATTCCCATTGGGATTTGTGGAGAAATGGGGAGTGAGATTGAGTATACAATACCCCTTATCGGTTTAGGAATTACACAATTCAGTGTAGCGCCCGCAACCATTATACCTGAAATTAAAAAGATTGTCCGGTCCGTTACTTTTGAAAAAGCAAAGGAAGTGGCAGAAACGGTTTCCAATTTTGACGATCCGGAAAAAACGGTCAACTACCTTAAGAACCTTGTTAACGAAATACTTCCGGAGATGGCTTGAAAGTAAAATGTCCTTGACAGTAGGTACCTTCGTTATTAAAATCCGGTGTAAGTATTTTATATTATTATATTTGAAAGTTTTAGAAGGGCATTAAATTTTATCCAGAAAATACGTATACGATTTACGAAATCAGGCGAGATTCGTTTTATATCGCATCACGACTTAATGAAAGTGTTTGAGCGGGCTATCAGAAGGGCAAGCATACCGGTAGCAATGTCCCAAGGCTTTAATCCTCATCCCAAGATGTCTATTCCTATGGCGTTGGGCGTTGGAATAGCTGGAAAAGAAGAAATTTTGGAGTTGGAGTTACAAGAGCCCATGCCTTTCGAACTTCTGGCTGGTCGTTTAGGGAAGCAATTGCCCCGGGAAATTCAAATACTTTCAACGGAAACTATTTCAGGCTTACCAAAGAGTCATGTGTGCGATGTTACGTATGAGGTTGTTTTCAAAGAGTCTGATGTGCTGGAAACCTTAAAAATCAACGAGTTCTTACAACAGTCCGCTGTTATTGTAAATCGTATAAAGGATGAAAGCCAGAAACCGTTTGATATTCGGCCATCCATTCAAGATATCGCCATAACTCAAACAAGTTTGATTTTTACCGTAAAAACAACGCCAGCAGGCATGGCAAGACCCGAAGAGGTGCTTCACGCCTTGCTGGTAGATGAGAAAAAAGAGCTCTTTGAAATTACAAGAACAAAAGTCAACTTATTATCTTCTGCATAACTGAGGAACAAATCATGGATAAGAGGATGCTTATAAATGCAGTTGAGCCCGAAGAGTGTCGTATTGCAATTTTAGAAAACAATGTGCTTGAAGAACTATATATTGAAAGGACATCACGGGAACAGATTGCGGGGAATATATATAAAGGAAGGGTTGTTAATATTGAGCCCAGTATCGAAGCGGCATTTGTGGATATCGGACTCAAAAAGAACGGGTTTCTCCATGTCTCTGATGTCTTAATTCCCTCGGTAGAGGGAAGTCAGGGGGGAGAATCTGATACGCAGCATAAACCGCATCGGGACTCTCCGAAGATACGTGATATTCTGCATCGTGGACAGGAAGTTCTGGTGCAGGTAACAAAAGAAAGTATCGGCACGAAAGGTCCTAGTTTAACAACCCACATCAGTTTGCCTGGAAGATTTCTGGTTCTCATGCCAGACGTGCACCGTCATGGCGTTTCCAGAAAGATCACCAGCGAAGAGGAACGTCAACGCTTAAAAAAAATACTGGAAAGTATAAACCCGCCTTCCGATGTGGGTTTTATTATCAGAACTGCCGGAGCACAACAGACCAAGAAGGAAATTCTTAAGGATTTCCACTATTTGCTGAAACTCTGGAAAAGCATTGAGAAGCGAACAAAAGAGGCCGCCGCTCCTGCGACAATATACCAGGAAAGCGATCTTGTTATTCGTGCAATCAGGGATATATTCACGGCAGATATCCAGGAAATCATTGTTGACCTTGAATCTGTTTATGAGAGGGCGCGTGATCTTCTTCGTATTATAATGCCAAAATACGAAAAGATACTAACTCGCTATAGTGAAGATAAACCGCTCTTTCACAAATATAACCTTGAGAGAGAAATAGAAGGGATAAACTGCAAAAAGATCCATTTACCCAGGGGTGGGTCAATTGTGCTGGAACAAACCGAGGCGCTTGTAGCAATTGATGTAAATAGCGGCAAATTCAAAGAAGAAAGCGAACCTGAGGAGACCGCCTTTAAGACCAATCTCAAGGCTGCAAAGGAGGTTGCTCGTCAAATCCGGTTGCGTGATTTGGGAGGCGTGATTGTGATCGACTTCATTGATATGCGGGATGAATCGCATAATCATGCTATAGAAAAGGCGATTGCAGACGCCTTAAAGAGGGACAGGGCGCGAATAAAAATATCAAAAATGTCAAAATTTGGCACCATTGAACTTACGCGGCAGAGGATCCGCTCCAGCCTGCGTGATGTTTTTTATGAAGAATGTAAGTTTTGCAAAGGCACAGGATATACGAAGACCGTTGAAAGCCTTTGTTTGAATGCCATGAGGGACTTGAAATTTGCCCTTCATTTACCGCAAATTGCCAAGATAGAGATTTTAGCAAGTCATGAGGTTGCTAATTATTTACAAAATCAAAAGAGAAAACAAATGCTGGAAATCGAGGAATCATATAATAAGAAGATAAATATCATGAGCACAACGAGTCACGAATATGGTAAGATAGAAATTCGTTATCTCAACCACAAAGATGAACTTATTACGATATAACTTAATGAAAGGAGAAATTAACACATGTACGCAATTATTAAAGACAGAGGTAAGCAATATAAAGTTAGGACCGGCGAGCGACATCTCATCGATCTGAAAGCCGATGCTGACGTTGGAGACACGCTGGAATTTGAAGATGTATTAGTGTGTTCGCAGGAGGATGGCAATGCAGTCATCGGCGCTCACGAAAATAAAAATGTTAAGGTGCTTGCAGAAGTTGAGGGAATAAAAAAGAGTAAAAAATGCATGACCGTCAAATTCAGGAGGAGAAAGGAATCCATGACCAGAAGGGGACATCGTGAAAAATATACTCAAATAAAAATTAAAGATATCCAGGTTGGTTAGATTTTTTAATGTGAAATTTTTCAAAACGGAGGTAGTTCAATGGCTCATAAAAAAGGACAAGGTTCTTCAAAAAATGGAAGAGATAGCAATGCGCAAAGACGCGGGGTAAAAATATATGGAGGGCAGTTGGTAGCGGCTGGTTCTATCATTGTCCGTCAATGTGGCACGAAATTCAGCCCGGGATTAAATGTTGGCATGGGAAGGGATTGTACAATCTTTTCCAAGATCGATGGTGTGGTAAAATTTGAAACACGTCACCGTATCAGTGTCTATGGAACATCCAATGCTTAATGTGGGTTTATGAAGCAGGTTGCTGATGGTTTTAAAATTAAACTTTGTGCAGACGTTGCATGAGCGTCTCATTTTAAATATCTTCCATGAACAATTCATCAATTCAATGACACAAACTTTATCATTTTAAGCCTGATGGCGAATTGGTAAAGCTGTGAAATAGGGCAAGGGGGGCGCGGGAGAAACGGCGATTCTTTCATTTTCCGTTTCGCATTGCCCCCTGTTTTGTTTCCTATTTCAGACTAAATATCTTCATATCTTTTTTGTCTTTTCTGTAATAATTATACTCAACCATGTTTGTAGACGAAGCTGTTATATTTGTAAAAGGCGGTAACGGAGGAAATGGCTGTGTCAGTTTCCGGCGGGAAAAATACATCCCTCACGGTGGGCCAGACGGTGGAAATGGCGGCAATGGCGGAGATGTTATCCTTCGTGTTAATGATAAAATAGATACGTTGCTCGATATTACTTCCCGGGTAAAATTTATTGCGGAAAGCGGGGCGCACGGAAAGGGATCTACCAAAAGGGGCAAGTCCGGTAAAGACCTCACGATTGACTTGCCACGAGGTACGGTGGTTAAGGACAAAGAAAGCGGACGTATCTTAAAAGACATGAGTACTTCTGACGAAAGCATTGTAATTGCGCGGGGTGGTCGGGGTGGAAGGGGAAATAAGTATTTTGCAACCTCAACCAACCAGGTTCCACGTCAGGCAGAAAAAGGCAAACCCGGTGAAGAGCGAAGGCTCATCCTTGAATTAAAATTACTTGCAGACGTCGGACTTATTGGAATGCCCAATGCAGGCAAATCAACGTTACTCTCCCGATTATCTGCTGCAAGGCCTAAAATTGCGGACTATCCATTTACCACGTTGCAACCACAATTAGGACTGGTAGAACTTGAAAATTACAAAAGATTCGTTGTTGCAGATATTCCTGGCCTTATTGAGGGGGCACACAGTGGAATAGGGCTTGGCGACGAGTTTCTCCGCCATATTGAAAGGACAAAATTGCTCGTTCATTTATTGGATATGTCGCCATTGGCGACAAAAAAGCCATCCGAGGCATATAATATTGTCCGCAATGAACTCAAACAATATAATTTAAAGCTTGTCGAAAAAACAGAAATCGTGATTGCGAATAAAATGGACCTTTTAGACCCGGAAACCGCGGATGAATGCATACAAATTCTGGAAAAGGAAATCTCTAAACCCGTACATCCGGTTTCTATGGTTACCGGTCAGAATCTCGGAGTACTTTTAATAAAAATTGCAAACGCTTTAAATGAAATCCAAACCCAGGCAAATGCCCCCGTTATGGTTAGCAATTGATATTGGTAACACAAATATTCATATCGGAGTATTCGAAGAAGATATTTTGCACGCAACGTATTTAGTAAGAGGCGGAAATCCTGCAGATTTCTTAAAATTTCTTGATGCAAACGTTTTTGCAAAAGTACACGCAACAATTATCTCGTCTGTTAACCCACAGGTAGAGTCGTATGTAACGGAAAGTATTCAAAAACGTCTCTTCATTAAATCCCTGAGCTTAGGTAAAGATATTCCTATTTGTATTCCCGTTTTAACAGATAACCCGGAAAAGGTGGGTATTGACAGGTTAGTTAATGCACTTGCCGCATTTGAACGTGTAAAAGGTTGGACTCTTGTTATTGATTCCGGGACAGCGATAACGATTGATGTAGTAAACGACCGTGGGGCATTCCTGGGTGGAATAATTGCGCCCGGCGTCGGCATGGCTTCAAAAGCGCTCAACCACTATACTGCGCTTCTCCCCGAAATTTCAATAAGCAAGCCCGGAAATGTCATGGGGAAAAACACACAAGACGCTATTAATTCAGGCATTTACTGGGGTACCGTTGGCATGGTAAGCAAGCTTGTGAATATGCTTTGTGCTGAACTGGGAAGCCAACCGAAAATAATTGCAACGGGGGGAAATGCAGCTATGTTAGCACGGGAAATCCCCCAAATCTCCGCAGTTTTTCCTTACCTTACCCTGGACGGGATCAAAATTGCATATATGATCAGCCTTCTTTAAATACGTCCTAATGATGTTTTTTCATTTTTTTTATTAATCTTTTGAACCGGTTATCTTCCCGTAAATGTACCAGGTCTTTGTCTTTTTCGATATGATAGACATCATTATAACCCAGCTCAACTGCCTTTTCCAGCGCATCCAGCGCGGTGTCAATATTTTTTAGCAATGCATAGCTACAGGCAAGGTTATAGTGCACCGTGGGATCATTCGGTCTCAACCGGCTCAGCTTAAGGTCGACCTGGAGTCCTTTTTCGTACATCCTGTTTGCGGTGTATGCATTGCCCAGATACATAAGGCAATCAATGTAATTGGGATTTTCCTCAATAATACCTTCAAAAAACCAGAGGATAAAATCCTCGCCTTCTTTTTGGAATTCATGAGACTTGATGGTAAATTCGTAATTTGGTAAGGTTATCGTGCCAAAAAATCGGTCGCTTGATTCTTTTCCCATAGGTGATGTAAGTTAGATTTTAATAAAATGACTACACTTAATTATAATTGTTGCTCTCCGGTAAATATATGGATAAAATATGCAGTTGTCAAGTTCCGGAATAGATTTTTATCCATAAAACCAATGGAGATAATACGATGCCAATTGATAAAGAATTAATAAAAAATAAAATCCACAGTCGGGAAGATATTTCGCTGAAAACGATTACCGATATTGTGGCGTACAAAATATCAGAAAGCCCGGAAGATATGGGCCCCGAGGCAAACTTCCTTGCCGCCACAGAGTCTGTATCACAATATATTGTTGAGAATTTTACCGATATTGGCAAGTTCAAAGACCACCTGTCGCAGCTCGACAAAGGCATGAAATCAATCAACCAATTTGTAGATACGGTGCATAGTTATTATCAGGATAAACAACTATTAAGCTTTGAAATTGTTAAAAATATGATTGCAAAGGTAAAAGATGTAAACCTCAAAATGATCACGGACATTGTGGCATATAGAATTTATCAAAGCCCTGACGACAAAGGACCGGAGCTCAATTTTCTCTCTGCGGAAACATTTGTTGCGCAGTATATCTCGGAAAATTTTAAAAATCTCAGCGAATTGAGACGATGCCTTTCCGATCTTGGAAAAGGTTCGTATGCGCTGGAGGCTTTTGCTGACCTGGTATACAAATATTATTATCAGAAGAAAAATAATTAAAACCCCTGTTAGACATTAAAAAACTTGATGCTCTGTTCAAGGAATATCCCAAAATTTAAGAGGTTGAAAATGAAAAAATATCCCTGTATACAAACTCAACTTCCCGGTGCTCATGCCCTTCAATACCTGGAGAAGGAAAGAAAATTCGTTTCACCATCCTCGACAAAAGGTTATCCACTCGTAGTAAAAAATGCAAAAGGTATGCTTGTCACGGATGTGGATAATAACGTATTCCTCGATTTTACCGCAGGGGTCGCCGTGTGTAGTACGGGACATAATCACGACCAGATTATCACTGCGATATCTAACCAGGCAAACGAGCTTATTCACATGTCAGGCGCGGATTTTTATAATCCTCTGCACATGGTACTTGCCGAAAAACTCTCGGCAATATGTCCTGGTTCTTATACAAAGAAGACTTTCTTTGGGAATTCAGGCGCAGAAGCTGTTGAGGCGGCATTCAAGCTGGCTCGCTATCATACAAAACGAAGCATCGTCATTGCCTTCTATAACGCATTTCATGGGAGAACTATGGGCGCGCTTTCTCTGACGGCTAGTAAATTGAATCAGCGGAAGCATTTTCTCCCGCTTATTCCAGAAGTTATTCATATTCCGTATGCATATTGTTATCGGTGTCACTATGGTTTAACGCCTGATACATGTAATATCGCCTGCATAACGTGGGTACGCGAGGAATTATTCAAAACAAAGGTGTCGCCGGAAGACGTAGCTGCGATTTTTGTAGAGATTGTTCAGGGAGAAGGTGGATACGTCGTGCCTCCGAAAGAATTTCATACGGCGCTGTATCAACTGACGCGCGATTATAACATTCTCTATGTTGCAGACGAGGTGCAATCGGGCATGGGACGCACAGGAAAGATGTTTGCCTCGGAACATTTTGGAATAGCGCCGGATATTATTACTATTGCCAAAGGTATAGCATCGGGACTTCCCCTGTCTGCTATGGTAGCGCGGGAAGACATCATGGACTGGCAGCCTGGCAGCCATGCAAGCACATTTGGAGGTAATCCGGTGAGTTGTCAGGCAGCGATTACAACCATCAGACTCCTGGAGGAAGGGCTTATTGACAATGCAGCAAAACAAGGCGCTTATATGATAGATGAATTAAGGAAATTAGAGCGCAGATATCCGGTCATCGGAGATGTAAGGGGTCTTGGGCTCATGCTTGCCGTTGAATTAGTTAAGGATAAGGAAACAAAGGTATATGCAGTTGAGGAGCGTGACGCCATTGTAGAGAGGGCATTTTACAAGGGATTATTATTATTAAGTTGTGGCCGAAGCGCCATACGCTTTTGCCCGCCGTTAATTGTTTCTAAAAATGATATAGATATTGCATTATCAATATTTGAAGAATGCCTGAAGGAGATAACAAAAAAATAGAGCATGAACGCATCGCACAAACTATTATGGTTGGCAAGAAAGACATCCAGGCGTTCACCAACCAGCTGGACCGTTTTCTGACGAGACATAGCAAGAACTGAGGGGTCATAACATGGCGAAATCACAGTGCTCATAGCAGCAATTAACTGGCTACCAATGTCAATAAGTAAAGCTACCTGCTGTAAAGGTCCCCCTAAAAAACCAGATGGCTTGTAGGGTGGATAAAATACTTGCAGAAAAATAAAGTAAGTATGGGATTCCTGCTTTCGCAGGAACAGTGCTTTCTTTTGTCATCTATTATGACATGTATGCGGATGCTTAATTCTTTGTGCCTCTTATTCCTATGGCAGGGTCTTCTTAAAACCACTTTGACAATTTTATCAAAATGTAGTGTCGATCTTTTGCGGTCGGCATTTGTCGGGGGATAAATCTCCTGCGTTACAGTTCGGGCTTGTTCGGGTTAGTCATCATGCCGCTTTAGCGGCACCCAGAAACGATGAAAATGTGCCTAGAACTTGAATAATCATTTTTATCATATTATACTCCTTTTTTATTGGGCAGCGGAATAAAGTCGATTTTTCAGTGGAGCGTTGAGCCCGAGGGTTAGTCTGACTTGGACATTGCGTGGAACCCGAAACTGTTGCCAGACGTGATAGGAATTTTTTGATAAAGCAAAGAGCACGCGAACCAGAATCAAAACAAGAGCAATGTCTTCCGTTGCAAAGAACGCAAGAAAGGAGGATGTGATGGATAGTATTTACCGGTGTTGTTGTGGATTGGATGTCCACAAAGATACAGTGGCAGCTTGCCTGAGAAAGATCGGGGATGATGGCAAGACCCACATTGAGAAACGTACGTATTCGACAATGACAAAGGGGTTGCTCGCATTGTCTGACTGGATGTCCAGCGAAGGGGTAACTCATGTGGCGATGGAGTCCACGGGGGTATATTGGAAACCCATCTGGAACATCCTGGAAGGGGGATTTACTGTGTTGTTGGTAAATGCAAGGCACATCAAGCAGGTTCCTGGTCGGAAGACCGACATGAAAGACTGTGAGTGGATTGCACAACTGCTTCAACATGGGCTGTTGAACTCCAGTTTTGTGCCGCCAACCCCTATTCGGGAATTGCGTGATTTGACACGGCATCGGGCCAAAGTAATTGGAGAAGAGGCTGCCGTAGCGAATCGGATACAAAAGACGCTGGAAGATGCCAATATTAAATTGGCATCGGTTGCGACTGATGTTATGGGGGTATCTGGTCGTGCGATGTTGAAAGCGATAATATCCGGACAGGAAGACCCGAAGGTATTGGCAGACCTTGCTCTGAGACGTTTGCGGGAAAAGATGCCCCAACTGAAGCTTGCCCTTGAGGGCAGAGTGACAGAGCATCATCGTTTTATGCTGGGGACGTTGCTTGACCAGTGGGAATACCTTGAGTCTCTGGTCAAACGATTGGATAGTCGAATAGAGGACGTTATGCGCCCTTTTGAAGAATCGGTGGAGTTGTTGAAGACCATACCTGGTGTGGAACAACGTACCGCCGAGAATCTTATAGCAGAAATTGGAAATAATATGGAACAGTTCCCTTCCGCTGAGCATTTGGCATCGTGGGCGGGAATGTGTCCTGGCAATAATGAAAGCGCCGGCAAAAGAAAAAGTGGTGCAACGCCGAAAGGCAACCGATGGCTTTGCAGAACCCTGAATCAATCCGCTTGGGCAGCCAGCCATACCAAAAATACTTATCTCTCTGCCCAGTACCGAAGGCTTGCGTCCCGGCGAGGAAAGAAGCGTGCTATTGTTGCTGTTGGCCATACGATTCTTAAGATAGTTTATCATATGCTGAAACACAGAGTATCATATCATGATTTAGGAAACGATTACTTCGATCGCCTTAATTCTGAAAGTTTGAAGCGACATCTTGTTAAACGCCTCGAAAAGCTTGGACATAAGGTTACTTTAGAGCCATTAAAGGAGGTTGCTTAACAATGTTCCATCTTGCTTTCACATGAATGGTTATACAAATATTAATAATTAAATTTTCGAACCAGGCATTTAAAAATGAGAATCTGGTTTTTGTATTTGATAAGATGCAAAAATGGAGCATTATACACAGGTATAACAACTGATGTAGAAAGAAGATTTGAAGAACATAAAAGTAATGATAAAAAAGGTGCAAAATACCTGAGAGGGAAAGCCCCTTTAAACCTGGTTATGAAAAAGAAACTTGGAAATAAGAGTATGGCATTGAAGATTGAAAAAAAAGTAAAAAAACTATCGAAAATCAAAAAAGAAATGTTAATAGAGGGTAAAATAAGTTTCCTAAACGATTTATAAATAACAAGAGAGAGAGGTTTTTACAACGGCAGGCGCTTATATTAATTGAAAGGGTAGTTGTTCCAAATTGTGTCTACTATATACTAAAAAAGGATAAGGGCGTAAAAACGCCCCCGTCCTTAATAATACTGAATAATAATTGGTTAAACGGACGAATCACTCAATTCTACCGTAACCAATAACACGCACGTCCGCAAGCTTTCCAGAAACCACGCTTATTTCCTCTCTTTGCATTTATTGTCACCGTATCTGGGGCGCTATCTACTGTGCCGTCATTTACCATGAGGGTCACTACATACGTTCCTGCCTTGTCTGCCGTAGATGTTGGATTCGGGCAGACGTTGCTCCGTTCAGTATCGCCTTGTTGTGCGATGGCTTCGTGGTAAACGACCAACTTATACGTTAAGGCGTTGCCATTCGCACCTGAACTGCCGCTCCCCTCCAGTTTCACAGTATTCCCCACAATCACATTCGGGTCATCAACAACAAGATGGTTAAGATCGTTTACCTGAAGGTCGTTTTGTAACTCCGTGACAAAAATCTTAACCCATAGCGCATCCCCGAACTCATATTGCTGTGGCACTGGGGGTACAATGACCGCTTGCACGATCGGTGGAGGTGGGGCTGAATACCAAAACAAAGAGAACCGATAAACACTAAAATAGCAATAAAAATGCCAAAATAAGGCATGAAAGATATTCTTGTGATGTAACCAAAAATAAGGTAAATTGTTAGCACTTTGATAATTCTTGGCTTATTTGTTTCAAATATGGTATGGCGAATCGGACAATGTGCAATATTTACATAATAATTTGAAAATATTACAAAAGATACAGAAGACCGGGCCATGTATTTCAAGGCCGATACAAGGCTATCCTTGTTCAGAAAGAAAACTCCCTGATTGAGCTTTGTCATTCTGTGGTGTTCAACCCTATAAGGTCAAAGAGGGCAGAAAGACCCAAAGAGTAGAAATGGGGCAGCTATTCGGCTACCATCGGGTTAAGGAAAGTCCATAAGTATCTCACGGTAGATTGGTTTTACGCCAGTTTGGAAGCAAGAAAAAAGAGGCGCAAAAAGATTGCAGGTCGTTAAAGATTCATTATACTTAAGTGAAAGAGATATTAAAGGATGGGGCAAAATAAATGATATTTCAGACCCGATTCCATAATTTCCATAAACACGCGGTTGGTGCAGGGGGAGTTAAGTACAAAACAAAATAAAGAGAAAGGACGTGATTATGAAAAAAATTAAACAATTGTCATTGTTGTTTATCTTCATTATTACTTTCGGTGCGTTATTTAATGGTTGTGCTAGTATAGGGCATCTAAAAATCGTTTCGGAAAAAACGAAGCCTCCTTCAAAAACCATAGCTATCAGTTGTGGTAAATACCATTCTCTTGCTCTGAAAGATGACGGTACTGTTTGGGCATGGGGAAACAACACAATTAACATTTTGTTTGGTGGAAGAATATTATCCGGACAACTCGGAAATGGTACTACCGTGAAAGAGAAACATATCCCGGACAATGTCGTGGATCTTATAGAAGTTGTGGCTATTTCCGGTGGTTGGTCAAGTTCCATTGCTCTTAAAAAAGATGGCACAATTTGGGTGTGGGGTGAGTATAATTCAGTGCCGCCAAGAGGCGGCGGATGGAGCCTGGCATACCAAACGAGGCCGGTACAACTTATAGGGCTTACAGATATAAAAGTTATTTCTGTCTATAAGACACATTGTCTCCTTGCCCTTAGGAATGACGGCACTGTGTGGACGTGGAGTGCTGATTTGCGAAGAGATGACATCACAGTGAATAAACCCGAGCCATTTCAAATTACAGGACTTACAGATATTATAGCTATTGCTAATGGATTATACCATCACCTAGCCCTCCATAGTGATGGTACGGTTTGGGAATGGGGATTTATCAGCGATGATGTGTTCAACGTAGATAGTCCTTATGACATCAAGCATCACGAAACTACGCCAGTCCGAGTTGAAGGGCTTACAGGTATCACGGCCATTGCTGCCGGTAACAAGCGATCCCTCGCCCTCATGAATGATGGCACGGTTTGGGAATGGGGTGAGAATGAACATTACGGACAGGCTGGAGATGATACCACCGTGAACAAATATACGCCAGTACAGGTTAAGGGACTTACTGGAGTCGTAGCCATTACTGCTGGCGGTTGCCATTCTCTCGCTCTCAAGAATGACGGTACAGTTTGGGCATGGGGACTCAATACACATGGATCGCTCGGAGATGGTACCACGGTGGATAAATATACTCCGGTGCAGGTTGAAGGGCTTACAGGAGTCGTAGCCATTGTTGCAGGCGGGGGTCACTCTCTCGCTCTTAAGAATGATGGCACGGTTTGGGCATGGGGAGAGAACGAATATGGACAACTTGGAGACAATACCAAAGAAGATAAAATTACCCCCGTCCAGGTTGTTGGCCTCTGATTATATTTCAAGGCCGGTGCCGGGCATTTTTGTTCAGAAAGAAAACTACCTGCTTGGGCTTTATCGCTCTGTGGTGATCACCCCTGCTGCTGTTTTCCACCACTCCCGGATCTCCTGTGATTGCTACAAAACCAGCCGTAGCCAATTTGTATCCCAGTTTCTGTGCATCTTTTGTTTTTTCTCTTTTTTTGGTGACATAGTTTGTTCTTCCTTTCAATTCTATACTTCGTTATCTGTGGTCCCATTTCAATCGGGGTTCACGGGCTGCCTTAACTTCATCGGGACGGCTGATGGGTGTGTTTTTGGGCAGGTTGTGGAATGCCTCTGGCTGTTGTTCAATATCGGCAGCTATCCGCATCATCGCATCTGCAAAACCGTCTAGTGTTTCCCGCGATTCTGTTTCCGTTGGTTCGACCATCAGCGCCTCTTCCACAATGAGGGGAAAATATACTGTGGGGGCGTGAAATCCGTAATCCAGGAGTTTTTTGGCGATATCCATCGCGGAAACGCCTTTTTTCTTCTGATTTTTTGCAGAGATAACAAATTCATGCATACACGTCTTTCCATAAGGAATGTCGTAATGCTTTTCAAGTTTGTGCCGCAGATAGTTCGCATTAAGGACAGCATATTCACCAACCTTTCTCACGCCCTCTTTGCCCAGAGTTAACAGGTAGGTATATGCCCTGAGCATCATACCAATGTGGCCGTAAAATGCCCTGACCTTTCCTATGGTATCAGGATATTGATAATTTAAGACATAGTTTTTATTCACTAACTCAACACGCGGGATAGGTAAAAATGGACTCAGCGCGTTGGTGACACCAATGGGACCAGCGCCAGGACCACCCCCGCCATGTGGTGTGGAAAAGGTTTTATGAAGGTTTAAATGCAAGATGTCCACACCCATATCTCCGGGCCGTGAAATACCCATAAGGGCATTCATATTTGCCCCATCGCAATAGACGAGTCCTCCGGCATCGTGCGCAATTTTGCATATTTCGACAATATTTTTTTCAAAAAGGCCGAGGGTGTTAGGGTTGGTGATCATGAGTGCAGCAGTGTCAAGCGTGAATGCCTCCCGGAGTTTTTGTATATCCACGAGGCCATCGGCATTTGATTGAATTGATTCAACCTCATAACCACATAAGGCAGCAGAGGCTGGATTTGTCCCATGAGCGGAATCGGGGATAATAATTTTGTGCCTTTTTTCCCCTCTTTTTTTTAGATAAGAGCGAATGATTAACATACCGGTCAATTCGCCGTGGGCGCCTGCCGCAGGCTGAAACGTAAAGGCGGACATTCCCGATATTTCCTTAAGCATGCGTTCAAGGTCGTAAAGGAGATTTAACATTCCCTGGCATTGCTCAATGGGTTGATAAGGATGTAATTTTGTAAACCCCTCGAGTTTTGCAGCGTCCTCATTCACCCGGGGATTATACTTCATGGTGCATGAACCCAGGGGGTAAAAATTGGTATCTACACAGAAGTTCTGTTGTGATAGCCTGGTAAAGTGGCGAATGACATCGACCTCCGAGACTTCTGGTAATTCCGCATCCTGCTTTCTCAGCATTTTCCGGGGAATATAATCTGATGTTGCTTTCTGCGGCACATCGCAGGAGGGAGGGGTGAAACATTGCCTGCCGGGAGATGTTTTGTCGAATATGAGCGGTTCCATGGTGTTCATAGGGTGTATCCTTTATTTTGGTTGGTATTTGGAAATAGTCCTGAGTTTTTCAAGGAATGTTTCTGCTACGTTCTGCGATCTTATCATAACAGACGCTTCGTGGTTCTTCTTTAACGCACTGTATGTCCAGTTCGTGCTACCCAGAATGGTAATGTAGTTGTCTATGACCAGTATCTTGCTATGGGTAACCTGGTCACTGCTATCATAATACACCGGAACGCCATTTTTCTTGAGAAGCTCATACGCAAAGGAACTCCGCCGTTCAATTTCTTTTCCCTTTTTGCCTTTTTCCCAGAACATGGTGTTTTGATCGAAAATAGCCGTTACCTCTAAACCGCGCCGATGCGCATTGATAAGGTCGTATACGAGATTGTATTCCCACCCTTGTTTATATTTGGGGTTAATGTCGGCTGTGTACATCACGCAAAAGACTGATTTCTTTGCGTTTGCTAATGCCCGATGCACATGAGGATAATATTCATCGTCTACCAGCGGGGTAACGTCATCTGCGGGTAATCCAAAAGAGGCGTTGACGGGTAAGAGAGAATGAATGGAGATAATAACCGTGATAATAAATATTTTTACTAACGATGTGCGATATATCTTGGAGTATTTTTTCATAATAACCAGGCGTGCATCGGATTTTTTTCGCCTCACCTTAATATTGAACTGGTGAATATCTGTTCAGGGTGTCAAGGCTGAAACCTTGAGTTATACAATATCTTACAAATAATATTTTGACATTTTCAGCAAAAATATTTTAAGTAGTGGCAAGGCGCCCCTTGCCACTACGGTCTTTTCCGACTCGTTCGGATATGGTACGCTGAAATAACTTGACAAATGTTTTGTCCAATGTACACTACGACTTAAGATATTATCAGTGGTTTAAGTCAGATGATTATATAAAAGTTTAACAGGCAATCCACATTTTTTGAAGAGAAAATCCCCATGATTATTGGTGTACCAAAAGAAATCAAACCAGACGAGTATCGGGTGTCTCTTATTCCCGTAGGTGTGGAAGAAATGGCGAAACGCGGACATTCGGTGCTTGTAGAAAAAGGCGCCGGCTCTGGAAGCGGTATACATGACCAGGAATATGAAAAAGCAGGCGCCCGACTGGTCGGCAATCCCCGCGAAATTTATAGTCAGGCGCAACTCGTCGTTAAGGTTAAAGAACCACTTCCGGAAGAATATGTTCTTTTAAGGGAAGACCAGATTGTCTTTACCTTTTTTCACTTTGCGGCATCGGAAAAATTGACTAATGCGGTGCTTGGCGCAAACGTTATTGCCATCGCTTATGAAACAATTCGGGACGAATATGGCTGTCATCCTGTTTTGACGCCCATGAGTGAGGTGGCCGGGAGGATGTCCATTCAGGAAGGTGCAAAATATCTGGAAAAACCCATGCATGGGCGCGGGATATTGCTGGGGGGTGTGCCGGGAGTTTCACCGGCGGAGGTTGTTATTGTTGGCGGTGGTGTTGTGGGCGCCAATGCTGCCAGGATGGCGGCGGGACTTGGCGCGAGGGTTACCGTCCTTGATATTAATATGGAGCGTCTCAGGTATTTGGACGATGTCATGCCGGAAAATGTCGTTACACTCATGTCAAATGTCCATAATATACGGGAAAAGGTTAAAGATGCGGATTTGCTGATTGGCGCTGTGCTTATTGAAGGGGCAAAAGCGCCTTTTGTCGTAACAAAAGATATGGTGCAGACCATGAAGCCGGGCGCGGTGATTGTCGATGTAGCCATTGATCAGGGTGGCTGTGTGGAGACAAGCAAGCCAACTACGCACAGCAATCCAACTTATACGGTATACGATGTTATTCATTATTGCGTTACCAACATCCCCGGTGCTGTGGCACGTACCTCAACGTATGCATTGACGAATGTAACATTGCCGTACGCCCTGGAGATTGCCGATAAGGGGTATGAGCGTGCAGCCGGAGAAAATCAGGCTTTGTTAAAGGGTATTAACGTGATAAAAGGGAAGGTTACTAATAAGGCTATCGCCAATGTATTTGGGATGCCTTATAATTCGTTGAGCTGAAATAAAGACGGGTTGTTTTTTACGAAAGGATATTGATATTTTTTGTTTGATTTGGTAGATTTAATATCCAAATTTTTATTTTACCCTTAAAAATTTTAAGAAAGGGAGGCAAGAAAATGAATTTATCTCAGGCTCTTGATATGGTTGCAAAGGATGAACGGGAACTGCAGGAAAAATATTTAAAAATGGCTGACCAGGAAACAGACCCCTTTGTGAAGGCATTTTTTCATAGAATTGTCAAAGATGCGGTAAAGCACGAAAAGAAAGTTTATAAAAAATACGAAAGGATTTTAAATACAATAAATAAGAAGACCTATTAGACATGCCTGATAATGAATAAAAAAACCCCAGTATCCATTACAGATATTGGGGTTTTTATGTCGTAATTATCTCATTATAATTAAGTATCAACTTCTATTTTTTACATACCGCTTTTGCCATGCTAAAATCGATTTGTTATAAAATATAAGTGTGTACTCTTTTATAAGCTTATAATTTAACGACTTTGGTGGCCTTATAGCCCTTCTGATCCTTTATAATCTCGAACTCTACCTTATCTCCTTCGGCAAGGGTTCTGAATCCCTCGCACTCGATCGCGGTTTGATGTACAAAAACATCATCCCCATTTTCTTGTGAAATAAACCCAAATCCCTTCTTATCATTAAACCACTTTACTGTTCCTTTTGGCATGTTCAATCACCCCCTTTCAGAATAAAAAAATTAAACAAAAAAAGGCTACGGAGGTATTACCCCGGTAGCCTTAACATTTATCGTTGAAATAAGAATAAGTACATGATACAACACTTTTTATTTGAAATAAAACAACATAACAATGAAAAATAATATCAAATATTCCATTTGAAATCAAGTGAAATAATAAAATTATCGTGGGGTTGCAGAATAAAATTTAGTTGAATTTTGGATGTATGTTTGTTAAACTCCACCCTTTAAAGTTATTCAAAACTTTAACTTTGGTAACGGACATATCTTTAAGAAGTAGTGGAGGTTAAATGAAATGATTAGTCCCGTGGATGACGTCGATCTTGATAAATTACTGGATGCAGAATCAATAACAAGGGAAACAGTTGCCCGAATAAGGGAACGAGTCCACAAATACAAGGATGCGAAGGAAAAATTCGACAAAAAGACTGAGGCGCTTAAGAACGAAATAAAAAAGGAAAAAGATCGTGACGTTGCCAAATTGAAAGACTTATCCCTTATTTTAGGAATCTGTGAATGGATCATGGGAAAGGTGGATGAGGCAGCCAGGCTCCTCACGGAGGTAAAATCAAGAAAAATAGGGTCTTATTATCTTGGTAAGTGTTATCAGGAATTGGGCAATTACGCACAGGCAATAGAATGCTTCGAGCGTGCAAAAAAAACTGACGCAGAAGAGTTTGATATCGCTATGGATATCGCCGAGACCCAAAGATTGTCTGGAAATATTCACGATGCAGTACAGATTATTAAACATTTTTCACAGTCGCATGCAAAAAATGCAGAATTGTATTATCAATGGGGGCATTGCCTGGACGACCTCGGAGAATATGAGGAGGCATTAAACAAATACGAGAAATCAATTCAAATCGATCCGGACTATGCAAAATCCCTTTTCCGTATTGCATTCAGTTATGATATCGATGGTGAGGATGAAAAAGCTATTGAATGTTATGAGAGGTGTACAACCTTATCACCGACCTATAAGAATGCATTGATCAATTTAGGGATATTATATGAAGACCATGGAAGGTTTGAAGACGCCATGTATTGCTTCGAAACAGTGCTGGATTCAGAACCTATGCATGAACGTGCTGCATTATATTTAAAAGATGTAAAAGCCTCGATGTCGATGTACTATGATGAGGAGATTTCAAAGAAACAGGGAAAAGAAAATGAGGTTTTGAATATTCCCATTTCTGATTTTGAACTATCCGTAAGAAGTAAAAATTGTCTTGAAAAAATGAATATTCGTACGCTCAAGGATTTGACGAAAATTACCGAGGCTGATTTGCTCTCATTTAAAAATTTTGGGGAAACCTCTTTGAGCGAAATCAAGATCATTCTGGCTCAAAAAGGATTGCGTTTGGGTCAGGCGTTGGAGAGTGATAACGAAGCGGAACTATTCGGCGACAAAGAGAGCGTGACTAAAAGCGATACAATAGAAAAAGTTTCTGATCTTGAGATATCTCTCCGGTGTAAAAATGCCCTTCAGAAGATTGGCATTGAATCCATAGATGATCTGATAGACAACACCGAGGCGGAACTGGAAGCGGAAGGTATCAAGCAGAATTATATCGATGAAATAAAGGAAGGCCTTGCCCAGTGCGATTTGAGTCTCAGGACAGACGAAGGCGATCAGGTAGATTTGGAAGAAGATTTGGATGAAGACGCCACGGAATAGCCTCAGTTTAAAGGCGAAGCTGTTCGGGTGAGCCGGATATAATATTCTGGGGATGGTGAGTTCATGATAGATTACATCCGGGGACAGGTGGCAAGTAAATCTCCAACCCGATTAATCCTGGAAGTAGGAGGCATTGGTTTTCTATTACACATTCCCCTATCTACCTGTGAAAGAATTCCCAACCAAGGAGAAGTCACCGTTCTTACCCAATTGTTTGTGAGGGATGACCAGTTAAAAATATTCGGATTTGCGACCGAGGAAGAAAGAAATTTGTTTCAACTATTGTTGTCAGTGAACGGAATCGGTCCAAATACGGCAATTTCCATACTTTCAGGGAGTACTGTTGATGATATCAAACATGCCGTGGTTACTGAAAATGCACGGGCATTGGAAAAGATTAAAGGTATAGGGAAAAAAACGGCCGAAAGGATTATCCTTGAACTCAAGGAAACCATTAAACAAACCGCCGCGGCCCTGTCTGCCGGCATGGATATTCAGCAAAGGGCGCTTATATCCGACGCCGTTATGGCTTTGGTTTCTTTAGGTTACGGGCGGGCAATAGCTGAAAAGGCTGTGAACGAGGCAATGAAAAAAATTAAAACTATTGATAATATTGAAGAACTTGTACGGGAATCGTTAAAGTATAAGACCTGATTTTCTTAATGGGTTGAAATCATATTGCGGGATTGAACCATGTTAAAAGAAGATGTTTTATCCTCCACAACGATGCCGGAGGATAAGAATCTCGATTATACGCTGAGGCCCAAACGATTTAGTGACTTCATTGGACAAAATCGTATAAAAGAAAATCTGTTCATTTACATTGAAGCTGCAAAGAAGCGAGGGGAACCGCTGGACCATATCCTGTTTTCAGGGCCGCCCGGTCTGGGGAAAACAACGTTATCGCAAATAATTGCAAACGAATTGAATGCGTCGATTAAAACGACATCCGGCCCTATTCTGGATAAGCCGGGAGACCTTGCGGGAATCCTTACGAATTTACAACAGGGGGACATTCTCTTTATTGACGAAATTCACCGGCTGAACACGACGGTTGAAGAATATCTCTATTCGGCGATGGAAGATTTTTCCATCGATATTATTATAGACCAGGGGCCGAAGGCGCGGTCTGTGAAGATCAATTTGCCGAAGTTTACCCTGGTCGGTTCTACGACGCGGGAAGGATTGCTTACGGCGCCCCTTCGGTCGCGATTCGGCGTTCTTGAAAAGCTGGAGTTTTATCCATGGACGGATCTTTATGAAATTGTGTGTAATTCATCACGTATTCTTTCCATAAAGATCGATGAGAAGGGCGCTGAAATGATTGCAAAACGGTCGCGTGGTACTCCGAGAATTGCCAATAGATTTTTAAGGCGGATCCGTGACGTCGCCCAGGTGAGAGGAAACGATGTTATTACCGAAGAATTGGCGCTCATGGGTCTTGAAATGCTGGGTGTGGATGAAAATGGTTTGTCTGATATGGACCGTAAAATTCTGGAGACCGTTATTCGGTACGGCGGCGGCCCTGTAGGCCTGAAAACTATCGCAGTTTCAGTAAGCGAAGAAGAAGATACGATTGAAGAGGTATACGAATCATTCCTGATTCAAAAGGGTTATCTCGATAAAACGCCGCGAGGCAGGATTGCGACGAATCTGGCATACGAACACCTTGGATATAGTCCAAAACCGGGCGTTCAAAAGAAGCTGTTTTGATATGAAACTATTGCTCCATATTTGCTGCGCATGTTGTTTATGCGCCCCTCTCAATGAATTGAGAAAAGAAGGATTTCTTGTTACCGGGCTCTTTTATAATCCGAATATACACCCCTTGCTTGAGTTTCGAAAGAGGATGAAGGCATTGCGCGTTTTTCAGGAAAGCGACCCCATTCAGGTGAATTATTATGAGGAATACGGTCTGAGGGAATATTTAAAAAATGTTAATTACGAGGGTGGCGACCGGTGCGCCGATTGTTACGCCTTACGGCTCAAATTTGCAGCGAAATATGCAAAGGACAACGGATTTGACGCTTTTGCCTCTACTATGCTGTTCAGCGTTTACCAGAATCACGAACAGTTAAAAAAAATTTCTGAAAATTTGTCGAAGGAATACGATATAGGTTTCGTTTATCGTGATTACCGGTACTTGTCAGAATGCAGCCATGATATGGCCAAAAAGAAGATGATTTACCGCCAGGGTTATTGTGGATGCATTTTTAGTGAATACGAGCGATATAAAGATACGACGCGGGAAATGTACAGAGGAAATAGTTCGCAGGGCACTATGAAAACTTTGGGTGCGGATAACGTGCTGCAAAGGTGTGATTGTTTTGGATAATGTAGTATTGACACGAAAATACATATTTTCATAACCTTTTGTGAGCCTTTAGCTCATGATTGTTTACTGTGTAAAAACTTCTTTTTTTTGTAAGTTTTTCACAATCACATTTGTTTATGATGGAAAGATTGCTTCGCTCCGCTCGCAATGACAAGGTGCCGTGCGCCATTAAAGTGCATAGTTAGTGTCATTGCGAGGGTCTTTTCCGAAGCAATCTTCCCGCTTTCACAAGAGAATTTGGTTGCGGCTTAGCTGCTCTATGAAATTATCTATGGGTGTGTGACCTCGGCGCTACCGATAACAAAAATAAAGTGTCTCAATATGAACAGGGCATTCGTCTTAATAACAGTCGCGATTTTGTTTGTTGCATGTGCGGGCATTCCCATTTCATGTCAAAGGGGGCCTTCGGGTGTTCAGGAATGGGTTCGTGATTATCGCCCTGTTATGGAAAAAACTCCTATGGTACGTGTGCTTCTCGTTAATAATGTCCGTGAGGCTAACATTGCAATCTATGGAAGTTATCAGATTACCGGAAGTCTCACAAATATCATTGAGCAGGGGCAGTGGTTGCCAAAATCGACAATAACCATAAATCGCGATGGAATTAGTATTGGCGCTAAACAGTATGGTAATAGTGAGATACGTATTACGAGTTTACGGGACGGTGAAATTGAAGTAAACAATGTACGGTATCGTGGTGAAATAAAAATATTACAACAAGTTAGTAACAGGTTTTCGGTTATTGAAGAAGTAAATCTGGAGAATTTTGTTGCAGGCGTCCTTGGAAGCGAAATGCCGCATTCCTGGAATGATGAGGCGTTACGCGCCCAGGCGGTAGTCATCCGAACCTATGTTATGTACAAGAGGAACGAAAAGAGGGACAATGTCTACCAGCTTGATATGTTAGACCTTGCATATCGGGGACTGGCGGGTGAAACGCCGCGTATAAACAAGCTGGCAGAGGATACCAGGGGTATGGTCATGACCTATAACTGGAATATTTTTCCAGCGTATTTCCATAGTACCTGCGGCGGACATACAGAGGACATTCGTCAGGTATTCGGAAAAGAGAGCATACCGCCCCTGCGGGGAGTTGTCTGTAATTACTGCGCAAATACAAAATATTCCAGCTGGCGTGTTGAAATGAATAAGTCCGATATTGAAAAGAGACTGCGTGAAGCAAACATCTCCGTTTCAAATATCAACACGGTAAAGGCCATTGACCAGGGTACGGGAATACACGGGGCAATGGTCGAAATTATTGCTGCAGACGGTGGCAGGGATATAAATGCAAACGATTTTCGTCTCCTCGTTGGGGCTAATAATTTATACAGTACATCCTTTAGCGCAAAAAGCAATGGAAGAAGTATCGCCTTTTCCGGAAGAGGATATGGACACGGTGTCGGACTTTGTCAGTATGGCGCTCAGAATATGGCATTGAAGGGTTTCCAATGGACAGATATTGTGAAATATTACTATCCGGAGATGGAATTGCTTCGCGTCTATTAAGAAGAGGAGGTATTGTTGTATTTTAAAGTCCTTGGAGTCGATGGGCAAACAAAGGCACGGTACGGTGAATTGCAACTGGGTAATAAGATTATTCACACGCCCGTTTTTATGCCTGTCGGCACTCAGGGAACGGTGAAAACCCTGACGCCTGCCCAGGTAAAAGAAACAAATACGAAGATTATGCTTTGCAATGCGTACCATCTCTGCCTGAGGCCTGGCGAGAAATTAGTTAAACAGATGGGCGGGCTTCACAAGTTTATGGGTTGGGATGGCGCAATAATTACCGACAGCGGCGGTTATCAGATTTTCTCGCTCACAGGTTTGACAAAGATTTCCGATGACGGTGTGGAATTTCAATCTCCCGTCGATGGGGCGCGGCTGTTTATTACGCCAGAAAGAATGATGCAAATACAGAGCGATATCGGGGCGGATATTGTTATGGCGTTTGATGAATGCGTTCCGTATCCGTGCGAGGCTGACCGTGCGGATAGGGCAGTAAAGAGGACGCTGAATTGGGCAGAACGGTGTATGGCTGCCCATGTGAACAAACAGCAAACGCTCTTTGGAATTGTTCAGGGAAGTGTATTCAAAGAACTCCGTGTTGAATGTGCAAAAAATCTCGTGGAGATGAATTTTGAAGGATACGCTATTGGGGGACTCAGCGTGGGGGAAGGAGGTCTCCTGATGAACGAGGTTCTTGATTATACGGTGGATTATTTACCCCACAATAAACCCAGATACCTTATGGGCGTTGGATTTCCCATGGATATCCTCGATGCCGTAGAACGCGGGATTGATATGTTTGACTGCGTTGTTCCTACGCGCAATGGGAGAAACGGATGCGCCTTTACCAGTACCGGAAAGGTTAAAATACTGAACAGCCAGTACAAAGAAGACAGGATGCCCATTGATGAGATGTGTACGTGTTATACATGCCAGAATTTCTCGCGGGCATACTTGCGTCATCTTTTCCAGACGCATGAAATCCTGGGGTTAATGTTATTGTCGTTCCATAATATTTGTTATTTTCAGAATCTGATGCGCCAGGTGAGAGGCGCTATTGGGAGAGGTGAATTCAAGGAATTTAAGGCGAGCTTTTTGTTACAACAGTCGGGTTGATTACTTTTTTAATTCAGAGGAGGAATTATATGTTTTTTTTATTGCAGGCTGCGGCCGGTAAACAATCACCAACCGGTATGTTGTCCATGTTGCTTCCGTTTATACTTATGTTCGTTGTGATGTACTTCCTGATCCTGAGGCCGCAGAAAAGACGCGAGAAGGAACGCAAGGCGTTGCTGTCCAGAGTCAAGAAAAACGACCGGGTTGTAACTGCCGGTGGCGTCCACGGGGTTGTTACATCAGCGAGGGAAAATGACGTTATTCTTCGTATTGACGACGCAAAAGATGTAAAAGTCAAGGTTGATAGGAGCGCAATTGTTACGGTATTAGAAGTTTCTTATGATGAGGAAGAGACTCAGGAAACAGCGCAAATACCAAAGGAAAGTAAGGGGACAAAATAATTTTTAATCATTTGTATTTTTAGTCAACGAAAAGGGAGCCTGTTGAGGAGAAAGAAATGTCAAAACAGTTAAGGTGGAAAATACCGCTCGTCGCGGTAGTTATTGCCATCGGCATGATGATTATATATCCACCATCAGAAAAAGTTTTAAAGAGGGAAAAGGTTAAAGAAATTGATGGTAAGGTTGTGGAACGTACAACATTGGAGAAGTCTTGGACTCGGGCATTCGTAACGAATCCGGTAATTCGTGAAACAATTGAACGGGAAGAGACTGACAAGGATGGCAAAAAAATAACCAATAAAGTCGTTGATTATATCTCAAAGGGTAAAATAAAACTGGGATTGGACCTCAAAGGTGGTTCCGAATTATTATATAAGGTAAGGGTAGACGAAAGGGAAGATCGTCCTGGTATCACAAAAGAAATTATTGAGGTACTCAAAAAGAGGATAGATCCCCAGGGTGTTATAGAATACAGAATTCAAGAGCAAGGTTCCCATAGAATTCTTATTCAGGTTCCTGGCGCAACCAGGGCGGAAATTGAAGGATTGAAGAGCCGGCTTACCCGTCTTGGCAAACTGGAATTCAGGCTTGGCGCCAGTAGTGACAGCACGGAATACAAAGATGCCGTGGAAGGAAAACAGGTTCCCGGCTATTACAAACACTGGCTGAGAAAGAGAAAGGGTGAAGAAGGAGAGACCGATAAGTGGTTTCTTGTAAAAAGCAAGGTAGAAATTTCAGGTGAGCATTTGTCCCGTATTTATGCGGAGCGAAAAGGGCTTGCGCCGGTTGTTGGTTTTGAGTTTGACGCAATTGGCAAATCCAAATTTGGACAAATCACCGAACGTAATATTGGTAAGCCTCTGGCCATTATTCTCGATGGTATTTTGTATTCTGCGCCGGTAATACGCGACCGCATTCCCGGTTCGGGTATTATTGAAGGAAATTTTACCCAGGACGAAGTCAATGACCTGATTGCCGTGATGCGCGCCGGAAGTTTACCCGCAGATCTTGAACTCGAAATGGAGACCATGGTCGGGCCGAGTCTCGGAAGGGATTCTATTAATAAGGGATTGCTGGCTGGCGCCATCGGTGGTATATTCGCAATTCTTTTTATTGGCATATATTACCTGGGCGTGGGTTGGGTTGCCAACTGTGCAAATGCCTTTAATATCTTTCTGATAGTTGGTTCGATGGCCTTGCTCAATGCTACCATGACGCTTCCCGGTATTGCAGGTTTAGTGCTCATGATCGGTATGGGTATAGATTCTAATGTGCTTATCTTCGAAAGAATCCGTGAAGAAAAGGCAAAGGGAAAACCCATACGGGCAGCGGTAAAGGCTGGATATGAAAAGGCATTTTCTGCAATCTTCGACTCACATATTACAACATTGATTACTGGTTCAATCCTTGCCGCCGTAGGTACAGGTCCGGTAAAAGGGTTTGCATGGTCTTTAATCATTGGTTTGATAATTAACCTGTTCACATCAGTTTTTGTTACACGGGTTATCTATGAGTTGTTTATGGATTTTAGCTGGATCAAAAATTTCAATATGTTCAAACTCATCGGTATTCCCCATGTCAAATTTTTGAATTACCGCTTTATCCTTATAGCTGTTTCTGGCGCCTGTATTATTGGTGGAATGACGACTTTTGCCCTTCGCGGAAATAAAAAATATGATATTGATTTTACCGGTGGAACGCTCGTCCATCTCCACTTAAACGAGCAGATTCCTCCATCAACGGTAAGAACTGCTTTGGCTAAAACAGGGTATGACGAGGCCGAGGTTCAGAGCATCTGGTCTGGAGAAAATCTGACCCAGTTTGCTTCTACGGCATCGGAATTCGGTATTCGTATTAAAGAAATAAATGAAGAAAAAATAAAACAAAAGTTGACGAGCGATATTAAAAACGCCCTGGATAAAGAGGGCTTAACAGCCAGTATCGATTTTATTGCCCCCCTGAGCTTTAACCTCGGCTTAGAAAAAGCAGCCGAAGAAACGGCAATCCAGCATGGCCTTAAAACCGCCGGATATACTGATGAAGATGTTGTATCTATAATGCCCGTTAATCAGTCCTCAAAAGCATATCTGGTAAATATCGTGGGGCTTGATGATGTTAAAAAGCGCCCGCAAATAATTAGCGCAGTTGTTGACGGACTAAAAACCAATTTGGAATTCCACGATATCAAGATAACGGTGGGAGAGGTTACTGAGACGATGGCAACTCAGGATATGGGGATGCAGACAATGAAACCGTTTTTAGAAGCGGAAGTCAGTGAACCTATAGAACCGGCCATCTTAAACATGATCCTGGAAAACGCTGGTTTTCATAATATGATGGTAACAAAATTGACTCAGGATGGAGAAAAACTCCGCGCAAGCAAGTTGAAAATCGAAGGGACTAAAAATGCTTTACAGGAAATGAAGCAGTCCCTGAAGGATACAATCTCAGTGCCAAGTATTTTAACTCATGGCGATGATTCTCTTCGGGTTGAATTAAAAGAAAATCTTGCAAAAAAAGACTTTGTATCGCTTGTTAAAGGAATAAAATCTTATGCAAGCGCTGTAAGGAGTGTTCAGAGTTTGAACGCCCCGGCACAACTCTTCGAAATCCACATGCAGACATTAAGCGCTGCGAAGGTACAGGAGAAGATTAAGGGCGATATCATCAATGAATTCAAAGACAAATTGTATAAAGAAAAAATTGATGTTACATTCGAAGCCGTGCAAAGTGTAGCCGGCAGCGATGACAAAGGGAAAATTACGCAACCTGATACCGTTAAAGAGACTAGTAGTGAAACAACAGCATCCGATCAGGCGTTTCTCCGTATGACGTTGTCAAAACCATTAAAAAAGGAAGCCATCGAAGACGTACTTACTGGGGCGGGATATTCTCATGTACTGGAGCAGGATTTGGAGACAGGGCGTGAATATCAAGCCGTTAAGCTTGCCTTTAATCCACGTGATGTTGATACGGCGAAACAGTCCATTAAGAGCGCATTTGAAATACCTAATCCGTTAAAAAGGATTGTAAGTATTGGTTCCACTGTTGCGGGTGAGATGAAGAGCCGTGCCATTCTGGCCGTTATCTTTTCATGCATTGCAACGATTTTCTATGTGTGGTTCCGTTTTGGAAATTTCAAATTTGGCTCTTCGGCAATTATTGCCGTAATTCACGATATCCTGGTCACGCTTGGCTCCGTGGCAGTTGCAGACTACTTCTTTGGAAATATGAAGATAGACAGCGCTATGGTGGCAGCATTCCTTACGGTCATTGGTTATTCACTGAACGATACCATTGTTATTTTTGACAGGATCAGGGAAAATATGGGGGCGCGGGGTAACATCCTTACTCCGCAACTGGTCAATGACAGCATTAACCAGACGTTGAGCCGTACCCTTCTGACCGGTGTTACAACAATTGGCGTGCTCTTTGCGCTGTTCTTCCTGGGCGGACCTGAAATTCATGGGTTCGCGTTTGTTATGCTTGTTGGTATTATTGTCGGTACATACTCAACAATATTTATCGCATGTCCGATGCTTACCAGATGGAAAGGCCTTTCTCCGGTAAGCCAGGCATTGCCACAACAGAGAAGCGGAAATCCGGAAAGGAAGCAATAGTAAGGGATTCCGGTTTTAGAGAATTTCCTGAGCGTAAAAGAAGGAATCTTGTTTTGTGCAGAGCGAAGCTTCGCTTCGCTCTGCATGAAATGTGCGATGTAATGGTTTCCCCAATCATCAAGGCGCTGAGTTTAAAAAGAACTCAATGCCTTTATGATTTTGTTTGTTATATCACAGTGCAGCAAAGCCGCAACCAATTTTTCTTTTGAAAAGGGGGAGATTGCTTCGGAGAAGACCCTCGCAATGACACTTACTAAGCACTTTGATGGTACAACAGCACATTGTCATTGCGGGCGTTTGTAGTAACGACTTTAGTCGTCTGGGGTCATTGCGAGCGGAGCGAAGCAATCTTTCCCTCATAAACAAACTTTACCGACTGACAAGAAGTAAATGGGATTGTGAAAAACTTATAAAAAAAGAAGTTTTTACACAGTAAACAATCATGAGCTAAAGGCTCACAAAAGGTTATGAAAATATGTATTTTCGTGTCAATACTATATTATTTGCCTTTTTCATTCCAGGCCTAAGCTTCGAAAGGATAAAGAATAATGAAGAAAGATGTGCAGATTGGCGTAATTTTAGGAGTGATTATTCTGGCAATTATTGGCGTCTTTCTGAGCACACGGACGGCCGTGAAAGAACCAGCCATTCCTATTCCAGAACAACGAGGGGATAACGAGGTTGCCGTATTAAATATCAATGACCTTTCTCCGGATGCTGGTGGGAAGGATCTGGATTCTTTTAAGGACGCAGAAACCAGGGGGCAAGAGACTGATCAAAAAGAACCGGTTACGTCTCATGTTGTAAAGAAACAGGAACCGTTTGCAATCAAAGATGATGCGGTAATTGAAGGCGAATGTGAAAAGCCTAAGTCTGAAACAGGGAACATACTTACGAAAAGAACTGTTTCTTCGATGGAAAATGAAGACTTTTTGAGTCTGGCCGCCGACAATGGAAAAAGTTCATTAGTAAGCAAACAGCAGCAATCGGTATCTCAAAAGACAAAAAAAGGATCAGCAACTCCTTCACTTTCTTTAATGACTGAGAAAGATACTTCAAATTCAACAGGTAAAAAACATACCATACAACAAGGCGATTCACTGTATAAAATAGCCTTGAAGTATTACAATGATGGTTCAAAATGGAATAAGATATTGGATGCAAATAAATCCGCCCTGAGAAATAAAAATGCCTTAAAGGTCGGACAGGAAATCATTATTCCCGAACTCTGACTGTATAAAAATATTTGATTTTTGAATAAAACAGTTGATGAGAACCACAGGAAACGTGAGGAGATGCCCATTTTTTACGTATCCTGTGGTATTTTTATCATGTTTGCACTATATTTAAAACCTTATGAGGAGACACATTCGTGAAAATTAATACTATGATTGCCGGTTTTTTAATACCCTTTTTCTGTTTGGCCATAACGCCGGTTATGGTCTGCGCCACTTCTCAAAACAACTCCGTTTGCGCGGAGGAAACAGCTAATGTATTTCCCTTCTTTCGTTATAACTTACTAAGGACAGGCCGTGTACCGTTTCCTGGCCCATCGAGCGAAAAGCTTAAGTGGTCTATTTCGAGCGCTGGTGAAATCTGGTCTTCCCCCGTTATTGATGCGGATGGAATAATCTATGTGGGGAGCACAGATGGGAGCCTCCTGGCAATAACACCCAAAGGAAAGGCGCTGTGGTCATTCAAGGCAGGAGATGAAATATTCGCCGCTCCTGCGGTAGGGGCTGATGGGGTTATATATATTGGAACGGCAAGTGGAAGATTTTATGCGCTTACCCCCGATGGAAAGGTTAAATGGAAATTTCAGTTTGGCGGGGCTCTTCATTCGTCACCCGCTAGTGGCGATAAAGGAAATTTATATGTCAGTTCTTTTGACGGAAAATTGTCGGCTATCACGAATAACGGAAGGTTACTGTGGAGTTATAAAACAGAGGCTTCGATTATGACTTCGTCGCCTGCCATGGGGAAGGATAATACTATTTATGTTGGTTCCTGGGATAAGCACCTGCACGCAGTAAACCAGGATGGAACTTTTAAATGGAGCTTGGAAACTGAAGGAAAAATAGATTCCACGCCAGCTATTGGTAACGATAGTGTCTATATTGCGGATATGAACGGAAAACTCTACGCGGTAAATCTGGACGGAACATTAAAATGGGGCTTTGATTTAGGCAGCAGAACACATTCCTCGCCAGCCGTTGGCGCAGATGAGACTATCTATGTGGGCGCACAGGATGGAAATCTTGTTGCAGTCAATAAGGACGGCACCTTGAAATGGAAATTTAAAACGGAAAATTCTATTACCGCGTCACCCCTTATAGACTCGAATAACGTTGTTTATATTAGTTCGTGGGATGGCAAGGTATATGCAATTAATAGCGACGGTACGCTTAAATGGAGGGCAACCATTGGCGAATCGTTACTTTCCTCGCCAGCGATTGATTCTAAAGGTACGCTCTATGTCGGATGCGTTGACTGGAGACTTTTTGCAATCGGAGAATAGGCTCGCAAAATTGCAAAATATATTTTTACAGAATAATTGTTTTAGGTTATAATAATTTTTCAGAAAATTCAATGGAGGGTAAAGAGGTACTTCGCTCTCTCTGAAAAGTCTCAATTGACTGATTTAAGTTTTAATGAGGGTATATGACGGAAATGCAGGTGCGTCACGCCCTTAATCTCATTTATGGTTAATCACCATCAAAACTTTCGCACGTATAGCCAGTGCAGGAGATGTAGTATATGATTGGTATATCGAAATTATATTGTGGTACCGTAGAACCCTCTGATGCTTTACGATATGGTAGAGAATCAAAGAAATTGCCATCCCATCTTTTACAGTTCTCATCTGATAAAAAGCCGGTTGTGGTATGGAATGTCGGTCAGAGGTGCAATTTGAAATGTATCCATTGCTATTCGCAGTCCAAGGATATCGTGTATCCTAATGAGTTGACCACGCAGGAGGCCAAGGCCATGCTGGACGATCTGTCAGATTATGGAGCGCCGGTAATTCTCTTCTCAGGCGGAGAACCCCTGATGAGGCCGGATCTCCTTGAATTAATTGGTTATGCCAAGGAAAAAGGTTTGCGTGCAGTAATCAGTACGAATGGCACTCTGATCACGAAAGAAAAGGCTCTGGAATTAAAAAGGTTCGGGCTTTCCTATGTAGGTATCAGTCTTGATGGGCTAAAAGACACCAATGACCGTTTCAGAGGTATTCCCGGCGCTTTTGATGCGGCGCTGGAAGGCATCAGGAATTGCCTTGCTACCGGCATTAAGGTTGGCCTGCGTTTTACCATAAACAAGAGAAATTTTCACGATATTGCCGGAATTTTTGATCTCATTGAAAAAGAAAATATACCAAGGGTTTGCTTCTACCATCTCGTTTATTCAGGAAGAGGCTCTAACCTGATAGAAGAAGACCTGTCTCATAAAGAGGCGCGCGAGGTTGTTGATCTTATTATCAACAAAACGAAAGAGGCTCATGACAAAGGCAGGAAGATAGAAGTGCTTACTGTTGATAATCATGCAGACGGCCCGTATGTTTACCTGCGACTTTTAAGGGAAAATCCGAAGAGGGCGAAAGATGTCCTTGAGCTCCTTCAGTGGAATGAAGGAAACAGTTCTGGAAAAGGACTTGCCTGTATAAGCTGGGATGGCGAGGTATACGCTGACCAGTTTTGGAGGCATCATTCTTTCGGAAACATCAGGAAAAGAAAGTTTAGTGAAATATGGGAAGATACTTCAAATGAATTGATGGCAAAACTGAAAAACAAAAACCCTTATATCAAAGGCCGTTGCGCAAAATGCCGATGGCTTAAAATCTGTGGTGGAAATTTCAGGGCTCGTGCAGAAGCATTCTTTGGCGATATATGGGCGGAAGACCCTGCATGCTACCTTACCGACGAGGAAATTGGTATTGAAACCGGGTCTCCTAAAAAAGCCCGCCAGAAAGTAACCGTCTAATAGTTTATCATCGATATTTTTGAATATTATTTTGCCCCTAACACCTTTTCCAGGAGAAGGTGTTAGGGGTATTTTTATTCTATGTTCACGTATAGGAATTTCAAAGCTGTGTTTGTAGAGCGACGAGCCTCGTCGCTCTACAGATAAAAGACCGCGAGTCGTCGCTCTACAGATAAAAAGAAGGACATTAATCCCAGGTGTGCCAAAAGGAGAGAAACATCCTTTTCTTGCTGAAGAATTTTCAGTGGCAAGGCGCGCCTCGCCACTACGCTGTTATAGAAGTCGCCGAAGGCCTAATTAAAGGAAGCAACAATCCCAGGTGTGCCAAAAGGAGAGAAACATCCTTTTCTTGCTGAAGAATTTTCAAACGGACACTTTCCCGCTCCTGAATCCAAGGCTGTTCTAGTAACGGTTTTTTAGCCTGAGTCAAATGTCCCTTCGGGGTGCCGACCAAATAATCAATTCCTCTCAAGCGCATCTTTTCCAACATCTCCCCAGTTGGAATTCCACGATCCATGAGCCATGTGCGCCAAAATTTCCCATAGCGTAGCTGCGCCGCAACCAATTCTTCTTTATGAAAACAGGCAGACGGGAAAATACCGAAGGGATGACATGATTATAGAATCGTAGTGATTGAAGGCAAAAGTACGCTGAATAGTTACCAAAAAAAGGACTAAAACCCCTCTTTGGGCAGAGGGGTTTTAGGGAGTTGTTTGGCCGTATCTTAAAAACTTTAAATTTTCCAGAATCGTATTACTCTTTCTTTTTCTTTTCCCTGGTAGTCCTTCCCTTGTGTTTTTTCTCCAACGCTGCCAGTCGTCTTAACGTATTTGCCTCGCTCTGTATATCCACATACTTCTTGAGCAAATTTGACCAGGAAATATAGGTAAAGCCGTTAGGGTTCATGTGAGCCAGTCCCTTTCTGACCAGAAATGCATCGTTCTCCCACATATACAAGAAATCCTTTTCGATTCTGCTCGGATTTCCGTTTTTTGCCCAGAATTCCCCAAAGAAACCGCCGAGCAGGTCCGGGTACTTCTCTGTTACCGGCGCAGGCGCTTTGGGCCTGTTTTCCGGCATGGGGTAGAGGATACCTTCTTCGTGAAGCGACTTGATGGTGCTGTATGCATCGCTTACGTATTGAAAAATAGAATCTGATGCCTTGTCCATAGAATCCAAGTAGTCACGCGAAAATCGCGGAGAATGACATTTGACACAGACCTCAATCCATGCCTCGCGCCGTGCCATGAGTTCCTTGCTGTTCCTGATATAATCGGTCGGTTTGATTCCCTTAAAAATATTGTCATAAAATAACACATCGCCCTCGCCCATAATGGCCTTTCTGACCATGTTATGAGTATACTTCCCCTTATAGTACATGTGACAGGATTGGCAGGTGGGTGAAATATATTTGGCGTCTTTTAAAGGTTTGCTCCAATCCCAGGTGTTTCCCTCAATAAAATAGATTGTGCCGTGCTTGGAATCCCGGTAATACTCAATATCCGGGTGGTCAGGTCCGTTATGACAGGTCTGGCATGCCTCCGGCCGCCGGGATTCGGACGCCTTAAAGGCATGGCGGGTATGACAGCTATCGCACTTGTGCTGGATATTGTGGCACATATCGCACCCCTGCACGACATTTTTGTCCTGGGCTGCCCATACGTCCACATCCAGATTTGCATCGTAGGATTTTGCATGGCTTTCCCGGCCCGGCTTCCAGTCAGGAATGCCGTACTGCTTCTCAGACTCAAACTCCTCATATTCCTGTTTATGACACTCGCCACAGAGGGCGGGTGACGGCATAATAAGTTCTTTTGCGTGGTCGATCTTTCGTATGGCCCTATGCCCTTATCCAGCTTATCAGCCTTAACCATGCCGCTTAAAAAACCGCACATTACGGTTATTCCCAAAAACGTCAAAATACCTCTCATATATTTTTTATACCCCCAAATAAAACCTTTTTAAAAATAATTTTAAACGTCTATAATAAAATAATAAATCTTACCGTTTCAATATAATTCTTGAAAATGCCCAAAGGTATTGTTCATTTCCGGATATACCTGTGCAATCGCCTCGTAATGGCATGTTTTATTGTTATTCAGATACAGGGCGGGAGAAATCACGGAACAAAGTTACGGTAAAGCGCTTCGCGTATTTAACGAGGCAATTGTGCTATGGATATTTATTGATTTTCTGCTATTATATCTCCTAGGATTATTTCTTCCGGGGCATTGCCCTGTGTTATCTTATTGTCGTTTTTTGTGGCTTGAGAAAAGTGAGGAGAATAGCCCTTGCTCCAGACAATCCCATCAATTCAGGATTTTAAACAAAAAATACGGTCTTTTAAATACAACCATCTCACCATTGGCTTTGTCCCCACCATGGGCGCTTTGCATGAAGGCCATCTGAGCCTGGTAAGGCAGGCAAAAAGAGAAAATAACAAGGTCGTGGCGAGCATTTTTGTAAACCCCCTTCAATTTGGCGTGAACGAAGATTTTCAAAAATATCCAAGAACGCTTGAAAGAGATTGCGAACTCCTTTCGAAAGAAGGTGTCGATATTGTATTTTGTCCGGATAGAGCGGAGATGTATCCATCCGGATTTTGCACAGCCGTCATTATAAATAACCTGGAAGATAAATTATGCGGTAAATCACGTCCCGGACATTTCAGAGGAGTGGCCGTCGTAGTATTAAAATTATTAAACCTCTCACAGCCTGATAATGCCTACTTTGGGCAAAAGGACTTTCAGCAAACGGTCATCATTAAAAGGCTGGTGAGAGACTTAGATTTAGATGTTCGTATAAAGGCGCTTCCTACCGTTAGAGCGGAAGGGGGATTGGCTTTAAGTTCCAGAAATACCTATCTCACAGAATCAGAAAAGAAAGACGCCCTTTGTCTTTATAAGTCACTGGTAAAAGCCCGGTCTATGGTAGATTCAGGTATTATAAATGCGGAAAAAATCATACGGGAAATGGAAAATATAATTTGCGGTTATAGATCGGCAACCATTGATTATATTTCCATGGTAAATGCGGAAACCCTGGAATCAGTCACGAGCGTAGAGAAAGGCGATGTCGCCGTCCTCGCGGTCAGGATCGGTAAGACACGTCTTATTGATAATATGATTCTCTAAAAAAGTTTTAATATATGACACGCAATTTTATTATTGTTATAATAATTCAAAATTATTTTATAATAAAAACTTTAAAATAACCCTTTTTCAATATAAGAAGCTATGTCTAACGAAAATTTTACCAAGAATATCCTCTGTATTGGCGCGGGATATGTCGGCGGTCCCACGATGGCTATGATTGCAGCCAAATGTCCTCGCTATAAAGTAACAGTGGTCGATGTAAATGCAGAAAAGATTAAAGCATGGCAAACAGATAATCTGCCTATTTATGAACCTGGGTTGCTGGATGTTGTTAAGAAAGGACGGGGCAGAAACTTATTCTTTTCCACTGATACTGAATCGCATATTAAAAGCGCTGATATCATTTTTGTCTCTGTTAACACCCCTACCAAGATGTACGGTGCCGGGGCAGGGAAAACTGCCGACCTTCAGTTCTGGGAAAAAACAGCCAGGGACATCTTACGTGTTGCGGAATCGGACAAGATCATTGTCGAGAAAAGTACATTGCCCGTTCGTACGGCTGAGGCTATGGAACGAATTCTGAGCTCTAATGGCAAGGGAATCCGCTTCGACGTCGTATCCAATCCTGAATTTCTGGCTGAAGGCACCGCCATTTCTGACCTGGAAAATCCGGATCGTGTGCTTGTCGGCGCCAAAGAAACCGAACAAGGGCGAAGGGCGCGGGAATCAATTGTTGAGATCTACGCCAACTGGATTTCACGGGATCGCATTATCACCTGCGATATCTGGAGTGCAGAGCTTTCAAAACTTGTAGCAAATGCATTTTTGGCGCAAAGAATCTCTTCTATTAACAGTATTTCTGCCTTATGTGAAAAAACGGAGGCTGATATTAAAAAGGTCGCCCACGCAATTGGAATGGATTCACGGATTGGTCTAAAATTTCTCAATGCAAGTGTTGGTTTTGGAGGTTCCTGCTTTAAGAAAGACATCCTCAATCTGGTCTATATCTGCGAATACTACGGTCTTCATGAGGTTGCCGAGTATTGGGAAAACGTTATCAAGATTAATGAATATCAGGAAGGGCGCTTTGTGCAGAAAATGATTCATGCGATGTTTAATACTATCGCTAACAAACGCATAGCGCTCTTCGGTTTTGCTTTTAAGGCAAATACAGGCGATACCCGTGAATCACCCGCTATTTATGTTACCCAAAAATTGGCTGAAGAGCGTGCCCATATAGTTATAACCGATCCAAGAGCGACCCGGAATGCCGAACAAGATTTAAAAGAAATTCGGGAATATGTAGAATTCGAAACTGATCCCTATAAAGCGGCGCAGGGCGCCCATGCCGTTGCGATTCTTACTGAATGGGATTTGTTTAAAACGCTGGATTATAAAAAGATATATGAAAACATGGAGAAACCCGCATTTCTTTTTGATGGCCGGAACATCTTAGACCACCAGAGAATCTTTGATATCGGCTTTAACGTCTATCCGATAGGAAAACCGCCTCTTATGCATTTTTAAAAAATTTATCCGTTTAGAATGGCAATTTACCGTTGTCATTCTGAGTGATAAAGAGAAACAACTCATCTTTTCTTTATACCATATCAAACCGGACTGTTTTAGAATTGACACCGCAGTCAAATAAGATTACTATTTATTTTTTTTAAGCCCCTGCTTTTGCAAGTATGGGGAGCAAATATCTACCTGGTAAATCATCCTTGTGGATGGGCGAGGTTCGGGACAGGTAAAGTTCTCCATTTGTATGGATTTTAACCGTTGGATATTGGTGGCGTTGTGCACATTAATATGGATACGATACACGTAGATACTGATATATTAATTATTGGAGGCGGGGCGGCTGGTTGTTTCGCCGCGGTCGAGCTCTACAAAAGATTCCCGAATTGCCGTGTGGTTATTATGGAAAAGGCGCATATTGAACGGAGCGGCTGCCTTGCCATGGGATTAAATGCCATTAATGCTTACATTAATCCGGGCCAGACGCCAGAATCGTATGTTTCTTATGTAGAGAAGCAGTTTGAGAAGGTTATACGAAAAGACCTTGTGCAAAGTATTGCGCAGGGACTGAATGAAGTGGTAAGAGATGTAGAAGCTATGGGACTCCCCATCGAGAAGAATGACGATGGAACTTATAAGATGCGGGGGAAACGGAGTATTCGTATTTGGGGCGAACGGCTAAAACCAATCCTTGCAGATGCGGTGAATAAAACCACCGCCAGGGTATTAAATCGCGTGGCGGCGACGAATTTTATTTATCATGGTAACCGTGTTTGCGGGGCTTTTGGATTCGGGATACGGGACGGTTGTTTTTACGTAATACGGGCAAAGGCTGTTATTGTAGCCACGGGCGGTGCATCAGGGATATATAAATCCAATAATACCGGCGAGGCGCGGCATCTTATGTGGTATTGTCCCTGGAACGTGGGGACGGGATATGCGATGGGAATACGCATTGGAGCGGAAATGACAAGCTTTGAGAACCGGTTTATTGCCTTGCGCGTTAAGGATGTCCATGCGCCGACAGGAACGATTGCAGTTGGCGCGCACGCAAGACAAATTAATGCGCGTGGAGAAGAGTATTTGGAAGTTTATTATAAGCATCTGGGGGGAAGTAAATGTGTGACACAAAATAGACTGTGGGCAACCCTGGAAGAAACAAAGGCTGGGAGAGGGCCATGCTATCTGGATACAACCAAACTAAACGCGGAGGAGGAGAAGCGACTGAAAGAAGATTTTTTGAATATGAATCCTCAGGTTGTTCTCCTATGGGCAGGTAAGGATACGCGTCCAGGAAAAAGACCTGTGGAGATCCAGGGTACAGAACCCTTTATTGTTGGTGGCCATTGCCAGGCCGGGTATTGGATTGATAGGGAAAGACGGACTACCATACAGGGGCTTTACGCCGCTGGCGAGGTAGCCGGTGGCGCGCCAAAGAAATACGTAAGCGGAAGCTGGGTAGAGGCTCGTATTGCTGCTAATACTGCATTGGATGATATCAAGGGAGTATCCTTAGAAAGTGTAGACGATAAAAAAATCCAGACAGAAAAGACACGGATTTCTGCTCCCCTGGCAAAAGGAACAGGTATTTTGCCGGGTGAAATACGGGAACGTCTCCAGAAGATAATGGACGAATACGCAGGGGGAATTTCCATGCATTATGCGCTTCACGAAGAAAGGCTTTTAGAGGCAAGGCGGTTGCTAAAGTCCCTCCGGGAACGTACCAAAGATATCAGCGTAACAAATAATTATCAATTAGTTGAGGCATTGGAATGTATCGACAGGATTGATGTTGCACGGGTTCTGGTGGAACATCTGCTCTACCGCAGGGAAACACGATGGGTGTGTTACCAGACACGGTTGGATTATCCCCAAAAAAATGATAGCGGATGGTTGAAATTTGTTAATTCCCTCTATGACCCAAATACCGGTGAAATAAAAATGGTAGAAAGGCCTTTGCTCTAGTATATGAGCATCTTTATCGACGAAAATATTTGCAACGGATGCAAGGGGTTGTCCGAAGCGCGTTGCGAACGTATCTGTCCTGGAGGTTTATGCTATCGTAAAGAGAATACAAAGGCAACGATTCGAGATCAATCTGCCTGCTGGACGTGTGCCAGTTGTGTAAAGGTGTGCCCTGTTCAGGCAATTGAGTTAAGACTCCCCTTTGAGGTTTTCAGCGACGATGCTTCTCTGAAGGCGCGAATGAAACGTGATAAAACAATGTGGACGATTAGGAATGCCGATGGGCATCAGGAAGAGTTTATTATTCATGCAATGAGTACGAAAGGAGATTGAAGGAAATGGTTAAAAATATTACCCCCCATGGGGGTAAGCTGGTTAACAGAATGGTTTCTATTGAGCAACGAGAAGTACTGCTGGATAAGGCAACACACTATGATATGAAAAAAATCCCGCTCAATGCTCGCGAGATGTCTGATCTTGATATGATTGCAGTCGGCGCAATGAGCCCACTGGAGGGATTTATGTGCAAGGCAGACTATAACAATGTCGTGGACAATATGCGGCTGGCCAATGGATTACCGTGGTCAATCCCCATCGTTCTCTCTGCAAGCAAAGAAGAGATTGAAGGAATGAAACCGGGTAAGGACGTTGCCCTTGTAGATCAGGCGAACGAGGTTGTTGCCATTCTTCATTTGGAAGAAATTTTTCATCACGACAAGCCAAAGGAATCGCTGGAGGTCTACGGCACGGATGACCGAAAGCATCCTGGCGTTGACTATGTCTGCAAGATGGATGAATATCTTCTGGGAGGCAAGGTAAGCGTTCTGAGCAGGACAAGACCCGGCGATTTTCAGGCATACCGGCTGGATCCGGTTGAAACCAGGGAATTATTTGTAAAAAAGGGCTGGCGTCGTGTCGTCGGTTTCCAAACGCGTAATCCTGTTCACCGTGCTCATGAATATATCCAGAAGTGTGCGCTGGAAATTGTGGATGGCATTCTTTTGCATCCACTGGTTGGAGAAACAAAAAGCGATGATATCCCGGCAGATGTGAGAATTAAGAGCTATGAAATCCTCCTGGAAAATTATTATCCAAAGGACAGGGCGATGTTGTCTGTATTTCCTGCTGCAATGCGGTATGCCGGACCCCGCGAGGCAATCTTCCACGCCGTTGTCAGGAAAAATTATGGTTGTACTCATTTTATTGTTGGCAGGGACCATGCGGGCGTTGGCAGTTACTACGGAACGTTCGATGCACACTATATCTTTGATGAATTTGATCCCCATGAGATTGGTATTACACCGTTATTTTTCGACCATACGTTCTATTGCAAGTCATGTAATGGTATGGCCTCGTACAAGACGTGTCCCCATGATTCATCCAACTACGTTATTTTAAGTGGAACAGAAGTACGCAGGATGCTGGGTGCAGGGCAAGCCCCGCCGCCCACTTTTACAAGGGCAGAGGTTGCGAAAGTTTTAAGCGATTACTACCAGAAATTGAAATAATCTGTGACGTTTGATATAAAAAAATCCCCCACAATCTCCCTTAAGAACAGGGGGTTGGGGGGATTTTTTATTTAAGAATACACCTGATGAAAACAGGATGGGCAGGAAAGATCACAATAATCCTTACGACCCTTTTGCAACAGTGATGCCTTTTGTAGCAATAAACGATCTGACCGTGACCATGTCCAGGTCATCGCGTGCGATAATTGTTACTATGTTAGGCCCGTCTTTTAAAGGAAAGCTGGTGTTAATTTCGAGTTTGTTCTGATCCTTTGGATTCGTAATTTTATTGGATTTATAAAACACCTTGTCATTATTAACCATAACGTAGACATGCTTTACGAATACATCGTCATCTACCACAACCGACAAAGGTAACCGGTCGCTTCCAACCAATATATTCGACAGAGATTTACCCAAGGTAATGGTTGGTGGTATTCGTTGTATAAAAGGTTCCCAGACGCCTGGTTTGAAATCTGCATTATTTACTTCAACAACGGCCTTTTTTGCAACCCATCCGGAATGGTTGTTTGGTAACGTAACATGATACCAATCGGTGTTTCTTGCATCAGACTGAGCGAGCGCACCTTCCCCCATCATAGATACTACCGGCGAGTCGAACGACATTCCACCATACAGTGGTGTATGATTTTTATTGATTTTTAAAACACAGGGCGTCTGTGTTATCTTTGGCCTTCCTCCGGTAATGGGGAAGTTAAGTTTGTTGGATAGGAACGTTCCGAAAACGGTGTCGGATATGAGCATATCCATGGTGAACTTATCCGATGATACGGATTCCTTTACAACTAAGGATAGTTTTACCTCTTTTGTTTCTCCCGGGTTTAACTGCCCGGTTTCCACCCTGCCGGTTTTCATAAATATGTCTTTGTTGCTCAAATTCTTTACGGTTACCACACTTTTTTCAGCAACGCCGTCTCCAATATTTTTTACCAGAACCAGCAGGTCTATATCTTCCCCGGCCTGTATAAGACCGTCACCGTTATTTTTCGAGGAATCTTTTACGGGATCCAAAATCTGATAGGAATACGCAAAGAGTGGCCGTGGTAATGCCTCAGTAATGATGTTCAGTTTGATATCCGCCGGGTTATTTTTATTAAGCTCTTCAAATTTAATAGTAATCTCGTCCTGCCTGTCGAGTGAGCTTTTGGGGATTTCAACGGTGGTTGAATAAGATTTAGTAACATTCTTATCAATTTTTCCCAGGATAAACTCCAGTTTTTCAAAAAGGCCATTCTTGCACGAAGAGATTCCGCGTACTTGATACAGAGGGGTTTCCCCGGTATTTTTCACATTTACCGTAATGGCGATCTTATTTCCGGCCTTCACGTGCCCTTGAGGTGGATTCGTAAAGAAGGAGGCGGTTGATTTTGCATTTCCCGTGCTTGTGCCTGTTGACCAGTCAATGTCAAGCTTTTGGAGCGCCTGGGCGATTTTTCCTCCCTCATCTATCGTTGTTTCATCCACCAGAGGCAATGAATTCTGTAAGATGGTTTCTCTCTGCCATGTATTAGTCCGCAAGAGTAGTTTCTTTGCAAAGAGGACGTGAAAGTCCTTACTGAAATCCGGCAACTTGTACGGGTCTTCTGTTTCTTCCTCAACCCCTTCGTCGTGTTCTTCTATTTTAGCCTTTTCTTTGGCTTCGGAAAAATACTTAACCGTAGCATAAGGTTTGTCGCCTTTTGGATGCTCATCGAGATGCTGTTTAAGGTCTTCTTCCCGGAGGGCGGTAATACCACGGAAAAGATTGATATTATCCTTTACAACGGTTACAGGAATAAGCTGAATATCGGGCGTAATCCCGACCGATTGGATATCGGTAAATAATGGGTTAAGGTACTTGGCTATAGTTAGCTTTAATGCAGAGCCGTCCATAAGCTCAATGAGTTGTTGTACGGAGCCCTTGCCAAAACTTCTGTCGCCGACAATGACGGCACGATTATTTTCTTTCAGTGCGCCTGCGACAATTTCCGCTCCGGATGCGCTTCCCGCGTCGACAAGCGTTACAATTGGATAGAACTCTTCGTCTGTTTCAAGTTTTCTTGCCTCCTGAATTTCTCTTGGATGGCCTCCAGGACCAACGGTGACAACAATAACACCCTTTTCGAGAAATTTATCGGAAACCTCTATTGCCTGATCCAGGAGTCCTCCGGAATTGTTCCGTAAATCGATAATTAATCCCTTCAAGGTACTGTTGTTGTTAGCTACCTTCAGACGTTTCAGGTGCTCATTGAGGCACTGGGATGTATCATCCTGAAAGTTTCTGATTTTTATATAACCCAGGCTATTATCTAATAATGATGATTCGACCGTAGGAATAGCAATAATTTCCCGTTTCAGGGTAAACAATTTTGGCTGGGCTGCCTTTTCTGTTAAAACTGAAAGGGTAACCATCGTTCCGGGGTCTCCGCGTAATTTTCCAACCGATTCTGTAAGATTCATGTTAACCGTGGACTCGCCGTCTATTTCAATAATTTTGTCACCCGCTTTCATCCCGGCCCTTGAGGCTGGAGTGCCGTCAATCGGGGAAATAACGGTCAATATCCCTTCGCGTGTTCCCACAACCATGCCGAGCCCGCCAAATTTACCGGTGGTGCCAATCCTGAACTCGTCAAATTCCTTTGGCGGTAAGATAATTGAGTGCGGGTCTAATTGTGTAAGCATGCCATTGATTGCGGTGTATTCAATATCATTGGTAGTGAGAGGGTCGTTAAGACGGCTCCTTGCATTGATAAAGGTAAGGGCGTCCTGGAGTATTTCGACCATGTCTTTGGTGCGGTGTATTTTTGACAGGTCGTATGTTTTCGAAACATCGTCTACGGTTATTGTTTCCGTGTTAGTGTTTTCGGTAAAGTCGGTTAATACTTCGGGGATAAGCCTTTCTTCCCAGGAAAGCGCTTCTTTCAGCATCTCTACCGTTTTGATACGGTCGGGGTCTACATACATCCGGTTTACATAAGAACTCACGATTCCCGGTAGCCGGAATTTATAGTTAACATCTTGTTTTTCTTTTTCTGCCTTTTTTTCAAAACGGGGTTCTAAGGCAAATGTTTTATGGTTACAGAGAGAAAAAATAGAAGAAAGGGTGATAAACAGAACAGGTAAGTATTTCGATATAAATTTTGAATTCATGAAATTTCCTTTTTGTTGAAGTGTGTTGCCAAAGTAACCACAAGATTAAGAAAAAGCACACCACCTAAAACACAAAAAAGTACTTTTCTCCCATCAACCTTCTTCATCCTGTGGATTCATTGTAGTTTATCAATTTATAAAGTATAAAAGTATCAGAAATATTTATCAAGAAAATACTATTGGGTGAATTTTTCAACTGACTAGCAGCAAACACGGAGCTTATTCAGGGATTAACCTTTTAATAAAAATACAAAAGTATTGCTAAAAAAGTATTTGTTTTAGTAATATTACATAACGCAGCAAGCCACAACCAAATCTCCCATCCTCCCCCCTTTATCCCCCTCCAGAGGGGGATAAAGGGGGGAGGATGGGAGAGTAAATATTTTAAATTAACCGAAGGGTATTAAATGTCAAATGATATCGAAAGACAAAAGAGGTTGAGCAAGAGGGTATTAATGCAAGGCGAATCTACGCATGCTGAGCAAGGAACATCCAGTCAAGCCCACATGGCTTCTCAGCGCCTTGTATATCCGTTTATCCTGGGCGCAATTGCGGGACTTTCCATTCTGGTCATAGTCTGGATTTCCACAGGCTTTTCAAAATGGGCAATTATGTTACCTTTTATAGGTGGAATTTCCAGTATCGCCATTAAAATGATCCTGCAAAAGAATAAAACATAAATGGTAATAGTTTGCCACGAGGACCCGATAACGCAGAGATTTTAACAAAAAAAGAGAGAGGTGGATGAAAGATGAAAGTAACCATGGTAGGTATATCAGGCTCCGGTAAAACAGCGTACATGTCTTCACTTTACGAGACATTAGGGGACGCAGGTCAAAATGACGCGGGTTTTTACATTGCCCCCCGTACGGTACAACAGCTTGACAAGGCAATCCTGAGCATTGGCGATTTCAGCAGGTTTTCGCTCGCCGAAAAATTTAAATGGCCAGACGGCACACAACAGACTACGGTATGGCCTTTTACCGTTTACTATAATTCGAAACCGGTCACATATTTTGATTGGATAGATTATCGGGGCGGTATTCTCACGGAAATTACGGACGCCCTCGACGCCAATGATATGTCAGATGCTATGAAATCTGAAATTGCAGACCTGGCCTCGCATATTGAACTCAGTAATGCCGTACTCCTCGTTGCAGACGCCTTCGTCCTTACTTATTATTCCAATATCAGGGAAGCGCGTCATCGTTCAGGCGCTCGTCGTATCCATGAGATATTTACCACCTACAGCAGGGTATATCCTCATCGAAATTTAACGTTTGTCATCATGTTAACCAAAGCAGACACCGTTGGTCCCGAATGGAAGAGGGATAATTATGCGCCGTTAATTGATCGGGGTCTGGAGGTGTTTAACCAGATGGTTTCTCTCTGTAAACAAAATCCAACCTGGGAAGGCGGTATTGTCCCCGTTTCTGCCGTTGGTGAGGGAAATGCAAGGAGAACGGTTGTTCCCACGGGAGATATGATACACCCTTTTAGATCGGAAGATGCGATTGTAGGATTTCCTGCGCCCATGAATGCGGAACACGTCTTATTTTACTGTCTGGGACAAACGTTGAAACAGATGAAGGTTGAGGCGCATAAGACTATAAAACAACGTGAAAAAGAACTTTCCGATGTATTAAAAAAAGCAGGTCTTGTAAATAAAATCTGGTCTCTCATTATGCGTAAGCCTGATGCGGAAAGTATTGCAAGGGCAATACTGGATGAAAAGAATAAGGATTTCGAGGTTTTGAGTCAGTTTGAGCCGCACATAGAACCGCTCCTGATAAAGGCAATGGAAAGGGTAAAACGAATCAAATGATATACCAGGCGCTCTTGTATTCCCGTTCCTTATCAAAGGATTACCGGTGGATGATCGTTCCTCAGAAAGTTTCAGAGGAGAGCCTGAAAGTGTTAAAGCAACTGTACAATATGTTTGACAAGCGCAAGGACGGCTTTCATAACGCACCGGTTTCTCCCCTCTACTGTTTAAATCATCCGGAGATGACATTTCTCGTAAGTTGTGGTTTATCAAACCATAAAGATAAGGATGGACGCGCTATTTACTGCCTGCAGGGAATAGGTGTTATGCAAAAATACAAAAGGCATCTTTGGCTTATGATCCCCTGGATACTGACCCATTATGATAGTGAAGGTATATTGAATACCTGGAGTAAAATAGATTTTTCTGATGCGGATAATATCGTAAGCCGTAAATCGGAAGATTATTACTTTAAGTCTGACCAGTTGGAAGAATCACTGGTGAAATTGCATCAAACACGGGAATCTCCTCCTGTGTTTGCGCCTACAAATAATCCGGCATGTGTCACATTTGATGGCGAAGGTTTGAAAGAATTGGCGCATTTAATATCCTTATCACGTCACGACCGTATGGACTTTGCCTTCGGCGCCACGCCGGAAATGATCGATGCCTTTGACTTTAGAATTATTGCCAGCGTGGGAAACCACCCAATAATAAGGCAGAACAAGGAGATAGTCACGGCAAATGTTACACCTTTTCGTGTTACTGAAAAACGTAATGATGCCCTTTCAGAACACCACGACAATCTTGCAGACCGTTTTAATCCGATAACAAAGAAAAGCGATGTAAGTCAAAAAAAAGCATCAGGGGGGCACGGTCATTCCCATAAAATTCGTCAATTATTGCCCCGGTTTTTATCACTCTTTAAGATCGGCAAAAAACCAAGCCCGCCCGGAAAGTTAAAACGATAAGTAGCAGAATGCAAGTATAAAAATATTGTTACAATATATTTTCACGCAACTTTTCTTTCAATCTCCTCAAACTTTACCGCAATCTTCTTGGAAACGCCGGGTTCCTGCATGGTAATGCCATACATGACATCCGCAATGCTCATCGTGACCTTATTATGGGTAATGATAAGGAATTGGGTATCCTGGGTAAATTCCTTTACAACATGGGTAAAGCGATTTATGTTGCTCTCGTCGAGGGCGGCGTCCACTTCGTCAAGGATACAAAAGGGGCTGGGCTTTGACTGGAATACGGCGAAAAGCAATGCAACGGTAGTCATTACCTTCTCACCGCCTGACATAAGCGTAATGGAGCGGAGTTCCTTGTTGGGGGGTTGAGCGATAATCTCAATACCAGCCTCCAGGATATCAACATTTTCCTCTAAAATAATATCGGCCTTGCCCCCGCCGAATAATTTTCTGAACATGAGCTGAAAATTCTGGCGTATGTCATTATAGGTCTTTTCAAATAATTCACGGCTGGTATGGTTAATCTTGGTTATCAAATTCTGTAAAGCGGTCTGCGACTTATTAAGGTCGTCCCTCTGATTTACGAGAAAGGTTTCTCTGATTTCTAACTCATCCTGCTCTTTTATTGCGTCGAGATTTACATTTCCCAATCGTTCGACCTTCCCCTGAAGGTTTTCAATCTCCTTTGCAATCTGCTCCCAGATATCACCCGGCGGTTGAGAAGTATCAGGTGATTTATTGTCTGAACTAACCAGCTCTGGCGTAATTTCACCGGTAATGGCGTCCAGATTTGACAATTCCATCTGGTACTCTTCCCGAACGCGCTCCTCCAGATTTGACAGACGGATAAGATACTCATTTTCCTTTAATTTTAATTCCTGCAATTGTTGTTCAACCTGTTTATGTTCTTCCTGCCTTTCTTCAAGCTGCGTCTTAAATTCCATAATATTCAGATCAAGCTCTTCCTGTTGTGCCAGGAGGGTGTTCATAGATTCTTCCAATGAAGACTTTTTTACCTGAAGTTCATTCACGCTGACTTCCAATTGTTTACTCTCGTTTTCGGCATCCTGCCTCTTCTGCTGACAATTCTGGACCTCGTGGGTAAGGTGTTTGATTTGTTCATGTGTTTCCTGAAGTTCTGTATTCAGCTTATGTAAGACTTTGCTCAATCCGTCCTTCTTTTCCTGTCTCTGGGCGAATCCGACTTTCAATGCGGTTATTTCGTCCTGTATGCCCTTTTTTAGTTGTTCTTTTTCTTTTACCAGCAAGGAAGATTCTTCCACAAGTTGCTCCAGATGTTTGTGCTGCTGGTTAAGATTCTTCAATTCGCCCAGTAATATTTGCTCTCGTTCGCCGGCCTTTTCAACCTCGACGTCAATTTCTCCTATCTCATTTCCATTGATTTTTTTCTCGGCAACAAGCTCTTCGCGCTTCTGTTCATTCTGCGCCAGTTCATTCCCTTTTGAAATATTCTGGATATGTATCTGCTCTATCCGCCTGGTTAACTGGGCCGTTTCTGTTTCCAAACCTGAGAGTTCGCCGCCATGAATATTCTTGTCGTATTCCAACTTTTCCAGTTTTTGTTTGATTTGAATTAATTCTTCCTCGATTTTTTTTAATTCGCTCTTACGCGATATAATCCCTACCTGCCCTTGCCTTTTTCCGCCGCTCAGGGTACCCTCAGGCTCTAATAATTCGCCGTCAAGGGTTACACAGCGAAAGGCATGGGTCTGACCGTTGAGCGCAAGCGCTGCACTGAGATTCTTTACCACAAGGGTATTATTTAAAAACCCGTGAACAGCCTTACAAACTTCTTCTGCGCCGTTTACCAGTTTGCCGGCAACATTCACAACGTCCGGTTTTTGTAAGATTTCATCCGGGATTGTTGTTTGTCCGTTCACCCTGTCCAGCGGGAAAAAAACTGCATGTCCCTTTTGATGCTTCTGTAAAAAGCAAAGCGCCTGGACTGCGTTATCGGTTGTGTCGGTAATAATTCCCTGCACCCCCTCTCCTAAAGCAGTTTCTATAGCCAGCGCGTATGGCAGGTCTACCTTTAAAAGGTCTGCGACCATGCCGCGTAAGCCTTTAACCTCCGGGTTGTCTTTTTTAATCTCGTCCAGGATTGTCTTTGCGCCTGCCTCTATACCTTCTGCCCGCATCTCATAATCCATGAGTACTTCGTGCCGGGATGTTTTGCTGCTTTGCAGTTGTTTTTGCTGGTTTATCTGTTCATCTAATGACCGTATTATGCTTACCAATTCCTGTATACGCCCTTTTGAGGACAATAGCTTCTGGTCCAGACCGTTAAACTCATCAAGCAGTGTCTCTCTTTCTTTTGTGACTTCCTGGTGTTTGGATGTCAAAATATTGATGAAACCATCGATTTCCTCCTGCCTCTTCGAAAGACGCACTTTTCTGTTTTTCAGGGTGTCCTTTTCAGTCGTAAGGCCGCCGACTTCATTCTGGAGGCTCGATTGTCTTTGAAGGATGGCAATAACCTCGCCCTTTTTCTCGTCTATGCTCTGGTATAACAGGTCACATTCAACGATTATCTGTTTCTGTGACGTTTCCTTTATCTTTTGGTTTTCTGCTAATTTTATTATTTCTTGTTCTAGCGTAACGAGGAATTCTTTTGTTTCTGTGATCTTGCCATTTATTTCGCCTATCTTGGCTTCGAGACTCTTCTGTCGTTCAATAAATTTTTCACGTTGAATTTCCAAATCCCTGATACGTTCGCCGTTGAACTTTATCTTATCCTGATTTTTGGATATGTATGCCTCCAGATTCATCCTTTCCGTCTGCATCCGGGCAGATTGCTGTGCTAATTGTTCGACGGTGCCTTCAATTTCCTGGATTTGCATTTCCAGTTCTCCGAGGACTGCAGCCAACTCCTGTTGTTTTGCCTCTACGTGGTTCGCCTGTTCAGATACATCGGCCTTTTTGCCCTTAAGGTCGCGGTAGTTCCTGAGTGACAGGTTAACTTTTAACCTTTTTAATAATTCCTTATATTCCTGATATTTCCTGGCCTTTGAAGCCTGGAGCTTTACCGACCGAAGCTGTTTTTGCAATTCTTCAATAATATCGCCGACACGCAACAGGTTCTGTTCAACGTGTTCCAATTTACTCAGGGCAGCTTTCTTTCGTGCCTTGAACTTACTGATGCCAGCCGCCTCTTCAAACAAGTATCTCCGTTCCTTCGCATCCGCCTGCAATAACGCCTCGACGTTCCCTTGCTCAATTACCGAATATGCATCTGCGCTAAAGCCGGTGTCGAGAAAAAGCTCCTTAATGTCCTTCAACCGGCTCGGTTGTTTGTTGATGAGATATTCTGATTCCCCTGAAGTATAGAGGCGGCGGGTTATGCAGACTTCCGTGTATTCAAGCGGCAGTAGCCCTTTCGTGTTTTGAACGGTCAGTGAAACTTCGGCATAACCTAATGACGGAAGTTTCTCTGTCCCGTTAAAGATCACGTCTGTCATTTCATTGCCCCTGAGCGACTTCACGCTCTGTTCGCCCAGCACCCATTTAACGGCATCAATAACGTTGCTCTTCCCGCACCCGTTCGGGCCTACAATGACAGTGATTCCGCCTTCAAAAGCAATTTCCGTCTTTTCTGCAAACGACTTGAATCCGAAGAGTTCTAATTTTTTGAGTTTCATAATTACAAAAGTATAATTTTAAAAGTCTTGGTTGTATAAAAATATTCACTCACTTTGGTACTCTATAAAGAAAATATTTCTCTGTAAGAACCCACCAGTCTGCGGTCATGAGTTTTTCGCCAATAAACGTCAATGTGGTTTCTTCTGGATTTCTTTTAAAGGTATCTAAAACTTTAAGCTTTACCGGGTCCAGTTTAAGAATTAAGTATTTGAAATCTGAAGTCATAACGGTAACATATATATTTCCCTTTTGGTCCAACGCTACATCATATAAAATCAGGGTCTTGGGCTTGGAAATTTGCAGAATTTGCGTTATTTTTTGTGTTGTTGTATCTAACTTAAACACCTTGCATCCACCAGAATCACCATAGGCGTCCCATTGCCCAAACCAAAAATTTCCATCCTTATCAATGGTTCCACCATAAAAAATATCTACAAGGGATCCTTTTATATTGTATGTTTTTTTTACCTTGCCAGTCTTCTGATCTACTCTATAAATACGAAAGTCCATAGTATTTGTGACCCACAGGTCTGTGTCACTTACACCGAGGCCGGTATTCTTTTGGGTATTTACCCCTGGGCAGGGAAATTTTTTCAGTATCTTACCCGTCTTGGGGTTTATAGAAACCAGATATTTACTATACGAAAATAAGCTTTCAATACCCCACAATTTGTTCTGAAAAGAGCCAATCTCAGATATGACATCGTCAATAACATCAACCATCTTCATGGGAATTTCCTTTATACGTTTTAATTTGCCCACCTTTTCCATTTCAATGAGAGGCCGAATGTACTTATTTCCTGTTTCCATGCGTTGTTCAAGGATATTCGTCAGAGATTTGTCAATGTCCAGTTCTGAATAGTCTTTAACGGGAACAACAGAAACGGTGATGGGTAACTGCCGAACTTCAAACTCTTCTTCCTGCGCTGATACAATTTGTGGACAAAGTGCGGCCGCTAAGGCTGCAACGATTAACAAAAATCTCCACATCTCGACAGATTCCTCCTTAAACAATGCAAAATTTGTAACAATAAAGTACAAATTATACCTGTTTAATCACAAAATATACAGAGAAGCAAATTAAAAAATATGTTATTCTCTTTTTACAGTACCACCTATTATTATGTACACAGAAATTTCAAAGTCGTACGATACCGCTATTCCGGCGCCTTATAGAAAAAGTACTTCCTTGTCCAATAGTAATAATCTGCGGTCATCAGTTTATTGTCAAGAAATGTCAATGTAGACTCTAAAGGATTTCTCTCATATTTGGCCACAACTTTAAGCTTTATTAGATCAAGTTTAAAAATGAAGTGTTTGAGTTTAATATCTGATGTCAAAGCCGAAATTGTGACGTACGCATATCCCTTTTTATCAAATGCTACGTCATAAATCCATCTCGTATTGGAAATTTGCATGACTTGTGTAATTTTTTTTGTTGCTGGATTAAATTTAAATAATTTGCATCCCCCCAAAACTCCATAATAGTCCCATTGTCCAAACCAGAAATTTCCATCCTTGTCAATGTCCCCACCATTAATTATTTGGTTGCCAATATCTACGAGTTGATACATTTTTTTTATCTTGCCGCTTTTCTGGTTTACCCGGTAAATTGCCTTATCATAGGAATTGGTGAGCCATAGGTCTTTCTCACTTACCCCGAGCCCAACATATTTTGTAGAGCTAATTCCCGGACAATCAAAATATTTCAGTATCTGTCCTGTCTTTGGATTTATAGCAACCAGATACCTGCTAAACGTAGTAAAATTTTCAATACCCCATACCTTACCCTTAAAAGAACCAATTTCGACAATTTCATCATTAGAATCGGTGACTATTATAGGAAGTTCTTTTATGCGTTTTAATTTACTCACTTTATTAACTGCTGGTTGAGAGCGAAAGAAACTGGATTCCCCTGCAACTTGCTGAACCAGCATATCCGCCTGAGATTTGTCTATAGTTAACTTTGAAAGGTCTTTGACAGGAACAACTGAAACCGTGATGGGTAATTCCCTGAGTTCAAAATCCTGTGCAGGCAAGATTTTTACGTTGCTCATAGCGGAGAGGACTGCTACGAATAATACCAATTTCAACCTCATGGCACATTCCTCCTGGAGAATTCAAAATTTTAAAATTAAAAAAGGGCGCTTCGTACGAAGCGCCCTTAATCAATTATACCAGTATGACCATAAAATATACATAGAGAAGCATATTTAAAAATATGCTATCTTTTTCAACTATTACCATGTGTATACCTATAAATTTTCTGAGTATTATTTAATATATTACTTTACTTCTTTTTCTTTACTTCTTTTTTTTGTTCTTTCTTTTCCGGTTGTTTTGCCTTATCAGAGCTACCGCACTTTCCTGCCATACACAATCACCCCCTCTCTTTATTGTTTGGGTCAAACGGTATAATGAGAATTTACCAATTTCTTTCTGCAGCCATCACCTTTTCGCCACGCACACAGCAGGAGCCGACATATTTACCAGCGCTTGTCGCATACTTCCTGAGCGTTTCCGCAGCATATGGCTCAACCTGCAACATCCTGGTATCCAGGCAATGATTCGGTCTAAACGACTGGAGTACATAACGTCCGGCGCCCTGAAGAAACATCGCAATATCTTCAATATCATCCCCGTTTAGTTGGGTTGGACATACCGTTGTGCGAAATTCATATTCAAGACCGCTTTCCATGATGATACGAATACTCTCCTTAATATCCTCAATGTTGCACGGCACGCCAGCAACCTGTTCATACTTCTCTTTCCGGAGCGGGGCCTTAATATCCATCGCTACACAATCGAGCAACGATCTTCCGATCAAATCTTCGAGTACCTGTGGATTTGTGCCATTCGTATCCAAACGCACCAACCCCCCTGTGTCTTTTAACAATTTCAGGAATTCAGCAAGATGCTTGTGTGCCGTAGGTTCGCCGCCAGTCACGACAACGCCATCCACCCATCCATGATTTTGGCGCACTTTATTAATGATAGCGTCAACAGGAATAGATTCCAGGTCATTTGGCTCAAGAACCAGATGGGGTGCATGACAATAAGGGCAACGAAGATTGCAGGTAGGTAAAAAGATTATAGAAACAATCTTTCCCTCCCACTCAATAAGACTATTTTCTATAAACCCCTTGATCGGTACAGACACGTACAAGTTCCCTCAAAAAACTACCTTTAATAGAGGTAGAGACGCAAAATTTTGCGTCTCTACTACATCCTTTGGAATACATTAGCACCTTGTTTCGCAGGATACCGTGAACTCTTTAGCCTTTTTGGGCAGTAAATCTTCTATGCTGTAATTTCCCTTGTGCCTGTCTGCCAGCTCACCGATTTTAGACTTGTTCCAGTTATTTATACGGCTAAAGTATCCAACAATCCTTGAAATACCATATACATTTCTTGAACCACAGTGCCCACAAATCTCGGTAAGTTTCTGGGTGACCTTTTTGCAGTCATGACAAATAGTAAACTCCGGAGAAATCGTAACCTGTGCTGCCTGTGTATTCTTAAAGGTCTTTTTAACCAGATTCATGATGCTTGATGCCGGCGGTCTCTGTTCTCCAACAAATGCATGAATAATAGCGCCAGACTCAATCATGGTGTGGAACTTACTCTGGAGGAATATACGGGTAATCATGTCTACCGGCGCATCAGGACGCAGGTGGACGCTATTGGTATAATAGAATTCATCCCTCTCAATATTCCCCTTCACCATGTCAACAGCCTCCGGATAATTTCTCACATCAACCTTTGCCAGCCTGCGGCTTGCGCTTTCGGCGGGTGATTCTTCAAGGGAGAATTTCAAATTGTGCTTCTTTCCCGCCTCCTTAACCCGCATATACATGTGGGAAATAATCCGCAATCCCAGCTTAATCATATCCTCGCCTTCGTGGAGTTCCCTGCCGGTCATAAATTGCAAACACTCATTCAATCCCAGAATACCTACGATATATGTGGATGCCTCAAGGTCTACATAAGGACGGCCATCCCTGGCCTTTTTGCCAATCTCCCAAAGTGGCATTTCCGGGCTGGCCATTAAGGTTTTAGCAAAAGCCTTCTTCTGGAGGTGTGCCTGTACGGCAATCTCTATCCCCTTGTCAATTTCCTTGTAAAGCGCCTCCCAGTTTCCCCTGCCGCCACGGTATGCTGCCTGAGGAAGGTTGATAGTAACGTTCTGGAACCCGCAAAAACGCATACTCTCAGGGTGCTGTATCATGTAATGATCGCTAATCGTAGTACGCAAACGGCAACATGCGGAGAGGGTAATCTCATCCCTGTCAAAGATGAAATAAGGAACGCCATTTTCACTTGCAATCTGGCACGCATACTCCAGGAGTTCATACTGTTTCGGATCGTTGAGTGTGTCTTCATTAATATGGAAATCGCACTTTGGAAAGGCAAAGGGGTGTCCGTAACAATCCCCTTCCCGCCACACATCCAGCATGGCAAGGGTAAATTGTCGGGCAGTTTCCGCATACTCACCATAAGTCTTTCCCGTGTATTTTCCACTCGGTCCAATGGCGGGGATATCCCGTAAGTATCTTGGAATACCCGTATGGACATTAAAATCGAGGAACAACGTCTGGCCACCGCGGGAAAAAGCGCTCTGCGAGCAACTGAAGATAAGATGCTGTGCTTCCTGTTTCATCTCTTTGTAGCTCATTCCCTCAAGGTAGGGGGCATACATGATGTTTATATACCCTACTCCCAGCGCACCGGCATAATATGCCTGCATGGACGCCAGGAATGTATTTAAATGCCCAGTCAGGGTACGCGCGTGTTTTGCAGGGGCTGATTCTGTATCGAGATTCTGGAGTGAGAGTCCATACTTCTTTATATATTCGATGGAATGGGAAGAGCAATATACCCTTGTTGGATATCCGAGATCGTGAAGGTGTACCATGCCACTCATGTGGGCGTCTGCAACTTCCTTGGAAAATACCTCCTGGAGCGCATACTGTTTTAAGGTATTTTCGGCGATTGCCAGATTAATTGCCTCCGGATTATTTGAAGCGATGTTGCTGTTTTCCTTATTTTTCGAGGTAATCAACTCGATCAAATCGAATTTCGGCATCCCGATAACTGTCTGCTTTTCGAGTTTCTTGTTATAACCCCTTTCAAAGAGTTCATTATCTGCCAGTTCACGGATCAGGGCTGTGGAAATACGATTCATACCTGACGCAAAGACCCTCTGCTCGACGACGTTTGCAACTTCATCCGCAACTTCTTCCGGGAGGTCAGCCTCCTTCGTCAATGCTACGGCGATCTTCCTTTTGTCCCACGGAAAGGTCTCGTCTTTCGTTTCTGTATTGACCAGAAGGGAGACATCAGTTGTGTCTGCGCGTTTTTTGGTTTGCTTTCGCACACGGAGGGATTCACGGATCCTTGCCCGCTTATCACGGTAGAGGATGTAAGCCTTGGCGGTCTTAGCATGGCCTGTTTCGATGAGCACCTTTTCTACGGTATCCTGTATGTCTTCGATACCGGGGTTTTGTTCTTTAAATTTCCTCTCAAGAAACACGGCAACAACGGCAGCCAGTTCTTCTGCAAGCGACCGGTCATCGCCGCCGACCGCCTGCGCTGCCTTGAAAATCGCCTCAGCAATCTTCTTCTCGTTGAAAGGCACCCGCCTTCCATCACGCTTTACCACATACTGTATTGTTGTAGTTGTGTTCATGCCTTCCCCTTTTGGTCTAATGTTAAACAGATACATTGCGAGGGCTGCCACCCTCGTCCCTTTTCTTTTTCTTATTATCCTTTACACCCGACATCAACGGCTTAAGTTCGTCAATAAAATCTGAAATATCCTTAAATTCCCGATACACCGACGCAAACCGTACGTAAGCGACCATATCCAGTACCCGCAGCTTTTGCATCACCAGCGAGCCGATAAAATTTGAAGACACTTCCCTGTCAAACTTGTTATAAATATCACGCTCAATTTCGTTCACAATATTTTCTAAGGTATCGGTAGAGACGGGTCTTTTTTCGCATGCCTTCATGAAACCGTTTAATATCTTCCTGCGGTCAAAAGCCTCCCGGCTCCCGTCCTTCTTTACCACACGCAGAGGGTTTTCTTCGATTCGCTCATAGGTAGTATACCGGCGTCCACAACCCAGACACTCACGACGACGCTTGATGCTCAGGCCATCCACCGACGTCCGGGAGTTTACGACCTTATCATTATCTACCTTACAAAACAAACATTGCATAAAATAGACCTTATAAATAAAATATTAACGGTTTTGACGCTTACTTAGTCATATATTGCATGGTTAAAAAAATACCATACAAGATATAGAATGTCAAGGAGAATATTTGAAGGCCAGAAAATCCCTTTTATTAAGCCCAATATGAGCGCATTCTGTTCCGGGTATTTTCAATTCTCATGATTATTCCCTCTCAAGGCTTTCCAGCTTTACAATCTCTACCTTCACATTTGCCAGGGAGAGAATTTCTTTGGCGAGGGCATCGGGATAATCGGTCAGGGTGACGATGCGCTTGATGCCGGTGTTGACGAGCATTTTTGCGCACAAGGAACATGGGTAGGTTGTGGTATAGAGTGTCGCTCCCGCAATCTTTATTCCGTAATGCGACGCCTGAAGCAGTGCGTTCATTTCGGCGTGGAGACCACGGCAGAGTTCGTGCCGCTCGCCGGGCGGCACTTTTAATTGCTCACGCAGACAGCCAATCTCAAGACAGTGGGGAAGTCCGCTCGGCGCTCCGTTATAACCGGTTGTCAGGATGTGTTTGTCCATTACCAGGACTGCCCCTACTTGTCTCCGCAGACATGTGGAGCGCTGGGCAACTTCCCGGGTAATGCGCAAAAAATATTCATCCCATGAAGGTCTCGTTGTCATTTCATTTTCCAATACAAAATTCAGAAAATATTTTGCCTAAAATATCTTCTGTGGTTACTTCTCCAATAATTTCACCAAGGGCATTGATTGCGGCACGCAGGTCTAATGCGATAAATTCGTAACTTTCGTTATTTTGTGTTGATAGCTGAGCTTGTTGTATTGCCAGGAAAGACCTCTGTAATGCCTCTCTTTGGCGGGCATTAAAAAGCGAGGGGCTACTTGTCTGATTTATCTGACCGCCCAGAACGTTCTCTGTCAACATCTCCTTAAGTCTTTCCAATCCCTCGCCCGTCAGCGATGAAGTATGCACAAGGGGGTATTTTTTCAACATTTCCGGCAATTCGAAAATGGGACTCTTTTGTTGCACATCACATTTATTGATTACGACAATTATTCTTCCCGCCGCGTCACTTAAATCCAATTCTTTGAGTTGCTCACCGGTATTGGTACTGCCATCAATGACGAGCAGCACTATGTGTGCGCTTTTCAAGGCCATCCGTGTCTTTTCCCGGGTCCTTGATATTACAGCGCCCTGAGCATCATCCTTCCCGGCAGTATCTGTTAATTTAAAATGGATGCCGCCAATGTGTAAACTGTCGGTAACCACGTCCCGCGTTGTGCCGGGTATTTCACTGACAATAGACCTCTTTTTTCCGAGGAGCGCATTGATAAGACTTGATTTTCCCACATTGGGTATTCCATAGAAAACCGTATTGATACCCTCGCCTGAAATCCTGGATGTTTCTGATTGAAAGAGGAATTCCGAGATGTTTCTTACAATCGTTTTCAGCCTGGCCATGATCTCTTCCCCGGATATCAATTCAATCTCCTGGTCTGAAAAATCAATCGCTGCTTCAATATGGGAACACAAGGAAACCGCTTCGTCCATGATATGGCTGATCTGGCGAGAAATACCGCCGCTAAGTTGTGATACCGCCGCCGCTAATTCGGCGTCTGTTTGCGCATGGATAATACGCATCACCGCCTCTGCCTGAGTAAGGTCTATGCGTCCATGGAGAAATGCGCGTTTGGTAAATTCGCCTGGCTGTGAAAGCCGGACATTTCTCTTTTTGTTCAGCGCATCTGATAAAATGGCCCGTATGAGCATCTCTACAACAGGTAGTGACCCAAGTGTATGGATTTCTATCACGTCCTCTTTTGTATAAGAAAAGGGTTGTTTCATAATATATAAAGATGCAGGAATATTAGTTTGCTCTTCCTTGATATAAAAATAGCCCTGTACGGAGGTATATGTGGAAATAGCGCTTACATTACCATGAAAGGCAGGGACGAAAAAATCCTGAATACAGGGAATGGCTTCCGGTCCGCTAATTTTGATAATTACCTGGAAGGATCTCCCCGACGGTGCGGAAACTGCGACAATCGTATCCTGAATTTCGGGGGACATAAAAAAAGACTTTCAGCTACTTTTGTGTAGAGCGAAGCGCCGCTTCGCTCTACAGGATATTTTCTTCACGTTAAACTATTTAATTTTTATCTTTTTGATAGATTTCCTGATCAAAATGCCTTCAATGATACTGAGCAAGGTGCTGGTTGTCCAGTAAACCGTAAGTCCTGAAGGCATGTGATACAGGATAAAGGCGAAAATAACCGGCATAAAGGACATCATCTTTTGCTGCGCCTGCGCCTGTGGATCTACTGCCGGAGTCTTGGGGGTCGTCTTCATCTGTCCAAAGGAAGCGGCGGTCATAATGAGCGGTAATACATTGAGGGTATTGCCAATAAAGGGGATGTGAAACGGAAAGCTGAGTAAGGTATCAGGCATTGAAAGGTCGTTAATCCATAACAAAAAAGGCGCCTGTCTCATTTCAAAAGAAAGTTGTAAGGTGCGGAAGAGGGCAATAAACACAGGGAGCTGCAAAAACATAGGCAGGCAGCCACTCATGGGATTAACACCGTATTTTTTGAATAACAGCATTTGCTCCTTGCCCATCCTCTGTTTATCGTGTTTGTATTTCTCTTTCATGAGGTTTATCATGGGCTGTAATTGCTGCATCCTGTACATGGAAACCTGGCTCTTCCTTGTTAACGGGAAGAGGAATGCCTTAATGATGATAGTCATTATAATAATAGATACACCATAATTGGGAATTACCCTGTGAACGGCATTGAGAAAGGCGAGGAGCACCTTGCTGATAGAATTGAGCCAGCCGTAACTCAGAAGCGCATGTAGATTTTCATACTGCGCCAGGATTTCCTCTTTTTTTGGTCCAACAAAATATATATAGTTGTGTTTGACGATATCGTGGGGATTCAGACGGAGCTTTGTTTGCAAGCTGACCATAAAATTGCCCAGATCGGACTTTTCATTTGATGGTTGGCCCATGGCGTCGAACGCCTGCGAATTGATTGACGCAACCCATTCGCTGGACTGTGGTTTCAATACCGTAGCAAAATATTTGTTCACCGAGCCGGTCCATACAATACCAGCGGATTCGTTCTTAGAAGGAAGCTCTTTTGATAATATACGCACCAGTTTCGTTCTTTTGTTTCCCATATCAACACCCACGACAGCGGCTATATCTGCGTTTAAAGCGCCTTCATGGGTAATCATGGAAGACGCAATAATGTCGTATGTTAATGGGATTTCAGCATCAGTAGTATTTTCCATCGCGACTTCTATTTCGGCATGATATTGAGCCGGTGGCAAGTTGACCGTTTTAACAATATTTACCCCTTCTTCCAGTCGTGTTGTAAAGACAATCTTGTTTGTACCCTGCTCGGCAACCGAATATCGGTGTTTACGAAAGTCTTTCCTCTGAAAGATATTATCAATTGCAAGGGGGAGGTATTCTGTATTTATTTCTTTAATTAACTCCAGGGTATTTTTTGCCTCTGCATTTTTGAAATTTTTGAGTTGGATGGATTTAATCGCAGCCCCATCGTTTGTCCAGACCATCCTAACCAGTTCATTTTCAATCGTAACTTCCTGGGGTGGAATATTTGTCTGTGATGGTATTTCCGGGGTTATCGATAAAGGTTTGGCTTTTAATGCTGTTTCAGCCTTTCCTTCCTCTTGTTTCCCGTGAAGCGCTTCTTCTGTAACAACCTCAACAGGCGGAGCTTTTTTAGAAAACAAGGGTAAAATAAAGGGATAATACAATATCATAAGTATCCCACAAACAACAACCGCAATAAGCGCCTTTCTATCCATCAACGTTCCTTTTCCGATTCCTCTGGTAATTCAGCCTCATCAATAAGCATAACAGGGATATCATCTCTTATCGGGTATCTTCGGCCGCATTGTGTGCATACAATGCTATCCCCTTGAAGCCGAACATCGGCCTTGCAAAGGGGGCATGCGAGAATGTCCAATAATTCCGGAGAAATCATAGTAATCTCATAAAATCTATGAAAAATTCGAGAAATTCAATAAATGAATTACTTTAACAATCTTAACCGTAAATTTCAATTTAAAAGTTTTATGATATGATTCATGGATGGTTATTTATTTCCAGATTTCGTAACTATTCAGCGAAACTGACAAAGAATGTTTTCTCTGAATAGTTACGAGCCAGTAGAGAAAACAGGCAGACGGGAAAATCCCGAAGGGATGACATGATTGGAAAAAACACACCGCAATATTCAACCCTGTAGGGGTGAAATATTGCGAAAATAACGATACTATGCCTCCCCCCAGGGGTTAACAATAATTGCCTAACGCAGCATAGCCGCAACCAAATCCCCTGATCAAAGGGAAACAACCCCCTAAGTCCCCCTTTTCTAAGGGGGATTTCAGATAATCCAATAATGATATCCCTTCGGGATTACATAATCAATATTTTGTTCACCCGTAGCGATTGTGGGCAAAAGTACGCTGAGTAGTTACCTTTATTTTACCTTATGCCTACAGAACGATTCCGGCCTTGTCCATTGACATCTCGTGCAATGATATCTGAATATCCTCAAAATTGGCCAGTTGTTCAAGTTTTATCCTCTTTAAACGAACGAGTTCCAACAAGGCAAGGAAAAATCCTATGATGCGAATTCGCTCACGTATTCCCTTAAAAAGACTGGTAAAGGTTATCGTTGTATGAGTATGCACCCTTTCCAGTACCTCGTTCATATACTCCTGTATCGGCACATCGTCATAGGTTACCTTTGCCGGCACATTCATCAGGGTCTGCTTCATAATCTGGGAAAATCTTTGCAGCAGATCCCATAAACTTACACCGTCAATCGGCAATTCCTTGTCTTTTTCCGTTGGTTCAACAGGAATTTCCCTGTGGATACGTTTGCACTTTCTTTCCCATTCGGCAGCCCTTGATACAAGGAGAAAAGTACTTTCCTTGTATCGTTTATACTCCAGCAGTTGTTTGACCAGCGACAACCGCGGGTCATCAACCTCTTCTTCTCCCTGTTCGGGCATTTCCGTACGCGGGAGGAGCATATATGATTTGACATACATAAGGGTGGCGGCCATTACCAGAAAATCCCCCACAATATTCATATCCAAGATTTTCAGCATTTCTACATAGTGCAAATACTGGTCGGTGATTTTGGCTATGGGGATATCACAGATATTCACTTCTTCTTTTCTTATCAGGTAAAGAAGCAGATCAAGGGGTCCGTTATAAATGTCTAAATCTACTTTATAATCAGTCATTTTTATAACCCCGTAAATAATCTGAGAAAATAGTTTATGGGTGGGCTGAGCACCATACTCAAAATTGATACATTCGTATAATTTCCTATAAAGATTATTCCCAACAAAATAAATGGGCTGTACCGCTCAATTTCCTTGTATTTCTGCGCCGTGGGATAGGGCAATAAACCTTCCATGATGTGAGAACCATCCAGAGGATATAAAGGGATCATATTGAAAAACGCAAGCGAGAGATTCATGACGATACCCGATAACAGGAGATTGAATAATACAGCAGAAGCGCTTAAAGGAAGAAACGATGCGTTTCTCAGGAGTTGAAAGAGTATGCCGAACATCAACGCAGAAACAAAATTAGCTGCAGGCCCTGCAAAGGAAACAATCACATTGTCGCGTCGCGGGTTTTTGAAATTATAAGGATTTATGGGAACGGGTTTGCCCCATCCAAAATGGGCAAAGATAAAGCATAAGGCGCCAAGGATGTCAATATGCGCAAGTGGATTTAACGTCAGCCGCCCCTGCAGCCTCGCCGTGGGGTCGCCTAATCTGTTAGCCGTCCATCCATGAAAATACTCGTGGATGGTCAAAGCATAGAGTATCGTAGGTATTGAGATGATTAAATTATTAAAATTCACAAAAGTGTTTGCCCTCCTTTTTCTGATGGGCATATTAGCACAAGGGAAATAAGTTGTCAAGTATAGAACACAGGACTCAGTCTTAATGAACTCCGTTCTTTTCCCTTGCATGTTCAGAGAATGACCACTATAATTTTCAAAATACTAAATTGTTACGAAAATTCTAACTACTACGGTATTTCCTTGTTTTATGCTGGAAACTGGCCGTTGGCAAAACTCTTCCTTTCAAATCGTTTAAAATAACCATGAGTTCTCGTTCCACAAAATCAGCAGAACATAAGGACAACCTTATAAAAAAAGATTCCTTGCCCGATATTGCGTTTGCACGAGAGGTATTACTCCTTGAATCAGATGCTATAAGAAATCTCGTTGACCGCATCGACCACAGTTTTCAAAAGGCTGTTGATGTAATCTTTGCCTGTAAAGGCCGGGTTGTCGTTACGGGTATTGGGAAGGCCGGAATTATCGGCCAGAAAATTTCTGCAACACTTGCGAGCACCGGAACACCCTCTTACTGGATTCACTGCTCAGAGGCGCGGCATGGCGATCTGGGAAGGATTGTAACAGACGACGTCGTCCTTGCGCTCTCAAACAGCGGAGAAACCGAGGTTGTTATGCTCCTGCCTTTTGTAAAGAAGATCGGATCAACGGTGATCGCCATTACGGGAAATAATAAATCTTCCCTGGCCAAATACAGTGACATTGTGCTTGATATCGGAAAAATTGAAGAACCGTGTCCGTTAGGTCTTGCCCCGTCTGCAAGTTCAACGGCCATGCTTGCCCTCGGGGACGCCCTTGCGCTTTCGTTGTTTAAAAAGCGCAACCTCGGCAAGGAGGATTACGCCCGCTATCATCCGGGCGGCGATCTGGGCAGAAAATTACTTACGGTAGAAATGGTTATGCGCAAAAACGAAGAGAATCCGGTTGCGCATGAGGATACGCCACTACTCGATGTAATCGCCATCATGACGGAAACACCCGGAAAACCAGGCGCGGTCAGCCTTGTGGATGAAAAAAATAAACTGGTAGGCTTTTTTACCGACGGTGATCTCCGGAGGCATTTGAGAGATGGCATAACCGTTTTACATTGCAGCGTAAAAGAGGTCATGACACGGTCGCCCAGGGTAATACATACCGGCTGCCTCGTAGCAGAGGCTTATAAGGTATTAAAAGAACACAAGATCGACCAACTCCCTGTCGTTAATGACGCCAATACGCCTGTCGGTATCATTGATGTGCAGGATTTACTGGAGGTCGGGTTTTAGTTTTTGAAAAATATCAAGATTGTCATTATAGATGTTGATGGTGTTTTAACCGATGGCGCCATATATATTGATTCCAGCGGATGCGAAACAAAGGCATTTCACGTATTAGACGGCACCGCCATTTCATACCTTCACCGGGCAGGCATAAAGACGGCCATTATCAGCGGAAGAAACTCTGAGGCAGTAAACCATCGCGCAAGGGAACTGGGTATTGAGGATGTATACCAGGGAGCCAAAAGCAAGATCGATGCCTACAAGGAAATCCTTGAAAAACACGCCCTCCGGGACGAAGAAGTCTGCTATATCGGCGACGACCTTATAGACCTCCCTATTCTCTATCGTGTCGGGCTACCCATTGCCGTTGCCAATGCATCATCCATCGTGAAGCAATATGCCCTTTATGTTACAAAGACAAAAGGAGGCTCTGGCGCTGTACGGGAGGTTGTAGAGAAAATTCTTAAATTCCAGGAAAAATGGGATTTCATTATGGAACGGTACGAGAAACTGTAATGGTTCACACATTTAAACAAAACATTTAATTGCAGAATTTTATGAACATTCGAAGATATATATTTATTGGTATTCCCGTTGCCTGCATGATTACCATCATTGTGTCACTCATTATCTCCCAACCCAAAAAAGAAGAGATAAAAGACCAAACGGCAAGCCCTGTTACCAAGGAAAGCACTCCTTCACCCAAACAACCGACTGATTCCAAAACACCCGGAACGGTTACGCAGTCTGTACAAGGGCTGTCTATTCCTAATTATGATGAGCAGGGAAATGAAACCCTGGTTATGCGGGGGGAAAATACCTACCTGCTGGGAAATAACGTGTATAAAATCATTTCTCCTGAAATTGAAGTGCTGAATCCGAAAAATACCGAAGCGGGAACGGTATCTGTTTTTATTACCTCTAAAAACGGAGAAATGAATACCGTCTCCAATGAAGGACATCTCTCTGACGATGTTGTTGTTCAGTTTGACCAGGAAACCCAACTTAATACAGACTATTTGCGATATCTTCCGGATAAAAAGTTTGTGTATTCCGATAACCCGATTACGATCAACGGGAAAGGCTTAAATATCAAAGGGCAGGGCTGTGAAATAGACCTTGTTAATAAAAAAATGTGGATTACCCGGGATACGGAAATGGTGTTAGACGGTATTTCAAATGACCTCTTTACCTTACCCCAGGATAGTGCGTCGTCACCTTCTCAAACCCCGGAAGATGACACAAGCAACACAACCGGAACCACTACAGGAAAAACAAAAACTGAAAAAACCACTATTCGGTCGAGCGGACAACTTATATTTGACAGACAGCCGGAAACAGACATCATGACGTTTCACGATAACGTCGAGGTTAAAAAGGGTATTTCGACTATCTTTTCGGATAAACTCGTTCTCTTTCTTGACCCCAAGACAAAAAAGACCAAACAGGCGATTGCCAGCGGGAATGTACTCGCCTCACAGGGTACGAAAATCGCCAAAGGAAGCATCCTGACATGGGATGTTACCCTGCAAACCGCCACCATAGAAGATCCCCATAAGGCTGAATTTGTTATGGACAATCTGAATATCGACGCACTGAAGATGATCTTCTTCAAAGAAACGGGCAAAATAGAGGTGCCAAGCGCGGGCAGTTTAAAAACCAGGCTGAAAGAGAAACCAGACAAAAAAAACCTTTCAGGTACTCCTGACATGTCCACTATGAATACTATCAACATAAAGTGGGAAGGAAAAATGAATCTCACGAATGACATGAAAGAGGCTATTTTCGAAGAAGACGTTGAAGCGAGAAATGAGAATTCCACATTACTATGCAACACGCTCAATGTAACCTTTGCCGACCGTAATTTTGCCCTGGCAACCATGAAGGCTTCAGAAAAAGTCCATATTTTGAATAAAAAACAGGGCTTATTTGAAGAAGCCATTGGAGACCAGGTGTCATGGAATGCAAAAAATAAAGTTACCGTTCTCAGGGGAAAACCCTTTGCAATGCTTCAGGAAGGAAAGGAACGGCAAATTCTTGCGCCGAGAATTTTATTCTATGAAGATGGAAAGACCATCCTTTGTGAAGGCAGGGGGACTTTGTATGAAAGGGGCGATGGGAATTCCGACAGGAAAGAAGCGGGAGAAACTGATATAAAGGTCAATTGGGTGAAAAAAATGAACTATAATGATATATCGAAAAAAGCAAGCTTTTTTGAAGAAGTACAGGCAAACCGGGGCGGACAGAAGTTAAACGGAGACCAGATTGATGCGTATTTAAACGATAAGCAGAGGATAACGAAGATTATTGCCACAGGTAACGTCTATTTTCTTAGTAAAACGTTAAACGACAGCGAGGGACTGGGGTCTATGCTTATATGGGATCTCGTTCAGAATGCTGCATTATTAACCGGCAATCCAAAAGCCGAGTTGCGGAGAGAAGGAGCAAGGACGTTTTCTGATCAGGTTTACTTTGATATTGCCGGCAACAAGGTTACCTGGGAAGGCAGACCACACTGGCAGCTTGATACCGGTAAAAAGTGATTACCCGGCGCAGCAAAGCCGCAACCAATTCTCTTGTGAAAGCTGTAGAGACGCAAGATTTTGCGTCTCTACTTCGGAAAAACCCCTCGCAATGACACTTACTATGTACTTTGATGGCCACAGCACAGCACGTTGTCATTGCGAGTGTTTGTAGTGACGACTTTCGTCGTCCGGGGTCATTGCGAGCGGAGCGAAGCAATCTTTCTCTCATAAACAAACTTCACTTCCTGATAAGTAGTAAATGGGGTTGTTAAAAAAACTTATTAAAAAAAATTTTTACAAAATAATATAATGACGAAATCAGAAAAATTACTTTCCAAACTCAACTTCTCTGTGTTCCTATGGTTACCGTATCTCCGGAAACATATTAAAATTTCACGACTCGTTCCTCTTATTCTTTGCATAATCCTTTTACCCGCAGCCATCCTTGCTGAAATCCCGCATAGCGTCCAGATATTTGTCCATCACGGTGTATTGGAAGATGTCCCCGAAAATACCTTTGCAGCGTTAAGGAGGGCTGTTGAGCTCGGCGTTGACGGTATAGAAATAGATATTCGGCAAACAAGGGATAATCAACTGGTGTTAATGCATGATGAAACGATTGACAGGACAACCGATGGAAATGGACGTGTCGATCAGTTATCGTATGGCGAGATTCAGCAATACGATGCGGGTTCCTGGCGTGGCAGGGAATTTCAAAAAGAACCAATACCCCTGCTTTCCGACGTCCTTGAGTTTTGCAAACTAAACAATCTCAAATTAATCCTGAATGTCAGACAAACATGCCTGGAAAAACAGGTACTGGACATGGTTAAATTGCACGATATGGCTTCGCAGGTACATTTGTGGGGAACGTTGAGAAATGCCGATATAGAAGACCCCGAATTGTATGGAAAAGAGTTGGTTTTTCTATCTCCTGAAGAATTGAAAGAAGATAAAGTCAGCCAAATTCATGAAGAAAAAAAATATGCGCTCTCAACAGCGCTTGAGAACGATGACCGGAAGACGATAAAAGACCGGGTCAGGGTGGGCGTTGATATCCTCCTGGTGGATTACCCATGCGTAGTCACGGATATTTTTAATATAAAAAGTCGACACATTGTCAATACGCCCAGGAAAAAGTCAGGCGATAATCCCCCGGAAGATACCAGCGATGGCGGGGGATACATCCAAAAAAAAGTTGAGACGCTGATCAAGACCATAGAAGGTGACGATCATGATAAGGCAAGGGCTGCTGCCCTTGCCATGATGGTATTGCCGCAACGGCACACGGTGTCTCCTCTCCTGAAACTTCTCAAAGATAGCAATCCCTGGGTTAGACAAACCGCTGTGTGGACGCTTGGTTTTTGCGGTGACAGTGTTATCGCAGAACATATACACCCGATGTTAAAAGATAAACATCCGGAGATACGACGGGAAGCGGCGCTTGCATTAAAAAGAATAGGGGCGCAACAATCTGTGCCTGTGCTGATCGATACCCTGAAGACTGAAACAGACCCATGGGTAAAATACGATATTACAAGGACTCTGGGGACACTCGGCGACGGGAGTACCGTTTTCACGTTAGCGAATGTTCTGATCAAAGAAAAAAACTGGCATGTTAAGAGTGGCTGCGTTGAAGCGCTCAGTCTTATCAGGAGTGAAAAAGCCATAGAACCGCTTACCAACGTCCTGATTGCCAACGCTGGTGAAGATGCTCTATGGGCGCGGACAATGGCTGCATGGGCATTGGCCTCCATTGGCAAAAAATCTATTCCTGCCTTGATTGGGGCATTGAGGGACAATGAAGAAGCCACCCGGCGCAGGGCAAGCTGGGCGCTGGTAAAGATAGGCTATCCCGCAGTTTCTGCATTGATAAATGCACTGCGAGATCCGAACAAATTTGCGCGGGAACGTGCAGCCAGAACCCTTGGCTGGATAGGAGATGAAAGGGCTGTCGCATCGTTAATATGGGCTTTGAAAGACAAAGAACCGGCAGTTGTGTGTTCTGCCGCATGGGCACTGGGTAGAGTTGGCAGTCCTCAAGTAATCCCATCGCTCCAGTCCCTCATAAATAACAGGAATAATGACATTCGTGAAAATGTCGCCGATGCAATTGAAAGAATAAAGGCAACGAGAGAGAGAAAATAATTCGTGATAAAAAAATCCATTATGTTCAATCAAGGATTTCTTTGCTTTGATTATTTATTATGATTCGGGAGAACTGAACGTACGGCTTGATGAGGGGGAGTTGGAAATAGAGCACGGTTAGGCTCGTGAGGCACTGTCAGACGAAAGTGACAGAAGCAGATATGTCCTCATGTAAATGGGGATAGGCCAAACCTAAACAACTACGCCAGTACCCTACCTAATTACGGAATTCGATATCTCGTGGATTGCTAAATATCGTTGAAACCAAATCAATCATTATTTACACTTGAAATTATGAATATTGAATTTTTTCAATCCATCGCCCTGTCTGTAGCTAATGAACGCTCAGTGGACGTTGTTTTCCGTAATATCGTGAATGGGTTAGCTGACGACCGTGATGTTGTTCTTGCCAGAATTTGGCTCATAGAGCCGGGCGATATATGTCGCATCTGTCCCTGGTTGAAAAATTGTCCTGATCAAACGAAATGTCTGCATTTGGTGGCAAGCAATGGTCTATCGCTTCATAATAAACAGCTGTACACAGGGCTGAAAGGGCATTACAGACGATTTCCCCTTTATCCTACTGAGTCAAACAACATTACTGCCAGAGGGAAAATAGGTTATATTGGAGGAACTGGCAAGGCTGTTTTACGTAATGATATAATCAAAAATCCCAACTGGCTGCTGGATCCGGAATGGGCAAAGCGGGAGAAAATAGCCAGTTTCGCTGGTCAACCATTAGTTTTCCGGGGTGAAACACTTGGCGTGCTAGCTCTCTTCAGCCGAAAAGTGTTGGATCAATCACACCTTGTCATGCTTCGAACCTTTGCTTACAACGCAGCATCAGCAATTGCTAATGCCAGGGCATTTGAGGAAATCGAACAATTACGCCGTCAGTTGGAACTGGAAAATGAATATCTTCGCGACAAAGTCCAGGATGTGGATACATTTGAAAACATTGTAGGACAGAGTCCTGCATTGCAAAAGACCCTTCAGCAAATAGAGCTGGTAGCGCCTACAGACGCGACGGTTCTTATTCATGGAGAGTCCGGGACAGGAAAAGAACTCATCGCCCTGGCGATTCATCAGCGAAGCAGACGAAAAAATCAATCTCTCATTAAGGTCAACTGTGCTTCTATCCCGCGCGAACTCTTTGAAAGCGAATTTTTTGGGCACGTAAAAGGTGCATTTACCGGAGCGCTGAGGGATCGAATAGGAAGATTTCAGCTTGCAGACGGAGGAACGCTCTTTCTTGATGAGGTGGGAGACATACCGCTGGAATTACAAAGTAAGTTATTGCGCGTGCTTCAGGAAGGCGAGTACGAAAGGATTGGAGAAGAAAAGACCCGCCGGGTAAATGTGAGGGTAATTGCCGCAACCAATAGAGATCTTAAAAAGGAGATGGAAGCAAAACGGTTCCGGCAGGACCTTTACTTTCGATTAAGCGCTTTTCCCCTGGAAATTGTTCCTCTCCGAAACAGGAAAGAAGACATCCCTCTTTTAGCAAAAGAATTTTTAAAAAGGATATGTCAGAACATGGGACTGAAAGAATTACCTTTGAAAGAAAAACACATTCTTCAGCTCCAGAACTATAACTGGCCTGGAAATATACGAGAACTACGAAATGTAATTGAGCGCGCAGTAATTTTGTCGGGAGGAAGGGAGTTGCGAATAGATTTACCGGAAGTTCCTCCTGAAAAAGCTTTATCAAGTGTACCCCATTATGTCAAAAGCATAGAACAATCCGGTGAAATCCTAACGTATGAGGATTTAATAAAGCTGGAAAAAGAAAATATTCTGACAGCTCTCCATCAAACAAACTGGAAGGTGTCAGGCCCTGGCGGAGCAGCGGAACTCCTCGGCCTGAAACCTACCACTCTGGCGTCTCAAATGAAGGCCTTTGGAATTCATAAACGGTCTTAATCTGCATTTCTCAGGGAGGGTAATTTTGATATCAAAAGGCGTATTTTTCATACAAACAAAAGGGAGCTGTGCAAACTTCGCACAGCTCCTTTTGTCAAATGTCTTCTACGAAAATAATTGATGCCGATTAGTGTTCAGCCTGTGACCTGGCAGCATGATCATGTCCTTCGGTAGTATGATGAGTGCCGTATTCACCAGTCTTCCAGCCGAGTTCTTTTATCTTCCTGTTGATGTACTCAACTTCCTCAGCAGGCGCATGGTCCGAGTTCTTTTATCTTCCTGTTGATGTACTCAACTTCCTCAGCAGGCGCATGGTGTGTATCTAACCAACCTGGATCAGGACACAGATCGAAGATGGTCTTGCCAGGGTGATTCTTTACAATGTACGGACCAGTTAACTGATCAAGCCACTCGCCCGTCTTCCAGAAACTCTCCGGAACCCAGGTAACTCCTACCTTCTTTTCGAGCGCTGCAAGTCTCCTTGCCTGTGATGCATCCTGCTTTACGTTCACTAACCAACGATCCATACCGAATGAACCATCCGAATAGGTAGCATCGTTCCATGAACCGTGTGCCATACCTTTGTAAATGTAGGTCTGGAAATATCCTACGCTCTCAAAGCACAGCCTCTCAATATCCGTGCAGTTTGACATCCTGAACTCACCTGACTCGCCGGTCTTTCCACCGTACTCAGGACCGTCATGATAAGCTCCGATCTTCAAACTCCAGATATGCTGACCTGACCAGTCGGGACAAAGATCTTTTGGCATTGGATCAGCTACACCATCCTTGATGAGATCTTCTGCCACCTTGAATGTCTCACGGTATTTCAAACCTGCATCCTTAACTGATTCATCCAAAGCCTGTAAGTTCTCACGTGCAAACCTTGGCGAATGACAGTCATCGCATACTGATGTCCAGCGATCTCTCTTTTCTTTCCAGATTGGCGCGCCACGGTCTGCCATGGACATACCCATACTAGTATATACTGTGCCAAACCTCTGTACGTTATGGTGACCACCTCTCATGTGACAGTACTGACAGGTTGGGCCTACATAATCCGCATCGGCAAGCTTCTTAGTCCAATCAAACTGCTTTGGATCCCACTTGTTTACCTGGTAAACTACACCATGGAGACCGATGTCATATGCTTCCCAGTCCCTGTGATCCTTACCCCAGTGACATGTCTTGCACTGCTCGGCGTGCCTTGCAACCTTCGGATCAAACTGATGCCTCTGGTGGCAGGTGCTGCATCTCTCTTCCGAGCTGGTGTGACAGAACGTGCAACCAGCCGTATCGCCTGGTGGTCTTTCAATTGACCATGCACACTCTACCTGCGCAAAGCTAGCGCATGATGCGTGCGAACCTATACCACCCTGTCCCTGTTCGCTGTACTGTGTCTCATGGCACTCGCTCGTTCCGCAAGCCTTTGATGATGGCATGGACAACTTCTGGTGGTTATTACCATGACAGGTATCACAACCCGTTGGACTTGGTTCTGCCCTTGAATGTGCGCTCTTCTTATAATCTCTCACAATGCCCGGGGTTATTACTGAGTGACATCCAATACACTGATCAAGGGTGAATGTTCCCTTAATCGGGTTTGACGGCCTTACCTCATCCCTGTTGTACATATAGTCAGGAATGTAATAACGGTAGGCTGGTAAAGTCTTCCAGAATTTGCTATATTTTCCTGGATAAGGCGGCGCACCCGAATCCTTCGGGTAACCCATATATTTTGCACCCAAACCAGAAAAGAATACCTTACCGTTATTATCCGGCTCACCCGGCGTACCATAAACTTCATGTGGCACCCAGTGGGTTATAATTTCTACGGCCTTTACCTCTTTCGTCATCAGGTTGGCCACCACACCCATTGTGCCACAGCCAATTAATGCCGACGCCAAAGTCCATTTCCAAATATCACACATTATATCCTCCTTTCTCAAATCTTTGTACTGGTGTAAAGTAACCAACACTCAACCATTCAACAATACTTCTACGAAATACGATTTTTTCTAAGCATAGTAATCACCTTCCTTCCTGACAAATTTTTTACAACCACAAATATTATCCTAAAGAGAAGAAGAGAATTAACAGGGTATCTTCTTTTTTCTTTTACAGTGTAAGAACTTTTTGTATCGAAAATAATATACTCTGCTGAACAGAGTCTCTATTTTTCCCAAGCTGAGTACGATGATGACATAAAGAAACGTTGGCAAAAGAAAAATTGCAAATGGTACCAAAAAGAGAGCCGTCAATCTTTTCAATATATAGAGTGCTGTTAACATTTTTTCCCCCCTTCTCTTGCCACAAAGACATACTTACATGAAGTGTGTCTTTATGGCATAATCGTTTACGGACTTAAAACCTTAAACCTTGAATGAGCAACCTTATTTACCTGATAACAAGGTATTGTCATTGCTAGCTGCTATGTCTCTGGATTTCAGGTCTTTTTTCCTACCAAACAAGTGTCCAAGTAGATCTTGCCATTGCTGAATTTGCTATATCTGGATTTAATCATGTCTCCAACGCTGACATTGTCCGCCTTTATTTTCTGATCGTTGTTAAATTTTACGGCATGGAACACTCTTTCCATAGGTAGTGAAATATCCCCGCTAAAAAATTCAGTGTGCTCACAGAAAAATATTTGTTCATCTATTCCTTTCATATGGAGTATCCCGTTATCGTAATCGATTGAAGTTATTTCACCCTCGATTAAGGCATATTTGTAATACTTTGGATCAAAACCCCAATCACCTTTGTTTCCGTTCGCCGCGAAAACACCGGTTGATATAAATGAGATAAGAAACATTGCCATTATTCCTAAAACATAAGTCTTCATAGCAATCCCTCCTGAAAAATGTTCGTTTTGTAACAGTACGTTCTGTCACGAACTTCTGACCATCCTGTAAGTGTTTCTCCACAGCATCACTTCCTTTCTCAAGAACCTTAAAATACACAACACAGTGACATTCATTGCTCATTGTTCTGTACTTTTATAGAACAAATCATATACCAATACATACAAACCAAACTCAACGATTATTATGTCAATAGGTTACGACTTATAATGAACCGAATAATATATTTACGAAATTAAAATAAATAACGACAATTCAGTTTTTGCCTACGAGATTTCGTAACGAAACGGGGGTCGCCTTGAACATAGAAAATACTTGACAATGTTAAGTTGGATAAGGTGGGTTAAGTGGAGGGAATGCATCATGAATTAAAATACTGCTGGTGGATTCAGACACGTAATTTAAGGAAGTTTGGTTGAGTAAACCGAAACCAAAACTACGATACTGCCAAAAGGCAGATAGCATCTGATACCTTATATCATTTTTAATACGCCATAAAATTCCATTATGTCCAATCAGGGGTTTCTTTGATATGATTACTTACGATGATCCAGGAAAACGAACTCTATAGAAAGGTTGCAGATGCATGCCGGTGGGAAACGGCTGAGGCTTAGAGTCGTATTCATCGGTTGCGGTGGTGGATATATGGGTCAAACGGGATGATGAGGTCGGGATTAAGAGTAATAGTGAGAGTAATAGGGACACATCCCTATTAATTTGACAAAAAAGTAGAATTCTATCACTCATTGAGAATTTTTATGGGTAAAATGGAGCGGAAACTTGATAGGATGTTTAAATTAAGGCCGAGAGGAAGATCAAAGAAGGAAGAAACGTGTAATGGAATGTGTCCCTATTTACCCAAATACTTTTCAATAATTAACAACAATCCGCAATCCGGGCATTCTTTAGTATTCGGGCTTACCTTATAACCACAGGCAGGACATCTTCCCTCTGATTCCCATTCCTGGGAAGTCTTGATTTCGGGATGTTTTTGTATAAAGAATTCCTCAATACAATCATGAGCGGTGCGCGCCTCTCTTTTTGTTGTCAGGAGAAGATACCGGCATCCACACTTTCCCGTACTGCAGCCCGGCGCCAATGCAACTTGAGAAGAAATACCGTTTCTTGAAAGCAAATCCGATAACTCGCGAATGCCTTCTTTCTCTTCTTCCCGGATCGCGATCCATTCGTCGTGGAGAGGCGCGGTAACGTCCGATTTGTTTTCAATGTTTTTTCCGATCTCTTCCGGCATTTTCAGAAGGACACCGCAGTCAGCGCATTCTAAAATATGCGCATAATACTCTGACCCGCATTTCGGGCACAATTTTATTTTCTCAGGAGACATATACAGTTATCCGTCAATATGGAGCCATTTCAAAAAGTGTTTACACGTACAATGAGATAATAATTCTTCACAATATAACAATCAAGATATGTCTTTAAATGGGCGGTGTCATATTTTAGTTGAGTATTATAACAGATGTTCGTCCCATGACAAAAAATAAAAAGGTAAATCAAAATAAGCAAATTCGGGTCGAACCCGAATGCATTTAAAATTTGCCTTAAAAACGGTTACTGGTACGTTTATAATAATTCCTTAAGGATAAAACCGTGAAGGTAAATCCGATAAGATGGAAAGAACAGGAAAGATAGGGGAATGCTTCCTGTCTTATAGCTTTCGATTTCTCATGATAAGTATTCGACTTTCTGACGGATGTTCCTCAATGTCATCATGGGGACAAGTCTCCATGTATTGGGGTTGTGGCTTGGTACTCCAGCCGTTTCTTCCGCCATTCACCTCAATTATTGAAACAGCGCTGACACCTTAGGCTTGCATATTGAACAATTAAACGCTAAAATATGGCATGGAATTAAATCATATTGGCATCACGAATAAGAGCGAGAAACAGGCTATACAGTTTTATCAGGATTTTTTAGGTCTTGAAAAGACACGAGAAATTCTTCTGGTTCCGGAACTTTCAGAGCAATTGTTTTCTCTTTCTCAAGAGATCAAGGTGTTAGTTTTTGAAAAGCCCGGGATAAAGATTGAGGTATTCATATCGGATTTTCAACATGCCCACCCCAATTTTACCCATTTCGGTATAATGCTGGACAATTTTTCAGAGGTTACAGAAAAGGCCCGGAGGTCTCAGGTCGACCTCATCGTTGGTAAGCACAAAGAGAAGTCCGTCTACTTTCTGAGGGATTTTTCCGGCAACTTAATTGAAATAAAGCAAAAAGCGTAGCTTTTCTCTGTTCCAGGGTAAAATAAGTTTACCATGCTTTAAAGATGTGCCTTAAGAAATTCTCTTTAATACGAGAAATTATAGGCGCAGATGTGGCATTTTCAACAACCTTTCTCCTTACGTGCCTTGCGATCATCAAAACAATTATGTCCAGGTAGCCGGCAGGATGAACGAGGACAAACAAGCGATGCTGGCAAAAATTGACGCCTTCCTTGCACTTCCGGAAGGCAAGAGGGAAGGTTATTATCTGGCTGTGGGGTCGCTGATTTAACACGGGAAAACGACGGGACATTCTGTCGGTTGAGGAGGATGGGTTAAACGAAGTGAACCTATCAGTATTGTAATTTTAATAGTGTGCTTTGATTTGCCCGATATTATGCACAACTTTTTAATATTATGATGTCACAACGAACACATATTATTATTGATTGGATGGCCTCATGGGGCTGGAAAATCAACAACTTTCCTATAGTGGACGGCTTAAATAAGTTGACATGTAATAGTCATTGCGAGGGTTTTTTCCGAAGCAATCTTCCTGCTTTCACAAAGGGGAATTGGTTGCGACTTTGCCGCGTTATGTTATTTTGCACAGCTTTCATTTGGTTTACTGGAGGGGAACTGGTAAAAGGCGACGAGAAGGAAAAAAGCGAACTGGCAGTGCTTATGGGTGAAATAGATAAGCATTATAAGGTTCTGGAGCGACTTTCGACGTACTTCTCTTTTGAAGAAGTAGAAAAAGACTATAAAATTTACACTGACGCAAGCGCTCATCTCACAGCGCTCTGCAAGACCGCCACAACGAAATTTGCCCGACCAGACGACAATAAATATCAGGAACTCAACCGTGCGATGCTGACGGCATCTGAAAATATAGACGGTGTTTTTAGAGAAAAGAATAAAACTGTCACGCTCGAAGACGTCCTATGGCAGGTAGGTCTATTACGCCAGACCTGCGCCGACTGCCACAAACACCTGGATATAAAGATAGGAAGCGGCAAGCATGATAAAAAATAATACCTAAAAAAATCCTTGCCAAAAAAGCAAGGATTTATAAAAAGGAAGGGCTTAATCCTTGCTTGTTATTGGGTAATTCATGTAATTGTTAATATTCTTTACATTCATATTGACAAATATATTTACAATGTTTAAGATTGTAGCGTAAGCAATAATCTTATGATACCATTAAAATTCAAAATCTTTTTTTCTGGAATATATGATTAACTATCATGTTTCTGAACATTCAAAATTCATCCAACAGATGCGCAAAAAGCTCAATCTGACCCAGGGGTATCTGGCGTCAAAGATTGGCGTTTCCCGTCCTACGTATATCCAAATAGAGCAGGGCGAGAAGGATTTAACTATTTCAGCAGCAAAGATACTTGCAGATATTTTTGGCATTCCTTTCGAAGATTTTTTAGCTGGCAAAGAGCCAGTGCATGAGGTCGTTTTAGAAAAAACGAGTACAGGCAAAAAGGCAGATGCCGGTCTTCACATCCGCGTAACACGAAAGAATCTTGATAAATTCAAACAGGTGTTGCTTTACATTTTGGAAAAGGTCGGAGGCAAGCCAAACGTTGGCGAAACTGTGATCCACAAACTCCTTTACTTTATTGATTTTGATTATTATGAAAAGTTTGAAGAAAACTTAATGGGGGCAACTTACATTAAAAATCACCACGGACCGACATCGGTTGAGTTGGGGGCAATTTTAAAGGATATGCAGAGAAATGGAGAGATTGAGGCGGTAAAAAGCAAGTATTTTAACCACTTGCAAAAAAAATATCTGCCGGTTAAGCGAGCCGATCTTAGCACCCTTTCAGCGCGGGAGATTGACCATATTGATGAAGTCCTGGCGCGTCTTTCTGATAAAAATGCCAGAGAAATAGAAAATTACTCTCACGGAGATATGCCGTGGAAAACAGCAAAAGAAGGACAACCGCTTTCTTATGAAAGCGTGTTCTATCGCGATGAGCATTATTCAGTAAGAAACTATAGCGATGACCTTTAATGAACTGCCCGAATTTCTCAAAGAATGTAAGCGGCTGACCAAAAAATACCAATCATTGCCGGATGACCTGGCGGAGTTTAAACGCGTAATCACCGTTGTGCCTTTGGGAAACAGTAAACATTTTAGCGTCATAACAAAGAACGACCATTGCACTGTCATAAAGGCACGTTTGTTTTGCCGCTATTTAAAGGGTTCTTCTCTGCGGATTATTTACGCTTTCCATGATAATAACTTGAGGATAGATTTTATTGAGATGTATTTTAAGGGTGATAAAGAAAATGAAAACCACGAAAGAATTAAAGAGTATCTGAACAATCTCTAACCCTACCTGCCGCCTAAAGTTCAGGGTTTATAGAATTAGTTTGTTTGATTTCACTTTACCCAATACAATCTATACAACTATAAATTATCCGTAAATTTGTTAAACCAAATATTTGCAAATGACTTTCGATAAGATATATAGTAAGTAACATAATTAAGTAGACTTTTCTTATGAACGTGCTATTATCAGAATGTGACTACAGTCAATCGAGAAAACGGATACACAATCAGCCATGAGACGCTGGAAGAAATGCGTTACTTGGCAGTGCGAATGGTTCAACAAGGAATTCGAGTTGAAGAGATAGCTCTTGCGATGCGACTGAACAGATCCACCGTTTTTGGTTGGATACAAAAATACCGGACATTTGGTTCTGAAGCATTGAGATCGACCAAATCCACGGGGTCGCCATCTAAACTCAAACAAACAGCAATCCTGAAACTGGTAAAAATGCTTCGACAACCCGCGATGGAATATGGGTTTGATTCTGATTTGTGGACAGGTCCCCGCGTGCGTATTTTGATTAAAAGAGAATTTGGAACTAAGTTCCATACAAAACACATGTCTCGTTTTCTGAGAAGATTGGGGCTGGTCCGCAAAACTCCAGAGAGAAGGGCATTGGAACAAAATCCTAAAGCAGTAAATCGCTGGAAACGATATACGTTGCCTAAAATTACCCAGGAAGCGGCTCAATCTCGTGGTTTGATTCTTTACGGGGACGAAGCGTCCTTCTTTTTGGTCCCCCATGTTGGGAAGACTTGGAGTTTCCCGGATATCCAACCCATAGCGCGTGTTTCTGGGGAAAAGGGTATTCATATTGGGGTTACCTCGGCAGTTAGCCATAGAGGAGATTTAGTCTTTCAATTTGCAAAGGAAAATTTTAATTCCAGAACGTTAATTCGTTTTATGAATGCCTTCCGCAACCACTTTAAACGACGTAAGGTCTTTTTCATTATTGATGGAGCGCCTTCGCATAAGTCTAAGGCGGTGGAACGATTTATTGAAAATAACTCTTCTTGGTTATCTTTGCACATTTTACCAGGATATTCTCCCGAATTAAATCCCGATGAAGAAGTTTGGAATTATTCTAAAACAAAACGATTGACGGCAAAACCCATGAAAGATAAGCATCAATTAAAATCACAAGTTCTCAGAACATTGCGCTCACTTCAAAAAAGACCAGAACAAATTAAATCCTTTTTCAGGAAATAGTCTACTTAATTATGTTACCTAATATATATTCAATTAAAACCAATATACGTGTAAAATAAGAATGCGTAACTGATAATTAAACAATCACAGCATTCTTTGATCTTCTGTTTTGTAGAAGATGAAAGAATGCTGTGACAGGAAAGGGAATAAAGTTAGCCGATGCAATAAGCGTTAAAACCTTCGCTCTTAGCGGAACATTTTTTGTGGAGCTAAGAGGGAAGAATGACACAGGTCGTTCAGGCTATTCTTTTCCAAGAAGGCAAAAATGCAAGTAGGTAAAATAGCTGTATCCGGCTTGCGTAACGGGGAATTGATATTTATAAAATATCAAAACTATTGGGACACAAAGATATTAGAATGACTCAAAGGTACGCTCATCTTGCCCGGAAAGTTTACGTGATGGTGTTCAAATATTAGAGGTCGGTCACAATTTGGTCACACTAGGGGAAGACAGGAATGTATCGAATGCCTGAAACCACTGTATTTATTGGTGGAGCTGAGGGATTCGAACCTGACCTTTTGAATGCCATTCGTTAAAAGGGTGTTTTTTGACAATTTTTATAACTGACTGATATTGTGCCTGTTATGACCGCAATATTTTATCATGGAATAAGTTACAACATAAGCTTACTTCTGACAATTCCTATTGATTCCTTTGGATTCCGCTGGAGTTGACTACAATTTGACTACAGTTTGAATACCCACATATACAATCAAGTTCCTTATGGCTATGATCGCTCGTGTGGTAGTCCCAGGAACATGCTATGTCAGAAGAAGGCGGAGAGACCGCAAAAAAAGTGAAAGAAAGTGAGATTCTAAAACTAGAGTATGATGTCCACAGAATTACTATAGGGATATTAATCATTGGTACTTATCCTGTTGTCTTGATATCTTTCAATTTGTAATGTTAACAAGTTCGGGTATAGTAGTGAAAACCTTATATGTCAAATATTTATTGATTTATGCTGTACTATTTGTCAAAGTAAAAGAAAACTTGTTAATAACATAGTTAGGTGTAAGATAAGAAAGGAAATATAAATGGGATGTAGTAAGTGCGTTATTATTTTGAGTGGGATCCTAATAAGGCAAAAACAAATCAGAAAAAACACGGGATTAGTTTTGAGCAAGCATCCACTATTTTCTTGATCAAGAATAATGTAGCCGTTTTCGATAGTGAAGCATAGCGAACATGGTGAACCGATGGGCTACAATTGGACTTGACAGAATGGTATTTTTGCTGGTTGTAGTACATACTTTCCAGCAGTTGGATGTCGACTATTGCAGAATTAGAATTATTTCTGCCCGCAAGGCAACGAAAAAATCAAAACAGTATCAGGAGGAAAATAAATGAAAAAAGAATATGATTTTTCCAAAGGTAGAGGTAAGTTTTATCGTCCGGATGCAGAACTGTATTTACCTGTTTATATTGAGCCTGACATGATGGAAGTGCTGAAAAATTCTCAAAGAAAAAAGGCGTAGAGATTGCAACGATAGTAAATGAGTGGATTAAAAAAGACATTTCCATAGTAGAAACAATAACAAAATAACACATAACCAATCACTCCACGGGATGCGGCAAAACAACCGCCGCACCTGTGAGTTCAATCGTTATGCATCGCGCAAAATTTACTGATATTGCAGGCATGAAAGTCGTATTGACCATCACAGGCATATTAATTATTGTGGGAAAATATGTTCGAAATAACTGGTAATGAAATCACGGAGCTTAATGACAGTGATTTGCGCTCACTCGTAGGTTTACTCTGCGAAGCAGATCTTCGCACAAACAACTTACCAACTGCCGGTGTAACTTGGGGTGGTCATCAAGATGCTAAAGATGGCGGGCTTGACGTTCGAGTCAAACTTTCAGGCACTCCTAACCCCGATGGCTTTGTCCCTAGATCATCTACCGGCTTTCAGGTAAAAAAACCCGATATGCCACGTGCTGAAATTATCAAAGAAATACGTCCTGATGGTAAATTGAGACAGGTTATACGGGAGCTAGCAGATGCGAGTGGAGCTTACATTATTGTTAGCAGTACAGGTTCAACTTCGGATACTGCTCTTCGCGCCCGCCGAAACGCAATGCTGGAGGCTTTGTCGGATTGTGACAATGCACTTAATCTTAAACTTGATTTTTATGACCGTAATCGAATTGCTCAATGGGTTCGTTGTCATCCATCCCTTATTCTTTGGGTCAGAGAAAAAATAGGTAAACCTGTCCGAGGTTGGCAACCGTTTGAAAATTGGGCAAATGCTCCGGGAGGAGTAGAAGAAGCGTATCTTTTAGATGAAGAAGTTAGACTTTATGATAGCGCTAACCTCAGATCTGACGGCATGACTGCTGTAGATGGCATTAACCGTCTGCGTACCATCCTGCTACGTTCAGCCTCGTCAGTTCGCCTCGTGGGTCTTTCTGGCGTAGGAAAAACCCGATTGCTTCAGGCTTTATTCGATGAGCGGATTGGTGAAACCCCATTGAATCAATCACAAGTATTTTATTCAGATGTTAGTAATAGTCCTAATCCTGATCCCCGCAATTTTGCGGAACATCTCATTGCTCTTCAAAAGCCTGCAATACTTGCAGTTGATAACTGTCCACCAGATTTGCACCGTTGCTTAACCTCTGTGTGCACAGCTTCCGGAAGTTTGGTAAGCCTAATAACCATTGAATATGATGTTCGAGAGGACCAGCCAGAGGAAACAGAAGTATTTCGACTTGAGCCAGCTTCTATAGCGCTGGTTGAAAAGATGATCCAGATTCGGTTTAGTCATATCAGTCAGATAGATACTCGTACCATCGCTGAATTTTCTGGTGGCAATGCTCGAATTGCGATAGCGCTGGCAAATACTATCAGCAGAGGAGAAACATTAGCGGATCTAAAAGACGAAGATCTTTTTCAACGCCTCTTTCGTCAACGAAATGAACCTAATAATACCCTTCTGAGATCTGCTGAAGTCTGTTCACTGGTGTATTCATTTGACTGCCAAACGACAGAAAATTTGGATATAGAGTTAAGACTTCTTGGTTCTTTAACAGACAGAACAGTCAAGGAGCTATTTGGCGACGTGTCAGAGTTAAAAAGGCGTGATCTTGTTCAACAAAGAAATATCTGGAGAGCGGTATTCCCTCATGCATTGGCGAATAAACTTGCTCAGAGAGCGCTCGAAAATATTCCTCTTGATGACATTCTCAAAGTATTTGTAAATGGTGGTTCCGAAAGGCTTCTAAAATCTTTTTCTAAGCGTCTAAGCTACCTTCATAAAAGTAAAATAGCCGTTGAAATTGCTGAAAGGTGGTTGTCGGAAAATGGCCTGTTATATGACATTAGTAATTTAAACGAGCTTGACATAAGTTTATTGGAAAATATTGCCCCTGTCGCTCCAAAGGCAACACTTGAAGCAATTGAACGTGCCGCAAATGGGAATGGTGGACAGGAATTTACTTCTCGCACAAATAATCACTTTTATGAATTTGCTCGATTACTACGTTCTTTAGCCTATGATTCTGAATTGTTTGAGCGATGCACTGTTTTAATTTGTCGCTTTGCTCTTTCGGAAGACTCAAAGGAAAACCGAAATTCGATACGGGACCTCCTAAAATCACTTTTTTTTATATACTTTTCTGGAACACATGCGTCAGCCAATCAGCGACTATGCATTATTGAAGGATTGGTTAATTCAAGTTCTGAGAATGAGCAAGAGCTAGGTTTATTGTTGCTCAGCGCCACGTTGGAAGCATGGTATTTTAATTCTCATTATTGTTTTGATTTCGGGGCTCACGCCAGAGACTATGGGTACTCGCCTGAAACCAGAGAAGAAGTTCATGAATGGTTTAACGTGTTTATTGGTCTGGCAAATACCCTCGCAGTATCTGATCAGCCAATTGCGGTCAAAGCAAAAAGACTATTAGCAGATAAATTTAGGGGACTTTGGATAAAAGCTGATGTATTCGATGAGCTTGAAAGAGCGGCTAAGTCAATTATTAAAAACGGGTCATGGAATGAGGGTTGGATAGCAGTTCGAAGTACCATCGGTTTTGACGCCAAACAAATGGATCCTGTTTTGCTTTCGCGACTTCGAAAAATAGAAGAGTTATTGAAGCCGAGTAATCTTCTAGAGCAAGCACGAACATATGCACTTTCCGATCATAGTCGCTCATTAGATTTTATTGATGCTGAAGATGAAGGCGACGAAAGTGCAAGTGATCAATACGCGCGAGTCGAAGAAGTCACTCGGCAAATTGGAAAAAAAGTGGCTATTGACGAAGCAACATTGAACGCATTACTATCCGAGATTGTGACTGTTGCTGGAACCAGGTCATATAGCTTTGGCCGGGGTTTGGCCGAAGGATGTATGGATCCCTTATTAATCTGGAGAAACTTCCGCGAGCAGCTATCAACTGTAGATGTTAGTCAACAAAACTATGGTGTCCTTTGTGGTTTTCTTCACTCCATTTCGGAAACTAATCGTGAAATATCTGAGCAAATCCTCAATGATGCAGTTACCGATGATGTATTAGGTGCTCGTTTCCCGCTACTTCAAACTTCAGTGAAAATCGATGAGCGGGGTGTGGAAAGACTGAAGCAGTCGCTTGCCAACGGTCTCGCTCGTGTATGGACATATCAACACTTGACCTATGGTAGAGCTTATGAAAGCATAAGTGATAAGGACCTATGTGACTTACTCAATATTATTGCATCAAAGCCTGGTGGCTTAGTTATTGCGATTGATATTTTGCATACGAAACTCTACAGCGACAAGAACAGAAAGATAGGACATAGCGATAGTATAAGGTCTATTGGAAGAGATTTACTTGCCCAAGTAGTTTTTGACCGTGAAAATAATCATCGAGATCAGATGGATTATCATCTAAGTCAAATAGTTGAAGCTTGTTTAGTGGGTGAAGATGCTATTACTACGGCAAAAATATTGTGTAATAATTTCTCTAAGGCGCTATCAAAAAATAAGGTTTACTCCTGGGATTATACTCGTCTTTTGGTGGGTCTTGCTCGGAAACAACCTCAAGTTTTCCTCGAAACTTTTTTGAGCGACAATGAAGGTACTAATTATCGAATAACAAGTATGTTTATAAACGACTTACATTACTCAGAGCGTAAGACCAACCCCCTATCCCAAATAGCTGATAATGTCATTATCGATTGGTGCGAAAACAATCCCTCTGCCAGATACCCAGTGGCGGCAGCTTCTATTGTTGCGTACCGGCAGGGTAAGAATGAGAATCAGCTTGAATGGATACCGCTATCATTAACCATTATTGATAACTCTCCAGATGTTGTTGCAGTGTTAAATAAATTCAAAAGAACATTTAGACCGAGGTCTTGGTCCGGGTCGCGCGCAGATATCATGCAAAAACGATTAAGCCTTATATCGAGTCTCAAGTCTCACAAAAACCCAGTAGTATCTGAATGGGCATGTAATGAAGAAAGAGTATTTGAAGAAGAAATAAGATCAGAACGACAATGGGAAGAAAAGGACAATTCCCGAGATGAAAGATTTGAGTAATAGTAAAGATACCTAACAAAACAATGCGCTGGACAAATTTTCCGCTAGCGTACCAAATTAGCCATTGACTGCAACGTTAAGATGTTGTAACACCACGGCCCTCTGTGTCAATAATAGTTGGACACTTTCCCATATATAGTTTAGTGTAGGGTGGGAAGGAGAAAATCTATGAAAAAGAGTAGTGCAATAAGTCTGAAAACAGATAACATGCCAGTGGAAACGGAAGGAGCCCGTAGGGCGACTGGAGTTTCCACTATTTTAATGTCAAAGCGGTCGTTTTCCTGATCCTGAGAGTAACAGAGAAGGCTGTCCGCAGGAAATTCACCGCGAAATACAAACTCCGCATCCTTCAAGAAGTCGGAAGCATGTACTACACAGGGTCAAATTGGAGCACTTTTACGCCGTGAAGGACTCTCGTCCAATCTCACCACATGGCGCGTCGTCAACGTGAGCAAGACACCCTGGAAGCGCTTTCTCCAAAGCATCGCGGCCTTAAAAGGCGAAAAACATTGATCCTTCCGCTTGTCGTATTGCTGAACTGGAAAAGAAACCGCCAGCTTAAAAAGAGAAACTCAAACAGGCAGAAACCATTATTGACATCCAAAAAAAACTCTCAAAATACTTCAGATACCATTCGACCCAACAGGAGAGAAGATATGATGCGTGCTGCTGAATCTCTTGCCCAAAATGTGCGCATAAAAAAAGGCCTGCAGGTGCTGGGTATCCCAAGAGCGAGTTATTATTACTACCAAAAAGTGCAAAAAAGACCTTTCTTGCAAAAGGGTATCTTCGACGCCTCCATTGGCATTGTCAGAGCAGGAACAGCAATCGGTTCCCGATATCTTACATAGCGAACGCTTTCTTGATAAGGCCCACGCATGAGATTTATGCAACGTTGCTTGATGAAGGAATCTGTGTTCCACGAGAACCATGTACCGTATCCTTAAAAAACATGGTGAAGTACGTGAAAGAAGAAACCAGGTGCTCGAGGCCAATTACCAGAAACCGGAGCTTTTGGCAACGGCTTCTAATCAGGTATGGTCACAGGATATAACAAAACTCAGAGGACCTTACCAAAGTGGACATATTTCTATCTGTATGTCATTCTCGATATCTTCGGCCGTTATGTCGTCGGATGAATGGTTGCGCACCGTGAACAGGCCGTATTGGCGCAACGGCTTATCGCTGACAGCTGTCAAAAACAAGCTATCAAGCCGGAACAGCTGGTGATCCACGCTGATCGCGGCTCAAGTATGACGTCTAAGCCTGTGGCGTTTCTTCTGTCTGATCTGGGAATAACAAAAAGCCACTCTCGTCCTTACGTCAGTAACGATAACCCTATTCGGAGTCACACTTTAAAACCCTCAAGTACAGGCCGGATTTCCCGGATAATTTCAGCTCAATTGAGGATGCCAGGGTCTTCTCTAAGAGTTTCTTTACCTGGTACAATAAAGAACATCATCATTCCAGCATCGGACTTTTGAAACCAGAAGACGTCCACTATGGACGTACAGATCAAATTATGAAAGAACGAGTCTTGTCTTAAAAACCGCCTTTGAAAATCACCTGAACGATTCAAAAGGAATTTCCCCTAAACCACCAAGTATGCCTGTGGCTGCCTGGATTAATCAGCCAAAACAAAATTCGACTCTACAGTTAGAGTCTAATTTATTCAAGAAGTCTTCTCCCTATCGAGTGGGTAAAATGAGCCATTTTTGTACTGAATTAGATATCAGGCAGCATACAGGTCAAGATTTTGAGCCGGAGATATTCTTCGTCTCGTAAACCATAAGCTCGACGTTGAATAACCCTAATTTTGTTGTTCAGACCTTCGACGAATCCAAGCGAGACCTTATTTTCAGGTTTGCAGAATGCGGCAATGCCATCAAAGTGGCGTTCAACCAGTTCTGCGAATTTTTCATACGGTTTAAGCCGTTGCCATTTTAATGAGGCTTTCCAGTTATCAAAAAACTTTCTAGCCCAAGCCTCTGACGTATAGCTCCACAACTGTCCGAACGTCTCTTTGAGGACATAGGCAGTGTTTAGTCGCTTGTTAGCAGTCAGAAGCGTCTTTAATGCCTTTCTCCCGTCTATCGTGAGATTCTCACGATGAGAGAGAAGTGTGTATTTCTGGCCTTTAATGAACTTACGATCTTTGCCGGTCAGTCTGGTATATTCGCTCTTTCTCACTTTGTCCAATGCCTCGTTCAGATGTCTTATGACATGAAACTTATCGTAAAGGATGGCAGCCTGTGGTGCGTGCTGGCGGGTGGAGTTTTCAAAAGCTTTCCACATGTCCATAACCGCAAGCCGTACTTTCTTGGCTTTTTGTATCCCCAGCCCGTCATAGAAAAGATTCATGCTTTCTTCTGAACGGTCTTTGCCACCAAACCAAATCGCACGCTTCTTCTCCAGGTCGCTTACTACGATGCGGTAGATATGGCCTTTGCGAATAGAAATTTCATCAATACCGATTACCTTCGGACTTGGTTTTCCGGCATGGCGGAGTTTCTCCCTCATGTACTGCTTTTCGAGTTCCTTGACGGTCTTCCAGTCAAGGTGTAATTCCCGGGCAACGTCTTTAATCGTCTGTGTGTTGCATCGCTTGCCAACATAGAAGGCAAAGCGGTTTGTGTAGAAAGGGTTATCCGCAAGGAATGCCAGCTTCTCTTGTTTCACCTTGTTGCAACTCAGACAGAAAACGCGTCGAATCTCAAGCTCGATGTACACACGCCTATTGCCGCAGGATAGATCGCGAACTTGTCTATCCTTGCGGTCGTAGAAGGTACGGTGAACTCTGTTACAAGCACCGCAAACTGTTTTTTTCCCTGCCGGCTGAACTTAATCACTAAGGCATTGGGGTCACCAAAAATGCCTGATACCCTGCGCTGTGGTTTAAAACCAGGGAAGTGATATGCATCATACAGTGACCGTTTTTTTCTCATGCAGATTTATATCATATTTTTAGACGCTCAAACAAGCAAAAAACACTGTCTTATAGAGGGTTCTATGAATTTTTTCCCCTCATTTTACCCACTCGATAAGGAAAGGCCTTATTTAAAAAAGTGTCTAATTTTCATTGACATATTCCGACACCCGGACACCATATAAAACAACAACTCATAATCTCAATTCAAAAAAAATCTCCTGGATAAAACAACAATCACATATATAACCTTATCTTGAATATATATAGCCAAAGTTATAATAGCTTTTTAATATGTCTGATTATAAAAGCTTTAGAACGCGTAAAAAAGAGAAAGCAATCGATAAATCACAGCATTCTTTGATCTTCTGTATTGTAGGAGATGAAAGAATGCTGTATTAAAGAAAAACAATAACGGTAGCCGAAGAAACAAGCGTTAAACCGCTCTCCTTAGCGGAACGTTTTTTGTGAAGCTAAGAGGAAAGGGTATGAATTGGGCGAAATAGGGTATTCTTTTAACGGCAAGGTATAAAACATGCAAACAACTAATAACGATAGCTGGAAGAAAAAAACAGACCCTATTTTTTACTTTTTTTCACTTCCCTGACAATATCCTCAATGGTAACATTTTTAAATAATTCTTTGCGTTCCTTTGTATAGTCTCCATCTCCCTTTTCATAAAGAAGAATAAACTTTGTAGCCCCGGAGTAGCCAAGTTCTTTTACCAAAGCCCTCCACCCCATGGTTTTTATTTCGGCGAATGTAGTCCCCATATTATTTTACCTCCAATCCAATAAACTCTGTCAAGCTTACTATGTCCACTTTTATAAAATCTTTGTGTTTTTTATAGCGATTGGTTATATCATCATCACAGGTAATGAAATAGTTTGCATGAGACCTCTCTGCAAGCGCTATATGCAAGGCATCGATATCGGAAAATCCGAATCGCTTTAAGAATTTTACCCTGTCAATATCAGCATTATGAATTTCAATAAATTCCCGGGCAAGTTCAAAATATGTAGCGATACGCATATTCCTTAAACTATCGGGGTTGTTATTATTTTCATATATCAAGGCCTCGGAAGTCACGAGAAGATAAGCGCCTGTTTCAATCTTCTCTATAATGTAAGTGAAAATACTTGTTTCCAATGCTACCCTATTCTGTCCCTGGTAGTCAAATGGTCTGTTATAAACGCATAAGTCAAGATATAGTTTCATGTTCTTGTGCTGGTATTGAAAAAATAAGTAATTGTCTTCCCTGCGCGATTATGCTAACCAGAATGTTAACCTTTGTCAATAACTATATAAGGTTAAATAACATGTTGGGATAAAGTATTATTTGATCCGGCGACAATTTTAGAATTATGCTCAAATAATTTTGTGGAAGGCTTATAAATACAGAAAAGAAAAGATAGATTCTGCCTTTAATAAACTGTGTATTGATTTAATTAGCCAGCAGTATAAATTAACTACGAAATGAATTCAAAACAATTATATGATTGACGCGTGCTGAGTGGCGCGTGAGCTGAGCGGAAGCGCAACGAAGCACAGCGCGATACATGAGTAAAATAGTAGAGACAAGATTACCTGTTGATGTAAGAATGACAAAATAATAAATTGTACAAAAATAAGGTTTCTCAATGAATAAAGAAAGCAATCAGTCAATAAATCACAGCATTCTTTGATCTTCTGTATTGTAGAAGATGAAAGAATGCTGTGACGGGAAAGGAAAAAAAGGGTTAATCGAAGAGATAATCGTTAAACCTTCGCTCTGAGCGGAACGTTTTTTTGTGGAGCTAAGAGGGAAGGGAATGAAGTGGGTGAAATAGGGATTTTATTAACTTAGATGGGGAAATATGCCAACGGAAGAAACTCAAAGCTTGAAAGAAAAAATCGACCCTGTATTTGAATAACCAGTTAAGGCTTACATGATATCATTAAAAACAATCGCATATCAAATGATCCCGTGCTGAGTGAGTCAGGAGCGATATGTGGGAGCATAACGAAGCACGGTAAGTAAATATAAAAATATTTGAAATATTTCTTGACAATGTGTTATTGCATATTATATAGTGTGTTAATGATTGCTCATTAACATATTGTTCAGAACAAAAGACCATGAAAAGCAAAGATGATGAAATACCAAAAATAAGTTCATTTGAAGTAATAAAAGAGCTGATTCAGTCTGCTACCTTATCTAAGAAAGAAAAGGTGCGGCTCAAAAAAGAGCTTGAGCAGGAAGAAGAAGGCGGCAAAGGAACTATTTGGTTAAAGTCGGATAAAGAATACGAAGATATTATTGATAAATGTGCAGGAAATCTCATGAGCCCCGGAGGGGCTGCTGCAAGGGTTGGAATAAGCAGGGCAAGGGTGCATCAGCTTGAAGCAGAAGGCAAAATAAGGGTATATAGGGTGAAAGCAAAAGAATTGCCATACACAGAGGAAGATTTCAGGGAAGAATTAAAAGAGCTACCATTTTGGATTCGCCCCTTCATTAAGTTTCACTCGCCGAAAGCTGGTTGTTATGTCTTTGTTGATATGAACGATCTCGAAGAATACATGAAAAATAAAGATACATCGGAATAAAAGAAAGGGAGGTATACTAATGGCATAGGAAACTTAAAAAAAAATCAATCAGTCTCTTGCAAACATCTACTGCAAGAGGACGTTAAGCTATTAAACCCAAGCGAGAAATGAACTAAATTGCGAATTACGATAAAGTGTGAAAAATAAATTTGAAAATAAAGCGAAATATTAAGGGAAATAATAGGATATAAGATCGAATTAATAATTGGATGAAAAATATAGGGTGAAATGATTAAAAATATAGAATAAGAACATAAAAGAATAGTTAAAATTTAAGAATTTAATAGAAAAAAGCCGATTTATTTTTGGGTAAAAAGCTCAACGATAGTATCGGCTTTTTTTGTTTATAGTTCTCTATCCTTGCCCCAATTATCCTGCGCCATGCCTTACGGCATGCGCCCGAAGGATAGCAGCATGCCGTTATATGTGGGCGCAGGCGGAACGTGTAATTGACGCTGGCGGGCAAGGATAGAGAAACTTCAGGAAGGGTAAAAAATGGAAAAACCAAGTTGTGAATATTGTTATCACTGGCAAGGGGATGATTATTGTATGTGCAAAATAATTCCTCATCAACCCTGCATATGGTTTGTTGATGCTGAAGAAGTCTATAGTTATTTAGATTCATGCGGGCAAGCGGTGAGGACAGAGAGGGACGAACAAGCGCAGCCCGCCACATGCACACAAATATATAAGAAATAGTTTGCTGGTATATGGGTAATCACCAGCAAACTCGTTACTTCATACTAACACGAAGGTAGATACTATGGGAATTGATAAATTATGTCTTACAAGCTATGAAATAGTTAAAGCTGATTATCTCAGGGAATTCTGGAAGGTTACTGAAGATTTACAAAGATTAAGACTTTATAAATACTTCTGTGAGATGGATTACGCCCAAGTGATGTGGAGACCTCATAAGTTTAGTGATGAAACAAATATGAGGATACCTTATTCAAAAATAGATGTTAACCCGAAGTATTTTGACTGCTTTAAATTTCTTTATGATTATGTAAGCAATGTCTTTAATAGTCAACCAGACTTAGAGCGTCTCAATGTCAGCAGGATAGATTTGACGGTAGATATAGAAAACCTTCCTATGGATGTAGTGTTTTCACGTCTGCACGTTCCCGGTTTCAATCGTGACAGTCTGAGTCTTTATAAAGGCACTGTTTACATAGGCTCTAACCCAAAGATAAGGATTTATGATAAGACAAAAGAGATTAAACAAAGACTGAGGAAAAAAATGAATATCACTGACTGGGAAAAGGGTGTTATCGAATCAGAAAAACAGATAACACGATTCGAAATACAGTTAAGCAATTTTGGGGGGAATTTAAAGGATGTGGTCAATGACCCTGTATCCCTGGTATCAAACTTTGACAGGATACGGTTCTATGATTTTGAAGACAAAGAAAAGATAGGCTCAATGGTAGGAGGTTTATATTTTTTGATGACAAAGATAAATAGAAAGCTCCGGGGTACCCTGGATAAATTCAGGTCACAGGAATTAGAGACTATGATTAAGGAAAATTATATTGCATCGGTGAAAAAGTGGTTTGAGGTTAAATCAAACCCGGGTATTGAAGAAGTACCATTTTAATAAAGAGAAAGGGGGTGAAAAGGTTATGAATAGATTGGAAAGAGGGATGAAGTGTAAAAAGGCGCGCAGATGGAAAAAGATGTCAAAAAGGATACAGAGAGATGAATATTTGAAACTACGGGAAGATATGTTTTGTGAGGCATGGATTATGCATTTTGGACACACGGGCATTTACCCTTACGTCGGTGCTACGTGTCATGATTGCATAGACTATTTAGCAGAAGTTTGTAAAGGCGGTCGTGTCCCTGAAGAGTGTATGAAGAAGTCTTTTATAATCTGACATGGATAGTCAGTGCTTTGCAGTGTAAAAATCAAAAGGTCTTAAAAAGGTTTCGTAATGAAAAAACGATACGCAAATATAAAAGAGGTTTCTGAATATACTTCTTTGCCTGTCAAGACTCTTTATGACTGGGCAAATATAGGGCGTATACCGTCAATTAAGATAGGCCGGAAGGTGCTCTTTGACCTAGAGGATATCGACAGGTTGCTGACATCTTTAAAACGTGATACAGGTCAATGCGACAGGATGGCAAACAAAATCCTTGATGATATCCGTAGTGATAATTATAATGCCTTCTGCGGTCATACAGACACAATCAGGCCCGGGAAAGGAGGAAATTATGTTTAAACGGGGTGATGTCTGGTGGACTTGTATCAGGCATGAAGGTAAAAAGATTCAGAAAAGTTTAGAAACTGCTGACAAAAAACTTGCAAAAGAGATCGAGGCGAAGATTAAAACTGAGATTGTTGAGGGTAAGTATTTT
>JAXMAC010000002.1:25930-100598 GCA_046350595.1 Candidatus Brocadiaceae bacterium | reverse complement strand
ACTTCTTATCAGGAGGTGAAGTTTGTTTATGAGGGAAAGATTGCTTCGCTCCGCCTGCAATGACCCCAAACGACTAAAGTCGTTACTACAAACGGCTATTACGACAAAAAAACTAGGTAATATAAACCAAATTATGATTCGTTTCATGAATAACTCCTTAATAAGAAGGTGCTGGATGCCAGTAGCGTTCCAAAAATCCGAATCGATGTGTCCCATTCATAAAGCCATAACCAGTAAAGGTCCCAACCATTCCGCCAACTGTTAACGACGCTGCATGGGCCGGAATATATGCGGGACCCAATATTGTGCCTTGAGGCATATGACCTGATTCAAGATCTCCATAGGTTCGGCCAGGAATTTCTCTTCCGTCAATGCTTACGGGTTTTTGAGTCCGCTTCTGGGCCCTGTCACTACATTACCAAAAGTGATCCAACCACCAGTGGTAGCATCATAGTAAAACGCCCCATTCTCAAAAGACGGTGCATTCCCTCCTGATGCAATGGCATGCCCAATCCCCATATTCACGCCTTCTCCGGCTGCCCATGCAAGCGCCCCCATCATAGCTCCCTGCCCTATATCTCCTCCAGTCATTCCTGTATAGGTCGCCCCAAAGGCTGCCCCAGTTATTCCTGCATTGAATACCCTGTTTGCTACGCTTGCATATGCATTCTTTGCACTGTCTCCAAATAACTGAAAATCAGGAACTGGCGCTAAATATCCAGCAAGACCAAATGCCCCTCCAAATAATGCCCTTTGCCCTATATCTGCGCCATAAATAGACGCATTGGCTGCCCCTGCCATAGCTCCTGCAGCCGTATATATACCAGCCTGCGCAACAGAAGATAATGCGTACCCTGCTTCAACTGCTCCAGAGATAAACCCACCTGCCCCGCCCATGAATGCCCCTGTCGTGCCAATCATAGGGATCAAATCGTATCCAACTCTTTTGATAATCTAAGAAAAACGCTCCTCTTTTTGCAGGGTGCAGCAATGCTTTTTCATATATGACTTAAGTATCTCGGTATAATCAATAATACCATTTCTTCGAGTATCGTCCATATAACTCAAAGGGTTTGATTGTTATACTTTGATAAAACCAATTCCTCCACGATCTTTAACACCGTAATGTCCAGCCCCCTTTGTTGTAATCTCCTCGATGCATGTTTCGTAATTTGCATATAAGATCCTCCTTAAATATTAAATAATAGTAGATAGATACACGATAATTTCAAATTATATAAGTAATATCGTAACTATTCAGCGAAACTAACAGAAAATATTTTCTTAGAATGGTAAGGAACTAATAGGGAAGACGGGCAGACGGGAAAATCCCGAAGGGATGACATGGTTATAGAAAGAAAACACCACAATATTCAACCCCGTAGGGGTGAAATATTGCGAAACATGATCCCATACCACCCCTACGGGGTTAAAAATAATTGTATAAGGGTATGCTATAATAATGACATCCCTTCGGGATTTCATATCAATATTTTGTTCACTCGTGGTGATTGTGGGCAAGTCGAGTAGGGTGGATTAAGCGGAGCGAATCCACCATTTTGTAAATCACGAATGTGTTCTGTCCAGAATCAGTTATGCCGCGCGGGGATTAATACAATGGAAGAATTCGAGCTAACGGACGATGATATGTATGCAATTGAGATTGCGAAAAATGTAGCCCGACGTTTCTCAATCATCCACAGGTTATACCTCAACAGGTCATCGGACTCGGAAACGCACTGTATGCCCTTGAACGATTACCGCTCGTTACCAATGGCTCTCTGTCAGAGTTTGGTATCGTCTATCACGCAGGGACTGAAGAATTCAGCGAAATGCGTTATATCGATTTCAGAATTTCGGAATCAGCATTTGAGATTGCCAAAGGCGGTAGTGTTTATGATAAGCAGGAGACATAAACGTCCACACATCCATGCAAAATATCAGGATAGCGAAGCTGTGATTTCAATCCCTAACGGTGATCTTCTTGACGGAGAATTGCCACCGGCCAAAATGCGGTTGGTTTTGGCTTGGATTGAAATTCACAAAATGGAACTGTAGTATGGCCACATGAGCAGGATATACGCCCTGACACTTTATATATAGATTCTGTAAAAATAAAGAACTTGCCTAACAAATTGCTCCAGCGGACTGGCACAAAAAGCCGTTCCAGCCGCTGAGCTTAATCGTTAGAATCATAAAGAAAATATTTGATTAACGGCGGGTATATTTTAGGTATAATTTTTATACCATGGAATTTGAATTCGATCCCAAGAAAAGCACTGGTCAGGAATCATTACCTATAGAAGCGGAAAAATAAGGATTATCTCGGTACGTCGGTCGAGAAAGGAGGAGGTTGAATTTTATGAAGGCTCGTGAATTAGATCAGAAATTTGATGAATGTGAGGATATTACCAAATACCTTGATTTGTCAAAGGCAAGAAGACCCGGACAGGAGCAGAAAAGGGTAAATGTGGATTTTCCTCTGTGGATGATCAATTTATTGGATAAAGAGGCAAGGCGTTTGGGTGTGCCACGGCAATCCATCATCAAGGTCTGGGTAGCAGAGCGCCTTGAAAAGGCATTTTGAACATATGCGGTTCTAACAAGTCTCTCCAGCCGACCGCTCCCTGTCACGGGTTGTGCAAAAAGGCACACCACGCGCCAATGCGGCTATGGATACGAAATGTTTTTCAGCGCCAAGTCAATTTTTTCCCACTACAGCACTCCTGTCAGGCTTTGGTTACACCTTGCCTGGCTGGAGTACTGTAATTGTATGGGTTGTCCAGGATTTATGCCCGCCTATGTTCCCCTCGCTCCACAACTTATCATGTCCCACAAGGGGGTATCTGGACACGAGGGGGTTAATAATAAGTAATTGAATTTTAGGTATTTAAATTTTTAGTCAATAATTTATTGCTTTGTATTGACTTTCAAGTTTGGTTGTGGTAAAAGACAAAAACTGTATAATAACTTGTTACAAGGATAAATGAACATGGCACAATTCGTGGCAATATTAGCGTGGCCAGCGGTAGCAATGATTGTTGCGCTCATTGCGATATTTGTATTTCATTCGCAATTGGGTGGGTTAATTCAACGTACCAAGCGGATAGGAAAAATGGGTCTTGAAACTTTCGAACCCCAACCATCACGGCCTGCTGACGAAAAGAAGGCGATAGATGATTTTTTCGCACCTTCGACAACCCACTATTGTTGGAGGCAGAACAGTTTATCACGAACGATCTGAAGAGAAGAAATATCGAATCACCATCTGATCGAGAGAAAGCATTGGTTAGGGAGCTTGCGTCAGTAAATATAATTCTCCACTTCGAGCGCATACCAATTTGGGCTAGTCAGCAAGATTATTGCGGTTCCTTAACTCCCAATGCAACGGAGCAGATGTTAAGGATTTGGTTGTATTCTATGGGATAGGAAAAAAGAACAATCTTAGCGCTTATGAAAACTACCCCTTTGATAGCTGGTTTGGATTTCTAAATAACGCATAAAATTACAATAAAATCAAAATATTTATTACATAATGAAAGAAGCTCGTGTAGAAAAGATATTGTCACTCCTTGAAAAGGTATATCCTGACGCAGGGCTTATCCTGCGTTATAAGAACCCACTTGAGTTGCTCGTTGCAACCATCATGGCAGCGCAGTGTACCGATGAGCGGGTTAATAAGGTAACGGAAACCCTGTTCAAGAAATACAAGACGGCAAAGAGTTTTGCCGACACAGATCAAGCAACTTTTGAAGAGGAAATCCGCTCTACAGGTTTTTACAAAAATAAGGCTAAAAATATCATCGCATGTTGTAAGCGCCTGGTTGATCAGTTTGATGGAAAAGTGCCTGAGAATCTGGAAGACCTTGTGACATTGCCCGGCGTTGGCAGAAAAACAGCGAACGTACTCTTAGGGAATGTCTTTGAAAAGCAAGCAATAGCCGTTGATACCCATGTCTTTCGCGTTGCACACCGCCTTGACATGGCAAAATCTAATGATCCCGATAAGGTGGAGTATGAGTTGTGCACAATAATCCCCCAGGAGAAATGGACACGGTCGTGCCTTCTCCTGGGAACACACGGCCGGCGTATCTGTGTCGCCCGCAAACCACGTTGCAGCGAGTGTGTCGTGGAAAAATTGTGTAACTCGCCGGATAAAACGTATAGAAGTATTTGAATTTTATTTCTATAAATCAGCCGCCGCACATGGCATACGTGTTAAGTTAAGCGGTTTTTAGGGTGGCAGATTTGAAAAAGACCGACCAACCCTATTGACTCATGGAGAAAATAAAGAAACGACCCGCCGGCACCGCGTCTCTACATTTGTCCATCAACGACACCCAACGGGCAGGATGGGTCTTGCAAACTAAACAACAGTTTGAAAACTTATGGAGGCCGTTCAGGTGACGACTATCCCCCGCTGGCGGGGGCAGAATCTGCTGGAAAATTGAATTTACCAACACGACGGACAGCTGCTGTCAGCAGTCTCCGGGCGCTAGCCAGAAGATAAAGTATTGTAAAATATAAACGGTGAAGACTGAACAAAGATAACGAATGGTAGGCACAATTGGTGATGTCCCGTCGTACCCTCTAACCCCGCCAGCGGGGGACAATGCGGAATTAATCCAAACAGAGGGTTGATGGTAATTATGGATTCTTAACTTAACACGTATGCCCCACATGGGGCTTATCGGTTTATGAGCCTTCTTCTCCTTACTTTATTTTTTCCGCCTGGCGATAGGCCAACATACCACCGGTCATGTTAAAAACCCTTTTAAAACCCGCCTTGATCAATACGGATGCCGCGGCATGGGCGCGTCCCCCGCTTTTACATACGGTAACAATTTCCTTTTCTTTATATTTTTCCAACTCAGGGAGTCTCTGCGCTACCTGACCTACGGGAATATTAATAGCGCCCTTAATCACCCCAAGCTCGCCTCTGAGTTCTGACGGTTCTCTGACGTCCAGAATTATCGTACCGTCCGACAGATTCGTATCCACACGACGCTTTACTTCTGCAACGGGAATTACAGGAACTTGCGGTTCATTTACCCCGCACGTCATAGTACCCTTGACTTCGCAAGTAGGCGCACCTGCCGGAATTGATGCGGCCTTTGGGTCACGTGTGCACTCACAATTTGCCTTCAATACATCCTTCATCCACTCTGCGGGACCTAATTTCATATCGTTAAGCCATTTAACATACTCGTCTTTTGTACGCAGTTGTAAATTTGGATTGCGCTTTTTTTGCTCGCCTAAACTGGATGGTTCCCGGCCACGATATTCATGGGCAGGATACACAATTAAGTGATCGGGCAATTTCATAAGTCTCTGCATGGATTCCCAGTGTTCTCCAGGATCTCCGCCTGGCAAATCGGTACGGCCTGCCCCGCCATCATCGAGGAATAATGTATCGCCGGTGAGCATGCGGTCAGAAAATATGAGGCACATACTATCTTTAGTGTGTCCCGGCGTGTGCATTATTTTTACGGGAATATCACTCAAATGGCAGTCAAACCCATCGGGAACACGAAAGGCTACACAACTGACAGGCGAACTCTGGTGCATCACATAGAGCGCTCCGGTTTGGTCAATCAACGCCCCTGCGCCAGAAATGTGATCCGCATGGGTATGCGTATCAACGATATGGGTCAACTTTAAGCCTTCTTTTTTAATAAGTGACACGTATTCGTTTACATGCTCTAAAACAGGATCTACCATAATCACTTCTTTCGTATTTTCCGAACCGATAAGGTAGGTTTTACATGAGGTCTTGTTTAATTGTTTGAAGATCATTGAAAACTCCTTTACAAAAATTTATGTAAATTTTACTTCCACTCTTTGGTTATTGCAAGGTGTACACGGAAAACAACCACTTCATCCCATCCCAAAACAAGCCTTTTTCCTATTATAATATTATAGCATAATTATTTTCACAGGACAGGTTTAATTCTAACACCAATTTTTATAATTGAACACCCATAACCAATCACGCTTTGTTCTTGACATCATTTTTCTATGGTATTACTATTACCTAAAATAAATTACAAATAATACCGAATATCTTTGATGTTTCAGCGACTTTAAAATGCTCACGCAGAGACGCAAAATCCTGCGTCTCTACAACACATTGAAACTCCTAAGCCATTAACATGGAAAAACAGCATAATTCACCCGTGGTCAAAAGCCATAACATACTTATCATAGACAATGACAGACTAATGTGTATTTCATTGAAAGGATTGCTCGAAGAAAATGGTTATCGTGTTTACACGGTGGCAAATGGAGAAGGGGCTGTTCAAATTCTCAATAAAAACACTATCGATTTAATCCTGTTTGACCTGAGGCTGGACGATGTGCGTGAACTCTCCCTGGTCGATAAAATTAAAGGGGTCTCGGCAAACACCATCATACTCGTCATGATTGACCAGAACAAAATCAAAACCGTCATTAATTCCCTGTGCATGGATACCGTGGATTACATTTTAAAACCCTTTGACCCTGATTATCTCAAAAAAACGATCGAAAAGGCGCTTTATAAACAACAGTTGGAAACAAGCCTCAAGAAAACGCTCGTTGAAAAAGAGATCATCAGCAACATTAATAAAACCATAGCCACCAGCCTGGATATACGCGAAAGTTTTTCAACGATATGCAGTGAATTAAAAAAAATAATACCCTTTGACCGTGCATGCATTATTATTTCAAATGAACAGGGGCAGTGGTTTCAGGTATTTGCGCTGGCAAAAACATACAACTTCAGCGAGATTAACGAAGGCAAGTCGTTTCCCATGTCCGGCAGCCTGCTTGAGGAAATTATCAAAACAGGGGAACCGGTTATCGTCAACAACACAGAAGGCTGCCGCTTCTGGACTGATAAGGTGTTACACAAAGAAGGCCTCCATTCCCGGCTTGGGTTTCCCCTTACTTATAAAGGAGAAGTACTGGGCGCAATCGCCTTTGGCAGTGAAAAGGCGAACTGTTTTAATGAGCAGTGCTATTATTACCTCTGGCAGATAGCGCCGCAACTCGCCATCGCCCTCGAAAACACCAAGCTGTTTAATCGCATAAAGGCGTCCGAGGAGCGATACAAAACGCTCTTTAACCATGCCGCAGATTCAATGATGATGATCGATCTCAACGGAAAGATACTCACCATAAACCAGCGTGAAGAGGATATTATTGGCTACAAGATGGAAGAACTTATTGGCAAGTATATTTATGACTTTCTCCCGAATACATCAAAGAAGTTCGTCAGAGACGTCCTGGCCTCAGCGGTCAGCCGTAAGGTTCCTACCGTTGAAATTGAGGTTATTAGTAAAAACCGGCAAATCCTGGTCATGGAATTAGACACAACCGTGGTAAAAGAAGGTAACAATATCCTTTATCTCCTCGTACACTTTAGAGACATAACCCGGAGAAAAAACCTTGAGCTGGAGTTAAAGGAAGAAAAGAAAAAATTAGATAATATTGTGAGCGAAATTGGCGCCGACCTCCTGGTTATTGACAAGAGCAACAAGATATGCTGGGCAAACAAACGGCTCATCGAACACCATCCCCTGGGCAAGGATATATTAAATCATACATGCTATGAGACCTATTGCCACCTCCAGGATATTCCGGCGGATTGCCCATCGCAGAAGGTATTCAGCACAGGAAAAATAAGCCAGATAGAGCGTATCGTTCAAAATCACCATAAAAAGAAATTTTGCAACGTAATCAGTTCGCCTATCTTTGATAAAAACGGGAGTGTCGTGCAGGTACTGGAATTGATTCAGGACATCACGGAAAAAAAGCACGAGGAAGAACGGCAGAAAAAACTCCAGCAGCAACTTATGCACTCCGACAGGTTGATCTCTATTGGCAGACTTGCCGCCGGGGTAGCCCATGAAATCAACACCCCTCTTGCAATTCTTTCCGGTATGTTACAGGGTTTCCTCGAAAAGGACAATACCTTTAATCAGGAAACCCGTAAAGAATTTAAGACCATGCAAAAGGTAACAAAACGCATTGGAAAAATAGTCGATTCGCTGCTTGATCTATCCCACTTTGAGGGAAATGAACAACCAAGGCCGATCAATGTAAACGAACTTATTAAGGATACCGTTGCGCTCTTTATCGAACAATTTATGGCAAAAGATAAAAATATTATTTTAAAATTATCCTCTGGATTACCAAAGATTTACGGATTTGCAGAACAGTTACAACAGGTATTTATGAATCTCCTGATCAACGCAGACGACGCCACCGGGGAAGGCGATGCCGTCTCAATAACCACGTCGCAAAAAGACAAAAATACCATCCACGTCAATTTCAAAGATACGGGAACGGGCATCCCTGACGAATATTTATCGAAGATATTTGACCCTTTCTTTACCACCAAAGAAGTTGGAAAGGGTACAGGACTTGGCCTTGCTATTACTTACGGAATTATAGAAAGGCATCGTGGTACCATTCATGTAAAAAGCAAATTAGACAAAGGTACTACCTTTGACATTAACTTGCCGGTAGACTTTAGAAAGGCAGTAACACATGGATAGAGGAATAAAAATATTAGTTGTTGATGATGATAAGGACTATAATTTATACTTAACTAAATTTTTATCTGATGAAGGTTATATTACAAAGGGCATTACAAAACCATTGGACGCATTACCCACACTGGAACAGGAAAAGTTTCACATCGTCATTCTGGATTTAAAAATGCCACAAATCAGCGGTATGGATCTCCTGAAAGAAATTAAAGCAAAGCATCCTCATATCTGTGTTATTATCCTGACAGGATATCCCTCCTTTAAAACGGCAGTCGAGACCATGAAACTTGATGCCTTCGATTATCTGAAAAAGCCGTTCGATTTAAATGATTTGAGAAAGGCGCTCGGTAATGCGCAAAAAACATACTGTCTCGTCGGAAGTTCTAAAGACAGGATCAAGACCTCTGTTGGGAAAAAACTCAAAGGACTGAGAAAGAGTAAAAAAATTACCCAAAAGCAACTGGCGCACCGTACCGGGCTTTCACCCAGTTTGTTATCCCAGATCGAAAATGGACAGATCGCAGCGTCTCTGACGACCCTTGATAAATTGTCGTCGTCGCTCAACGTGAAAATATCGTACTTCCTGGATGAGGAAGCAACTGAACCTGGCGAAAAGGACGCCGTAGAAAGTAATCATGCATAGGATACGTTTTCCGGGGGAGTCTTTCCTTGGCGGATAAATTACTCAACATCATTAAAAATCTCGGTTCCCCCAGAATTATGGTCGTCGGCGATTTAATGCTCGACAAATATGTATGGGGAGAGGTAAGGCGTATATCACAGGAAGCGCCCATCCCGATTATTAACGTTACTTCCGAAGATATCCGTCCAGGTGGCGCCGGGAGCGTTATCAATAACTTACAGACACTGGGGGCGCAGGTTTTTGCCTGTGGAATTATCGGCGAAGATGCACACGGACAAACCCTTTTGAATATCTTTAAAAACATGTCCGTTGACACGACGGGCATATTTACCGACAAAAGCCGCCCCACCACACAGAAGATACGCATGATGGGTCATCTGCAAACCGCCGGAAGGGGTGTACAGCAACTATTGCGGGTTGACTATGAAAAGACCCACGTTATCTCCCCGGAAACAGAAACACTCATCACCCTTTATTTGGATAAAACGATACCCCGGTGTGATATAATTTTGGTTTCTGACATGAACAAAGGATTGCTCTCTTCCCCCCTGTTAAAAACCATTGTAACCCTTAGTAAAAAGCATAAAAAAATAGCCATAGCAGACCCCAAACTTGTCAACGATTATAGCTGCTACGAAGGTTTTACCGCCATAACCCCGAACCGAAACGAAACAGAACTTGCCACCGGTATAACTATTAACGACAGTAACAGCCTGAACCTGGCTGGCAACAAACTCGTTTCAAAGCTTTCTCTTGAATACAGCATTATCACCGTTGACAAGGACGGCATGTTCCTCTATCACAGGAACGGAACAGGAAAACATATACCCACAGTCCCCCGGACGGTGTTTGACGTTACCGGCGCCGGCGATATGGTGCTCAGTATATTTGGCATCGTGGTTGGCGCCGGCAATAGTTTTGAAGACGCAGCCATCCTCGCAAACATTGCAGCGGGAATTGAAGTTGGAAAGATCGGCGCAACGCCGGTCAGCAAGGGTGAAATATTGGGTGAACTCATGAGCGGAAGAAGTCAACTCTCCGGTAAAATCAAAGACATCGAATCGCTCGTGGGTGTTTTACATGAACACCGTAAGAAGCATGACCGTGTTGTATTTACCAACGGGTGTTTTGACATATTACACCTCGGACACGTTGAATACCTTAAATTTGCGAGAAAGCAAGGAGACCTGCTCGTGGTAGGGCTCAATACCGACCGTTCTGTCAGGGAACTGAAAGGCCCCACCCGTCCCGTTGTGCCAGAAACAGACCGTGCAAAAATACTTGCTGCCCTGGAAGATGTAACCTATGTTATACTTTTTGACGAATCAACCCCCCAGAACTTAATTACGGCCATCAAACCCGATGTGCTGGTTAAAGGTGAAGACTGGAAAAATGCCGGAATTGTTGGAAGGGAATTCGTCGAGGCCTATGGGGGAAAAGTCATTTTTGCCCCACTGGTCGATGGTGTTTCAACCACAAATATTGTTACAAAGATAATCCAGAAACACACACAAACCAAAAATCGGTAGGAGCCGTCTCCGGACGGAAACAGACAACGATTTTGTATGTACGATTTATGTTTTGGGTTAAAATCGTTACTGGTAAATCATAACCCGAACGAGTCGGAAAAGACTGTAGTGGCAAGTCGCGCCTTGCCACTACTTAAAATATTATTGCTGAAAAAGTCAAAATATTTTATGAAAGATACTAAATCGCAAATTCTTTGTCTTTTATAAACATATTCAGGACAACAAAGTCATGCGCATAAACAACAAACTCATGCTATCCTTTTTTCTGATCGCCATCATCCCCGCTATGGCAATGTTTGCTATAATTTATTGTAAGCTCTATCATGATTACGAGAAAAAAGAAATGCAAGCGATAGAAAACAGGGTTGCGCAGACCGCCAGGACAATTGACGGGATTATGAATACGCTGATCGAGGACACACGCGCGCTGAGTCTCAATCCCATGTTCTACCAGCTATCACCAGAAGAAATTTCCCGATACTTTGCACACCGGTTAGCATATTTCCCCTATTACAGCAATTTTTACTTTACCAACGCTACCGGGATAATCATCGCATCATCAAACCAATCATCCATCGGAAAACAACTCATGAAACTCCAACCGGATATCAATGGTCTGTTAAAAAAGACTGTCCAGTCTCCTCCGGGTGCAGTATTTGTCCATGACATGGGTAACATGCAGGTCGAAATCCTTTGCAGTGCTGTTGGCAGGACAGGCCAGGGAAATGGCACATTAGTCAGTATTTTACAAAACAGTATGATTCACAATCTGATCAAACAGGTTGATTATCGAACGAAAGGTAGCGATCATACTTATCTTATGGACTGCGACGGCCATATATTGTTAACAGACGACCCGACGGCAGCCTCCATGGGCTTACATCCCGATATGAAGCGGAGGGAGCTTTTGGCTGAAATGGTGGGCAGTTTACAAGGCGCCCTGTCTTACACAGATTTCCAGGGACAAAAGGTTGTAGCAGGCCACGTAAGGTTCGGCCAATATAACAACGATCGCTCAAGAAGCTGGCTTCTCATATCAACTACCCCCTATCGTGATATCATGGCTCCTATCAATCAAACCTTTACCCACCTGGCGGAGTTCTTTTTGGCTGTCTGTGTTATTATTGTGGCATTGTGTTCCCACTTTTCCCGCACCTTATCCAGACCCATTTGTATGTTAACAGAGACCGTATCACAATTTGGCGAGGGAGAAATGCGTACAAGGTCAGAAATTCGCTCCCGCGATGAAATCGGTAAGCTCTCCGAACAATTTAACAACATGGCGGAAAAGATAGAAAAATACACCATCGAACACAAACAAAGGGAAAAAGAACTCCAAAGACAAGCACAGATGCTCGACCTTGCAAATGACGTCATCATCATTTGTGACTTTAAAGATAGAATCACTTACTGGAACCATGCCGCAGAACTTCAGTATGGTTGGACTGCCGGAGAGGCATCCGGTCAGTACGCGAATGAGTTGCTCAAGACGGTATTCCAGATTTCTCATGACAAATTTACTGCTGCTTTATTACAGAACGGAAAGTGGGAGGGAGAGGTAGTTCAAACTCACCGCAACGGTTCTCAATTAACCATATGGAGCCGCTTAAAGTTACTCACCGACGATGAAAACAGGATACTGGGAGTACTGGAAATTAACCGTGATATTACCGAAAGAAAGCGAGCGGAAGAAGAGATACGAAGTCTGTCACTCATCGATGAGCTCACGGGGATTTACAACCGGAGGGGATTCATGACCCTCGCACAACAGGAGTTAAAAATAGCCCACAGGATGAAGAAATCGATGACGCTGTTTTTTGCCGATATAGACGGACTGAAATGGATTAATGATAACCTCGGCCATGAAAATGGCGATATGGCGATCCGTGATGCAACACAGATGTTAAAAATAACATTCAGAGAATCAGACATCATTGCGCGCCTGGGCGGTGATGAGTTTGCGATTGTTACAACAGACACTTCGCCTTTTAATGCAAACACCCTGATTTCTCGGTTACAATTTAATATTGACACCCACAATAAGAAAAATAACAGACCTTACCGACTCTCCATGAGCATTGGGGTGGTGCGGCATGATTTAACACATCCACAAAGCCTGGACGGACTCCTCTCGCAGGCAGACCACCTCATGTATGAACAAAAACGAAGAAAGAGGGAACTGATTAAAATCATTGATTACAGAAAGGTTAGTTAGAAGTCTTGGATAGCGGTTGTTAAATAAGGCCTATGGCGATTTTTTTAACAGTGTCGTGGCACTATAGTATTGGCACGAAAATGCATATTTTCGCGCCCTCTTGTGAGCCTTTATATCATGTGGGTTTACTCTGTAAAAACTTATTTTTTTGTAAGTTTTTTACAACCCCCTACACACCCTTTGTTAACGGGAGGCGCTCCAGGGAGAGTAACGATTCGAGGGGCGACTTGCCTGCTTATGCATTGTTCAATCTTTCTTTTATTGGAAAAGGATTCTTTAAGTCCATGGAGGTGCAGGGGACAGTATTTAATCTACTGGACGAAGATTACCGCGATCCAAGGCCTGCTGCTGTACCCGATGATCTCCCCAGACCGGGGCGGACGTTTTTCGTTGGATTGAGTAACCCGTTTTAATATTATGAAGCGAGAACTGATTTCTCATGGAGACCATGCCCCTCTGTAATGGCTATGATGAAAAAAAACCTTAAATTTTACACGCGCCCTATCTTCACGATGTCCCTCGCCATCATCGGGTGTATTTTTTATTTATTATTTTATGTTTCACACCTCCTCGCAAAAGATATTATTCCTCCGAAACATTCAGATAATGCTGATAAAAACGTTGTTGTTATTAGAAGCCAGGATATTACTGCCTATAATGAGGCAATTTATGGTTTTAAAGAAGGGTGCAAGGGAAAAAACATTTCTATTGGCGCTGTGTATGACCTGAAAGGAGACGAAGAGGAAGGTAATAAAGTAATCCATAGCATTAAAATTGGTGAGTGTAAACCAAAACTTATTTTTGCAGTAGGAGTGCTTGCGGCGACCCTTGCAAAAAAACAATTTACCGATATCCCCATTGTCTATTGTATGGTGGTGAATCATGAAAGGTTTGATTTAGGGGGAAACAATATTACCGGCATCTCCTCAGAAGCGCCGATAGAAGAACAATTTTCCATTTTTAAAAAGTTTTTTGGAAGAAACAAGCATATTGGGGTTATTTTTGACCCAACGAGCGGTTCCGAAAAGACTGTCGCCGAGGCTGAACAAATTGCGCAGCTGTATGATTTTAATCTTATAAAAGCAGAGGTTGCTCTGACAAATGAAATCACGCCTGCTCTGGAAAAAATTATCGATAAAATCGATGCCCTGTGGATAATACCTGACTATGTGGTGGTTACGAGAAATTCTCTGAATACGATCTTTAAAATGACTTCAACAAAACGGCTGCCGACATTTGGCAGCTCAGGTGCAATAGTAAAAGCAGGCGCGCTCTTCTCTATCTCCCCGGATTATGCTTACACCGGCTTGCAGGCATCCCAGATTGCCCGGATTTTACTTAATAATCCCGAGTGCATTTCTTTGGGAGTTAAAAAACCTGAAAGGTTGAAGTTGGCTTTTAATACGCAAACAGCGAAGAGCATTGAGGTAAATTTGATGCCATTTCAATCTCGTCCTGATGTCATGTTATTCCCATAATAAAATTTTTTTTAAAATGTGACGTACGTCACAGACAATATTCTTTTAATTTGATAGAATGAAAAGCTAAAAGTCAGCGAGTAATGTTATTGGCTACAAACAAGAGGATTTTATACGGTAATACACTATGGTTGGTATCCGAACAAAACTGATTATTTTCATGAATTTGCTGCTCATAGCGATTAGCGCTATGAGCAGTGTTTATCTGCTTATTCATGCAAAAAATCAGCAGAAGGAAAGACTTGAAGAAATGGGTATATCTCTGGTGATGTTGCTTTCCCAGGATAACGAAGTAAGGCATGCGCTGAAATATACACAACCCGCATTTTTGGGTATTCCTCTTAAACGAATAGAACTTTTAGACAGGGAGAAGCAGATTGGTTATTGGAGGATATCAGATGGGCAAACAACCCTCGTTGGAGAAAAATTCCCCCAAACAAACATTCAAATACCCGTAATTCCCACCAATCGTGACTTTAAGAATACCGATGTTCCCATTGTCAATCGTGTCGTTGCGGATTCAGGTGAAGTCTTTTATGACTTTTTTATGCCAATCTTTGAAAAACTAACATTTTCTGAAGAGTCGCTTGCCGCACAGGTTTTTGGTGAATGTTCTCCGGAGGTGAAACCAAGGATTCTGGGTTATGCGCAGATTGGTTTGTCCACATACAGGCTTAACGAAAAGATTAAAAAGATTATTCTGTATAGTATTATTCCTATGGGTATTGGCATTGTTGTAGGCGGGATAGGCATTGTCCTCTTCCTTACGAAATATCTGGTATTTCCACTAAAACGGCTGGCAGATGTTACCGTGGATATTGCTTCAGGAAATCTCGACCGCACAGTCGATGTTTATTCCCGTGACGAGATTGGGCAGTTGTCCATGAACTTTAATAAAATGACAAGGGCACTCGGAAAATCGTACGCTGAGCTCAAAGGCGAAATTGCAGAACGTAAGTGTGCAGAGGATTTGCTCCATCGGTGGGTGAGAATGGAAGAACTTGTGGCAACTATATCAACAAACTTCATCAATCTGGCCGCTGATGAGGTTGATGCGGGAATAAACCGTGCATTACAACTCATTGGTGAATTTACCGGTATTGACCGTGGTTATATCTTTTTGTTTTCTGAAGATAAAAAGACAATAAGGAATACCCACGAATGGTGCGCCGATGGAATTGAGCCGCAAATTGAAAATCTTAAAGAAGTTCCTGTTGAGTATTTTCCATGGCCTGCCGAGAAGTTGGAAAAACTTGAAACCATTTATATCCCACGGGTGTCTGAATTGCCTGAATTCGCAAATACAGAAAAAGAAATATTGCAAGCACATGAGATTAAATCGCTCGTCATTGTCCCCATGGCCTACGGTGGATATCCTGTTGGATTTTTAGGACTGGATTCAGTGTGGGAAGAAAAAACCTGGATAGAACAGGATATTACCCTCTTCAAGATGGTGGGTGAAATATTTTCCAATGCATTAGAACACAGACACAAGGTGGAGATGTTGAGAAATGCCCGTGATCAACTGGAGATACGCGTTAAAGAACGTACCGCAGAACTTCTTATGGCGAACAAACTTCTTGCGGAAGAAATTGCTGAACATAAAAAGGCGCGGGGTGAATTAAAAAAGTATGAAATACTTATTTCTGAGATAGACGATCTTCCTTACATCTGCGATACCAAGGGGAATATATTATTTGTAAACCATATGTTTGAAAAACTTACCGGGCACAAGCGGGAGGAATTCCAGGGGAAACCATTTGCGCCGCTTTTCGACGAAGAGAATCTTAAAAAAGGCATGGATGCCTATACCAGAACATTAAAAGGGGAAAGTCCCCTCTACGAGGTTTATTTCAAAGATACGGGCGTCCTGTGTGAATATAAAAATTTACCCTTAAGGGATGAGAATGGGAATATCATTGGAGTTATTGGCACTGCGAGAGATATTACCGAACGTAAGCGGATGATGGACGAACTCAAGCAAGCAAAAGAATATGCGGAAAACCTCATTGAAACAGCCAATGTGATGGTTATTGGATTAGATACGGCAGGCAATGTTAACGTATTTAACCAGACCGCCGAAAAAATTACAGGTTACAAGAAAGAAGAAATTATAGGGAAAAATTGTTTTGATATCCTCACGCCAAGAGATAAATACCCTTATATTTGGGATGAATTTGTAAAACGAAGGAATATCGGACAATTTAATAAACCGTATGAGAATCCAATTATAACAAAATCAGGAAACACCCGATATGTTTCATGGCAGATCAGCGACGTAAGGGATCGCGGTAAACTTATAGGCGGAATTGCCTTTGGGAATGATATTACTGACCAGAAGCGCATGCAGGTCATGGCAGAACGAGTGCGCCTGATGTCATTTGTCAGGGATGTGAGCATTGCCTTTGGCCGTGATGAGACGTTGCAAGATATGTTAAGCCATTGTGCAGAGGCAGTCGTCGAACATTTGGATGCAGCGTTTGCCCGTATCTGGACACTCAACGAAATGGAAAATATGCTGGAATTACAGGCAAGCGCAGGTATGTATACCCACATTAACGGCATCCATAGCCGTGTTCCTGTTGGTAAACTTAAGATCGGCCGTATTGCCTTTGAACGGCAGGCATATTTAACGAATTCGATCAATGATGACCCCTATATCAGTGATTCAGAGTGGGCGCGACGTGAGAAGATAGTTTCGTTTGCAGGTTATCCCCTGATTACCAGCGACCGCCTGGTTGGGGTCGTTGCCATGTTTTCACGCAAACCACTGAATGATTTTGTGATAAGGGCGCTTGCGTCAGCTTCGGATATTATTGCGATGGGTATTGACCGTAAGCACGCAGAACAAATTCGGGTGACTAATCTTCACTATTTTGAGAGTATGAATAAGATTTCCACCGTAATTAGCCAGACTATGGATATCTCTCTCATGGTGAAGAATGTTGTTGATACAATCCGTACAATATTTAAATGTGATCACGTCTTTATGAGTTATCCGTGTGCTCCTGCTGTTCGGTCTATGGTGTTACAATTTGAGTCGGAGGGTGATGGGTCTCACATTTCCCATAACGAATTGGCAAAATTTCCAGAAGCAATGGGGGATGTCCGGGAAGATATTCAGGTATTATTGAACTCCAAAGAACCGCTTATATTCAATATAACGGAGAATGTAGATAATGCATATATCGAATTCTTGAAAGGTATGTTATCGGTACAGTCGCTTATGATGATTGCTGTTCATCCCAGTATTGGTAATCCCTGGATGTTAGGGTTACTCCAATGTGATCATGTCCGTGAGTGGACGGATGATGAAAAAAGATTATGTAGAGATATTTCCTATAAGGTTGCTGATGCGCTTACTAATATGTTGTTGTACCGTGACTTACAATTGAGCGAAGATAAGCAAAGGACATTACTCGAAAATCTCCCGCAAAAGGTATTCTATAAGGATAAAAATTCGGTGTATGTATCGTGCAATGAAAATTATGCCAAAGATCTAAAAATCAAACCTGACGATATCATTGGAAAGACAGACTTTGACTTTTTTCCAAAAGTGCTGGCCGAAAAATACAGGGCCGATGACAAACGGATTATGGAATCAGGGAATACAGAGGACATGGAAGAAAAATACATTATGGATGGGCGCGAATGTATCATCCATACCATCAAAACACCCATGAAAGATGAAAAAGGCGGGATTATTGGTATCCTGGGTGTCTTCTGGGATGTAACAGAAAAAATCGCTTTACAGATGGAGGCTGTTCGTACCAGGCATCTGGCATCTCTTGGGGAGCTGGCTGCTGGTGTTGCGCATGAGATCAACAATCCAATAACAGGGGTTATTAATTGTGCACAGATATTGTCGGACGGGAGTAGTGATGGGAGCAAAGACAAAGACATTGCAAACAGGATTATTAAAGAAGGTAAACGAATAGCAGACATTGTGAATAATCTCCTTTGTTTTTCCAGGCCGCATGGAAGCAAGGAGAAGAACAATGTATCTATTCATGAAATACTGTCTGATACCCTTATCATGGCAGAGACGCAATTAGAAAAAGAGGGCATTAAGTTAAGGTTGAATATTCCCCGAACATTGCCAAAGGTGTTCGTGCATCACCAACAAATTCAACAGGTCTTCCTGAATCTCATAAGCAATGCACGGTATGCATTGAATCAGAAATATACCGGTAACCACGAGAATAAGATACTTGAGATTTCAGGTAAAGAAACAATCATGGATAATAGCAGGTATGTAAAAATCACATTCTATGATCACGGGATGGGAATACCATCAAATATGATAGGCAAAGTAATGGACCCCTTTTTTACCATGAAACCAAGAGGAAGGGGCACAGGATTGGGTCTTAGTATTAGCCATGGTATTATTGTGGAACATGGTGGCAAGATTACCATTGATAGCGTAGAGGGAGAATTTGCTCAAGTATCCGTGACGCTTCCCGCGTCTAAGACTCTGTAAGAATTACTTTAAGGTATGGGAATTTCAATACAAGTCGTAATGCGGATGGTTTATCCTAAGATCGTTGGCATGGATTAAACCGTTTAAACCGTTCAAACCGTTCAAACCGTTTAAGCCGTTTGAACCGTTTGAACCGTTTGAACTGTTTGAACTGTTTGAACGGCTTGATGTGGCCTTCGGCTGTTTATGGATACTGAAATATTTATTAATAATTATTTTGTTGTAGATATTGGCATTCCTTTTGATCGTCTGAATTTATGTTAAGGGATTTCCATGTTTTTGATAGGAGCCAACTCCTGGTGGCGAACGGAGCTTGCTTGCCAGTGGGGATATTCATCGCCGTCGGGAGACGGCGCCTACCAGTCGCCGAATACCTAATTTATAATATCAAAGGGTGACGGATGAAGACACGTATATTGGTAATTGATGACGAAGAAAATATCAGATTTACACTGGAAAGCTTTCTTTTGGGCGCGGGATACGAGGTAATTACCGCTAGTAATTATTATGAGGCTGAAACAACGCTTGATAAATCAAATTTTGATCTGATATTTGTCGACATTCTCTTAAAAGACGGTAAAACAGGGATTGACTTCTTAAGAGAGGTCAAAAAAAGAAATCTTTATTCCCCCGTTGTTATGATTACGGGTAATCCGAGTATCGAGACCGCTTTGGATGCCGTACGTCTTGGCGCTTATGATTATATCCAAAAACCGGTTTTGAAGGATACGCTGTTACGCGTTGCAAAAATGGCGTTGCGTCATAAGACAATATTGGATGAAAAGGAGAAGTATCGCCTGAACCTTGAGGCAATTTTCAGAAGTGTAAAGGATGCAATCATCACGGTCGACAAGGAATTGGTAATTATTGAAATGAACGATGCATCGAAGGGTATCTGTGAACTGACACGGGAGGATATCGGTAAACCGTTTAATTCTTTAGCGAAACACTGCGAAGGGAAGTGTATCGAGGTTCTGACTGAAACTATCCGGAAAAAAGAATCTGTGGAAATATACCGGCTTGAATGTCATAAGAATACCTGTCCGGCGCAAGTGGTCAATATTTGTACATATCCATTTCTCAATGACAAAGGCTTGCCTGGAGGCGCAGTCCTTGTGGTAAGGGATGAAACACGCCTGGCCTGTCTTGAACAGGATATGAAAGAGCGCCAGCAATTCCATAACATTGTTGGAAAAAGCGAAAAGATGCAGATGCTTTACTCGCTCATTGAAGACCTGGCCGATGTACAGACAACCGTTCTGATTACCGGTGAAAGCGGTACGGGCAAGGAAATGGTTGCCGAGGCATTACATTACAAGGGGGAACGCAGGAATAAACCACTGGTAAAGGTAAATTGCTCCGCCCTGTCAGAGAATCTGCTTGAAAGCGAACTTTTTGGACATGTGAAGGGCGCCTTTACAGGAGCTACACATGAAAGGATGGGCAGGATAGAAAAGGCAAATGGAGGCACCCTGTTTTTGGATGAAATCGGAGACATATCGCCGAAGGTGCAATTGCAGTTATTGAGGGTGTTACAGGAAAAAGAATTTGAGCGGGTTGGAAATTCTACGCCGGTTAGGGTTGATGTCAGGATGATTGCTGCTACCAATCAGGACCTCCAGAAAAAAGTACTGCGCGGTGAGTTTCGGGAAGATCTCTATTATCGGCTCAAGGTAGTTGAAATAAAATTACCGTCATTGTCTGAAAGACGTGAAGATATCCCCCTCCTGATAAGACACTTTTTGAATAAACTCAATAAAAAGTTAAATAAAGAAATTATAGCGATTTCTTCTGATGTGCAGAAAATATTCATGGACTATCCGTGGCCCGGTAATATTCGGGAGCTTGAGCATACCCTGGAACATGCCTGTATTCTCTGTCATCAGAACACGATTACCCTTGAACACCTGCCCATTGATATGCGGGACTTTATAAATACCCATGACTTTGCTCCCGGAGATTTGAGACTTAATGAACCAGAGGTAATTGTCCAGGCGCTCGAAAAGACTGCATGGAATAAGGCCAGGGCAGCACGTCTCTTAGGTATAAGCAGACAAACCATATACCGAAAGATTGATGAATACAAAATCAAGACACACGATATTGACACGTAATTAACCGTCCGGTGTATTCCCTCCCACTCCTTTAATTTCCTCGTTTTGCCAGGTGTAACGTTACATTTTCGTCCTGATACACGTGTGTAACATGTTACATATTATTTATCCTCACTGAATAGTTCGATAATACCATATTCTTGAATGTTGTTTTATTTTTTATAAATATTTGAGTTTTATTAAAGTGTCTTCTTTTCCTTATAAATACAAGGAAAAGCAAGGTATTTTTAAACCAAAAATAATCAGTTTGTAAGCAAAATAATGAACGTTATTTTCTTTCTGGTATATCGTTTGTTTTTATAAAAAACAAGAAAAGGATAAAGTGAATAACAAAAAAACACGTAACTTAATATACCAGAAAGGAGTTTGGGTATGAATGATAATTAAGTTAATCGACAGGTAAAAGATTCAGTATTTTTAGGGTTTTGAGGGTGTTTAAAATTTTATAAAGGAGGTGTAATTATGGGTAAGATAAACTTTGTACATGGAATAGTAGGGGCGATTTATTCATGTGTATTGATTTTTGGGCTTCTCTTTGTAAGTCAACCGGAAATTTGTCAATCTTCTGATGGGGTTTCCGAAATGGCAACAAAAAAATCAATGAACGGGACATCGTATCGCGGTGGTTTGAAATATACGGGCAAAGTAACAGAGGTTGAAACAAGTAAAATGCCGGCAAAGGGACCGTGGTTCCGTGGCGGCATCCGCGGGAGTAACAGTTTTAGAATGGTAAGAAGCGATAATGAAAATTCCAGCAGAACAAAGGGAAAGTGGTTTCGTGGCGGTATACAACATAGTAATAAAATAGATTTGGAAGATTGGGATGTTGCCGGGAATGATTGGAAATTGCAACAAAAATAAATAGGAATCCATGTAAAATTCGCACAAAAAAGAGGATAGAACAAAAGTCTATCCTCTTTTTTATTTAATCCTTAAAAGTGTAACATGTTACATATGTGTAATTCGACATATATGTAACATGTTACACTTTTCCATTTAGTATAAAACGTAAATTTGGTTTTTTAATTATACCCTGCAAGTATTTTTTAGTGATAACCAGAATTAAAATTAGAAAAGTCCATATCTGTAATCCACACAATATTTAATTTAAGTCATTGCTATGATGATACTTACCTATTAAAAAAAATACGTGATTCATTCTTTTCCCGCTATTTTAAGTTCTGAAAAATAAATATGAGTTATTTCAGACTATTCTTGCCAACATGGCATTCGTTTTGTTCTTTATCGTCAAATGGTTTTACATTAAACCTTTTAGTGACGAAGAAAGGAGGTGGCAAAATGGATGCGTGTTTAATTATCAGCGCTTTGATTTCCGTTATTCTGATTGCTTTCTTATGATTCTTTATAAAAGAGAAAGTCTTCTTCTGGGATAAGTATTTGTCTATGCGTGCGGAGGGATGTTGAGGTGGAAATGTCAAAAATTATTTACAAGTTTATGGATGATGAGTTGATGAGGTTAATGTTTTCGGAGGTAACCGACCTGACCTATGTTTACGACACAAGTGGAAATATTTTGTTTGTAAATAAAATATTTGAAAAGTTTACGGGGCAGAGGCCTGAAGAATTTTATGGGAAACCATTTACTCCCCTTTTTGACGGTGAGAATCTGGAGAGGGCAAATGTCGTGTATAAAAAGACATTACAGGGGGAAAGCTCTCAATGCGAGCTTTATTTTAAAACCACGGGTGTGGTATGTGAATACAAAAATTTTCCCTTGCGGGATGAAAAGGGAGCCATAATAGGGGTTATGGGTATAGCCAGGGATATAACCGTTCGTAAGCAAGTCGAAGAAGGGTTGGTTGAACTCAACAGGTCTTTGGAAAAGCGGGTAATTGACCACTCGGCAAAATTGAGGGAAATGAATGAAGAGTTAATGGAAGAGGTCAATAACCGGAAACGACTTGAGCGAGAGTATAAGCGCAGCGTGATAAAGCTGCAAAAGTCGTTGAGAGGGGTTATGCAGGTTGCAGCACTGACAATTGAATCAAAAGATAGCTATAGCGTCGGCCATCAAAGGCGTGTTTCTCAGCTTGCCCGTAACATAGCGGAAGAGATGGGGCTTTCAAAGGATAGGATTGAAGGAATTTCAATTGCTGCTGCACTCCATGATATTGGTAAAGTATCGATACCAACTGAGGTGTTGTATAAATCCGACCAACTCACAGAACACGAGTTAAGTATGGTGAAAAATCATTCACGCGTGGGGTATGATTTATTAAAGGAAGTGGGATTTCCCTTCCCGGTTGCCCATGTTGTTTTTCAGCATCACGAAAGGATTGACGGTTCCGGGTATCCTTTAGGTTTGTCGGGTAATGATATTCTTTTGGAATCAAAAATTCTCGGTGTTGCGGATGTTGTAGATGCGATGTCTTTTTCCAGGCCTTATAGAGCAGAGTATAGTTTGAAAGGGGCTCTGGAAGAAATTTCGCAAAAGCGTGGTATATTATACGATTTCAACGTTGTACATGCATGCCTGACGGTGTTTGGCGAAAAGGGATTTAAATTTGAGGAGGGATCGCACTCAAATTTAAGATTATTCGAGGATGTTTTGTTGAGGGTGTGATCCGAACTGTACAGCAAGGTTTTCTGTGAAAAAGGATAATGAAAAATGTTTGTACTCATTGTAGGGGGAGATCATCTCGGAAACATTCCAAGGGAGCTTGATAAATTAGGGGTCGATTATATTCGCCATGTTCCGGGGCGAAGCGGCCAGAAAATTAACGGGGACGTTCCGGAAAGCGTTGATTTTATCATTGTGCTGTACGATTATGTAAATCATAACCTTGCGAATAAAATAAAAAAATTTGCCTTTAACCGGAGGATACCGGTTGTCTATGCGAAAAGGTCATGGTCATCTATTTATAGAAAAATGAAGGAAAGTCAAACATTACTTCATAAAGTAGGACTACAATTGTCATAAATAAAATATGCGGAAGTTTTATGGATAGATATTGATAATGGGAGATAAGGGAAAAATGAGAACAAATAAATTCTTTGTATGTTCATACTGTGGCAATGTGGAAAAATTCAAAATATTTACCAGCAATTTTCAGGTCATTAAACAATCGCAAGAGACGGGGATGTGTGTAGATAAAAGCGGTGTATTACCTAATTTACGACAAAATGATAATTATGTTGAATGCCAGAAGTGTTTTAAAAAGTCTGAATATGAGGCGGCTATTGATCTTGGGAGACAATTTATTGAACAGGCTCGAAGCTTCAGCCTGGCAAACGTTCCGTTGTCCGTAAGATAAATAAATAACGAGTGATTGCCATGGTGACGATAATGGAAGAAGAAATGAATGTGAATTCTGCAATGAGGCTATGTCCTTACTTAAAAAAACCACCAACTGACCAGTGTTACTGTGTAAAATTGGATAGTGGAAGTGTGAATGGAATACTTTATTACTGTGGTAGAAATTTCCATGAATGTGAAATATACAAGTCGTGTTCGTGCATAAGGGGCAGATAAACATAGCGCAACTACGCCGCAACCAATTCTTCTTTATGAAAAGGGGAGATTGCTTCGGAAAAGACCCTCGCAATAACACTTACTATGCTCTTTGATGGTACACAGCACGTTGTCATTGCGAGCGGAGCGAAGCAATCTTTCCCTCATAAACAAACTTCACCTCCCGATAAGAAGTACATGTGACCGAAAAACTTACAAAAAAAAGAAGTTTTTACAGAGTAATACTATAAGGTGTAGACTGTAATTGTCTGCAGGTCAAACACCCCCTCTCCTTCCCCCCGAACCTTCCCATCCTGGGGAGGGGGTTGTTTACCGGTCAATAATTCATTAACCTTTTGAAAAGATAAGGCGGTGTACAATGAGAAGAAACATACGAAATTCTTTAAAAAGACGGTGTCCGTTTATGAGGAAACCAGGAAATGATTGTTACTGCGTTGAGGAAATAGACAGTATTTTTGTGGAGGGAACAATAAAATATTGCATCATGAATTTTGTGGAGTGTGAAGTTTACAAATCGCTTCTTGCAAAACGGTTGTTGTTGAAACTCCGTGACAATTTACACGGCAAGCAATGTGTAAGCTATGATAAATAACTCAAAAATGTCAAAAGAAGTAAGGCGTAATTAAAGACAAAACAGGTGAAATAGATAGTACTCTTTCACCCGATGATATTTTGAATTGCTTCCCACACCTTACCAGCGATTACCTGTTCTGGCAGCAATGCGTTGTTTTGTGTGCAATTGATAATCACCCAGCCTTTTTCCTTCTTTGCAATATCCAAAAAAGTTTGTTGCGAGTTTTTTAGGTGGCTTATGTCCTTTTCGTGAATATCCTTTTTTTCGGCGCCGAGATATGCCCGTTGCTCCTTTCTTTCGATAAGTTTGTAGGCGATATCTGCCGGTACATATAATAAAATGTTCAGATCTGAGCGGGGGATGCGGAAGATATGGTGTTCTAACGTATCTAACCACGGAAAGAACTTTTCTCTCTCCCGGGAAGAACTCAGTTTTCCTCCCTGATGGGCCTTGTTATCACATACATAACGGTTTGAGACAATAATCTTCCCTTCGTTGAGCCATGTTTCAATTTGCTCCTTACATTCCCATCGGTCGCCTGCATAGAGAAGCGCAGCAAGATATGGACTAACTGTGTTTGCACTTCCAAATTCACCCGTAAGGTATCTGGTAACCATGTCCGCAAAAAAAGTTTTACCATACTGAGGAAAATCAGTAACAACTGCCGGGTACCCTTCTTTTAATAAATGCGCACAAAGAAGCTTTGTTTGCACCGTCTTTCCACTGCCATCAATACCGGTAATAACAATCAGTTTTCCCCGCATTTAATAATTCTCCTCAGGCATACAAAACTAACCAGATAACAAAAATAATTGGAAATCATAGCAATTTTATTGACAGTGTTCAACATTTAATAGAGAAAGTCTTTGAAGAAAAATTCATTTGAAGAGTTTAACGAATTATTGAATCATCTTTTATATTGACCTGTGAAAGAGAATTTGCTAACATTTATATCCCAACTATATAACAATATAACACTCTCGCCACATACTTTCTTAATTTCATACAACTATTACTGGTAAGTGAATGTTTTGGGCGTACAAATAAATTATATATTATGCTATTTATGCAAAATCACATTAAAATAACGCTGTGCCTGTCGCTCCTTCTTTCAGCAGGTTTTTCCGGTATGATAGGGTGTTCATCTATCCGTGGAAAAATTGTGATTGAAAAGGTGGAACCGAAGCCAGATGCAGAATTTCGTCGTAAAGTAGATGAATGGACAGAACAACTTCATTCCTTTGACTCCGCAATACGGAGTTCTGCAGCAGTTTCTTTACTGGGATTAAATCTCCTGGAAGCCCAGGAACCCCTTATAACTATACTCAAGAATGACAGGGAGCGGGAAGACGTCAGGATTTCAGTTATAAAAGCGTTTGGATTTGCAAGGGACGACCGCGCAACAAATGTTTTAATTGATTTGCTCGATAATGACTCGGTTCCAATACAGAATGCCGCTGCGGGGGCATTAGGAATGTTGCGAACAACAACAGCTCTCAAGAAGATATCGGAGTCGGTATTGGAACCCAAGCGGTCTCTTAACTCTAAAATGTTATTGGCAAAGGCTATGGGTAATACCAATGAGAGGGAGGTTGTTGACTCCCTGATTAAAATTCTTGCGATAGACGACCGGGGGGTAAGAGAAGTTGCCATGAAATCATTAGAAAAGATTACAAAACAGAAGAACGGCAATGATTCTGCATGGTGGAAGGAGTGGTGGATTCGCAACAAAGCAAAGACACGCGAACAGTGGCTTGAAGATATTGTATTAAAAGAGGAAGAAAATACTAAACAATTAGAGGTAAAAAACGAACAATTAAAACTTGAATTAGCGCAAAAATCTATCAAACTCCTTGAAATTTGGACGGACAAGACGGATCCAAAGCCATTCATCGAAGCCATGAAGAGTGAATATCCAGATGTAAGAATATTTGCTGCAAAAGAATTAGCAAAGATGAAAGACCCCGCTATCGTTGATGTCTTAATCAGTGCAATTTCGGATGAACGGGAGGAGGTACGGATTGAAGTGGTTCAGACCCTTGGCGAGATAGGTGATGAGAGGGCAATCAGACCGTTGATCGGTACTCTTGACGATGAAAGTCTTATCGTGAGAGAGAAGGCTGCCAGGGCGCTGGGTAAGCTGGGAAAATCTGAGGCGGAAGAGTCTCTTATCTCATCGCTACAAAATAATACCAATTTGTCTATTGTGTGTGCAATTATAGAATCGCTTGGTCAAATTGGGGATTCACGTGCAGTGGAATCCCTGGTCAGTTTATTAACCCATAAGGAATCACAAATAAGAGAGTGTACGGCGGCTGCGCTTGGGAAAATTCGTGATAACCGTTCTGTTGTGCCTCTGATCGCAGCCCTGAATGACGAGCAGGAGCGTGTACGCTGGTATGCTGCTGATAGTTTGGGAAAAATTGGCGACCTGTCGAGCGTTGATTCCCTTGTAAAACTCCTTTCTGATACCAGCGCGCGGGTTCGTGAATCTGCGGTGACAGCATTAAGGCAAATGGGAAATCAAAAATCTGTAGAAGCATTGATAAAGGCGCTTCAGGATGTGGATAAGCGGGTGGCAGAGCAAGCCGCAGAATCCCTGGTTAATATCAAGCTTGCAGATTTTGATATTATGGATACCGTAGCGAATATCTTTTATACCAATAAGGACTATGAAAGGGCAGAGATAGTTTTTGAGAGGCAGCTTTCGGAATATTCAAAACAGCCGGAACTCCAGGAAAAGATTGCGCAGACAAGGGTAAAACTGGCAAAGACGCTCTTTGCCCTCAAAGATTGGCAAAAGGCAATAGTTCTTTATGAGGAACTGGTAAAGCGGTTTTCGAGCGACAATACAATAAAGACTGAACTCATTCAGTGCCTAAAAGAGATGAAACAATATGACCATGCCCTGGAATGGTGTATAAATTGGATGAGAGAGACGCCTCAAAATGGCCCAATATGCTGGCAAAGTCGTTTGGATATTGCCAATGCTCTGTTTGAACAGGGAAAGTGTGAAAATGTGAAAAGTCTTCTCGATAGTTTCAGGACAGAAGATCCTAATTTCGGTGGAGAAGAATTCAAACAGGGTTTTCAGAGATTATACGAACGATGCCTGGCAGAATTAACTAACCCAAAAGCGGTAAGCCATAATGCAGAATTGGATCATACTGCAGGCATTGATGATAAAAAATAATTACAGGTGAGGGATTTATAAAGGGCATGAAAATTGTTATTGTCGGTGCGGGCGCAGTGGGATTTAATTTGGCAAAACAGTTATCAAAAGAAGGACACGATATCTCTGTAGTCGAAAGAGATATGGAACTCGTACGGCGGATTGCTGAAAAATTGGATGTCTTCGTTGTGTCAGGAAGCGCAAGCTCGCCTTCTGTACTCCAAGAGGCCGGAATAAAAAAAGCCGATCTCGTACTGGCAGTTACGAATAGTGACGAGATTAATATAGTGGTATGTATGCTCTCTCATAGTTATAACGTAAAAACCAAGATTGCCAGGCTAAGAAATCCGGAGTTTTCTGGTGATCTGGCGGTCTTGCATCAGAATGGATTCCACATTGATCATGTGGTAAATCCAGAAACAATTACCATTAACTCTATCCTTAATATAATAGGCACTCCCGGAGCTATTTATGTGGCTGATTTTACTGAGGGGGATATACTCTTAAGGGGTTTTAACGTGCCTGCCGATGCGCCTATCGTTGGAAAAAAACTTTCGGAACTCAAGGAGGTCGGGGCATCCGATTCTTTTCTTATTGTTGCCATCCAGCGCAGCGAAGAGATGGTTATTCCGACGGGAGAAACCAAATTAATGCCTCACGATAATATTTTCGTACTCGTAGCGAGGGGGGCGTTGCCTTATTTTCTTCCGATGGTTAACCGACGGGCGGATGAGGTGGAAAAGGTTATTCTTTATGGCGTCAACCGTGCGAGTCTTGAACTTGCAAAGAAACTGGAAGAACAAAAGGTCGGTGTTACGATAATTGAGCCTGATAGAGAAAAAACACAACAAGCTGCAACTGTTCTTGATAAAACGGTCGTGCTTCAGGGAAGCGCCCTTGATATTGATCTTCTGAAAGAAGCATCTATTGATATTGCGGACTTTTTTGTTGCTATGTCAGAAAATGAGCAGTCCAATATCCTTTCTTCTCTGTTGGCAAAGAGGCTTGGCACAAAGAAAGCAATTGTCCTTGCTGTAGACCCTGCGTTTGTGCCCATTATTAATTCACTCGGTATGGATATTGTAATCAATCCGAGGCTGATTACTGTGGGTTCTATTCTGCAACATATTCGGCGCGGACGCACTCTGTCGGTTGTAAAATTTCAAAATAGCGAAGCCGAGGCTATGGAATTAATAGCAGAGGAAAATTCAAAAATAGTCAATAAACCACTCAGGGACATCTCCTTTCCTCCCGGTTCTATTCTTGGCTCCATTGTACGTGATGGAATGATGCAGATACCGACAGGAAGTACAGTTGTCTATCCCGGTGAGAGTGTTATAGTCTTTGCCCTTCCGAATGCCATCGAAAAGGTTCAGTCCCTTTTTGGTTTCAAAAAGATTTGAACAGTCCTCGCGTGCATATCACCATAATGACTCTAACAGTATTTATTAAATTGTATCCACAGATTATATGAATATCCTTCTTGTCTTGTATACCGTTGGTAATCTTGTGCTCATGCTGGCAGGTATCCTCCTTGTTCCCCTTGGCGTGGCCGCTTATTATAAGGACGATTTTGCCATGTGGGGGTTCATTTACACAATTATCATTACCGGCATTCTGGGTGGTTTAAGTAAGGCATTTTTAAGGAAGGGGGAACGCGACCTTGCCATTCGGGACAGTATTGCTATTGTGACGTTCAGTTGGGTTATCTGTATCTTTCTGGGCGCCCTTCCTTATTGGTTTTCCGGCGTATGTACCACCTACTGTGATGCAATCTTTGAAACAACCAGTGGTTTTACCACAACCGGGTCTTCAATTTTCAAAGACGTCGAGGTGCTGCCGCGCAGCATCCTTTTCTGGCGGGCGTTTACGGCGTGGTTGGGAGGTATGGGAATTATCGTCATCTTTGTTGCGCTGCTTCCCGCAATGGGTATCAGTGGTTATCAGCTTTTTAGCGCAGAGGTGAGTGGTCCTACGGCGGATAGATTGAAACCCAGGATTGGTGAGACAGCAAAACTCCTCTGGATTATATATCTTATTCTAACGGCCTCTATGATACTCATGCTCTTTTGTGGAGGTATGCCAATTTTTGATGCAATATGCCATTGCTTCAGTACGGTATCAACCGCCGGTTTTTCAACAAAAAATACAAGTATTGCATACTATAACAGCCTCTACATGGAAATTGTGGTCGCTACTTTCATGTTTATTTGCGGCTGTAATTTCTCGCTTTATTATCAGTGCTTTCGAAAAGAATTCAAAAAAATACAGAGAAACTCGGAATTCAAATTTTTTGCGGGTTTGATCTTGATGGCAATTGTATATACCGCGTTAACCCTGTATTTTAGCCATCCGGAACTATTTACGGGTGGAATAAAAGGTGTTTCGTATAATGATTTAGGAAATTGTTTTCGATATGCCTTTTTCCAGGTAATAACAGCATCATCAACAACAGGGCATGCCAGCGCTGATTTTGATTTGTGGCCTAATTCCTGCCGGTTCCTGCTGGTTTTGCTCATGTTTATTGGCGCATGCGCAGGGTCGACCGGAGGCGCTATCAAATGTGTAAGGATATTACTGTTGCTAAAATCAAGCATGCGTGAGTTTGGCAAGATATTAAGACCTCGCATGGTAAAGCATGTCAAGCTGAATGGCGAATCTGTAAATGAAGAAATAATTACAGAAAGTTCCGTGTTTTTTGTCGTATATTTAGGCTTCTTTGGTGTATGTTCTCTCGCATTGATGGCTTTAGATATTGATATTATCACCGCCTTTTCCGCTGTGGCAACATGCATGGCAAACTGCGGGCCGGGCCTGGCAAAGGTCGGTCCGATGGCTAATTTTGCAGATGTTGCGTATGCAGGCAAGTGGGTACTGAGTTTTTGTATGCTCCTTGGCAGATTAGAAATTTATGGCTTAATACTCATATTTTTGCCTATTACCTGGAAACGTTAAAATTCTGTTGACTCATAAAAAACGAGATGATATAATTTTAAATCTTTATGGGCGATTAGCTCAATTGGCTAGAGCACTTGCCTTACAAGCAAGGGGTCATAGGTTCGAGTCCTATATCGCCCACCATTGTTCAATGTGAGTTTAATTTATCCTTGAACAGATAAGTGTTCATGGATTATTTGTATTAAAGAAAAAATTCTGGGGCCGTAGCTCAATTGGTTAGAGTACCAGACTGTCGATCTGGATGTTGCGGGTTCGAGTCCCGTCGGCCTCGCCATTTGCATGATAAGAGCCTTGTTCACGAACAAGGCTCTTATTCTATAAATGCCGATTTTCATGATACGTTGATCTTTTTCGTATCAAACTAAAATCTTCCTGTCGGCGCGGTAAATAACACCACACCGGAAAATTCAGCCTTTCCAACGGGCATTCCCCCCATCGGGCATAAAAATCTCTTACAAGTCTTACGTTATACACGGCATACGGTCGCACCTTAAATAATAAATATTGACATTTTTTCATTACGAACAAAGAAAATGTCTCTGTTTGAAATTTCTTTGTAACTGTTACAAGTTTTCTTTGTAATTATTACAAAAAAACCAAATACTCCCCATCATCATCCACCGAATAAAATAAAAGTTTACCTTCCATAACCATTGCAAATATTAAGACTTAATATAAATATAATTATTTTTAGCTTTAGGGTATCCATGTTGCGACAACTACCATCGTTCGTTAAACGTATTGCATTCAAACTATTCGTAAATAGTGTTGTAAAATGAGACAAAAAACAATCTTCGTCACGGGCGCAACGGGATTTTTAGGAGGTTACATAACCAGGGAACTTTTGAATGCCGGTTTTCGCTTAAAACTCTTAGTAAGAGGCACAACGAATTCTCCAGCACATGAAAGGTACTCTGAAATCTTTCCGAACCATACCCCGGCGGCGTATGTATCCGGCTTGCTTTCAAGTCGTCTCGAAATAATTGAGGGTGATATTACAAAGTGCTGTTTGGGGCTTGACACAAAGGAATATATACAGTTGGCAGAAACCGTTGATGAGGTGTTCCATTGTGCTGCCGCCACGAAATTTAATAATGACGCCTTCGACACCCTTACCCGGGCAAATGTGTCGGGAGCTGAAAATATCGCCTCATTTTGTTATGCAGGAAAGCTCAAACGGTTGCATTACATCAGTACCGCGTATGTTGCAGGAAAAAGGCGTGATATGGTCTTTGAAGAAGAACTGGACAATGGGCAGGAATTTAACAATACCTATGAAAAATCAAAATTTTACGCAGAAAAACTTGTCGGAATATTTGCCACGCGATGTAACATCCCCACGACTGTTTACCGGCCAAGTATTATAGTCGGCGATTCCAGGAGCGGATATACAAAAAACCACGATAATATTTACGTGTTTGGAAAAGGACTGTACCGTCTTAAAAATTATGCGATGCGCAAGGACAACGGGGGTAACCGGCCGATTTGTTGGAACGACACGAATCATCTTCCCCCGATGAGGATTTTAGGCGATAAGTACGGTACGATAAATCTAATACCCATAGACTATGCTGCTCGTGCAATTGTTGCGATATCGAGGCAGGCTGAAAGCATAAATAAAACCTTTCATATCGTAAACCCATCGCCACCGTCGCTTGGAGAACTTGCAGAGTGGACGGGGGTAGCAACAGGTGTCAGCCATACCAAAATAGTGGATGCATACGAATTTAGGAAACAACCACGCACGATGGTTGAAAAGTTATTTTTACAGGGCACAGAGGCATTTCAACCGTATATGTTTGGTGAACCTGACTTCGATTCAACGAATACAAGGAAACTCCTGATCGGCACGGGAATTGAATGTCCCTTAATTACCCAGGAACTCATCAACCGCTTCATTCAATATGGCATCGCTGCAAACTGGGGAAAAATAGGAAGCGGTCTTGTCTTCCCATGCTTTGCGACACATGAAGGACTGGAACTCCATTTTTAAATTAGGCATTCGGCGACTTCTATAACAGCGTAGTGGCAAGGCGTGCCTTGCCACTACATGATCGTTTGAAATTCCTATACATAAATTAACTTATGAACGAAAGACCTGAAATTCCGGAAAACATAACTCACGTGGAGTACTTTAATCAACTCCTGAAGGCAAGGGTAAACCTGTCTCCGGTACCCAAGATATCCTCGCTCAATGCGGTTATTCAATTTGAGATAACCGACTGTGGAAATGGGAGGTGGAACGTCGTCGTTGAAAATGGCCTTGTGAAAGATGTAACAACAGCATTTTGTGAAAAACCAACCTGTGTATTCACGATGGACAGCGCCACATTTCTGTCGATTATCAGACGTAAGATAACGCCCCAACAGGCATTTTTCAGGGGAATGGTCAATATAAAAGGCGATATGTTCCTGGCATTGAAGATGAATATTCTGGTCGGCTATATGTAATGTGAGAGAAAGGATGACGAGTGGTATGCAAAACATAGTAAAGCGGACGTTTACATGGACTCATTGGATGTCATTAACAGCATTGATTCTGGTGATATTCACGGTGGGTTCTCTTCTCATGGAAACGCTTTCCGTCGATGATTTACCGGTAAATGAAGAGGTCAACTTTCAGGTACGCCTATTAGCAACCCCGCCTGCGCATGATATAAATATCCTTACCATGTATAAACTTATTCATAGTGTCGGAGCTGCTTCCAATTGCTCGAGCAAGCATGTTCAACACAATGACAATAAAAACACCGATTATTCTTATTGCTATATGGTGAGTAACCATTACCGTTGGAATAATGACGATGACGGCCATGACGAAGAAGATGATGATCCGGACATCCGGGATGACAAAGACAATACCAACGAAGATAGAGAGGGTGAGAGTAATGAGCAAGATTTTACATAAAAATATCTGAAACCTTTTGGCGGGAGATGGACAAAAGAGAATCAAAATATTTTAAACTTTACATAGAAAGTTAATTGAGGAGAATCGAATTATGATAAACTTAATTTTTAAAAGGTATCTGAACAAGATCCTATTTCTTTGCGGCATGACAATTTTTTTTATAAATACTCTGCATGGCTCTTATGCAGGTACAGGGAAAACGAATATCAATGACGACCTTTTTATGCATAGTCGCGATGTTAATGTAAATGCAGACAACGGTAAAAATAATGAGGATGAAGATGAGGACGAATCTCATAACCCAGGAAAAAATTGTCTGAACAGTAAGTGTCATGGTGGTGGAGAAGAACATTTTTTCGCTGGCGGAACAATCTATCAGGATCCAGAAGGTACCCAGGTCAGGACTGGCGCAGAAATTAAGATAACAGATGCAAATGGTACGACAGAAACCATTACGTCTGATCAATTAGGAAATATCTACACGAATACATCGTTGAACCCGCCTTTTACAATATCTGTATCCTACAAAGGCCGTGAGGTAAAGATGCCCGGTGAAGCCCCGCACGGGGGCTGTAATGCCAAAGATTGCCACGTTGCCGGCGCCGCAGACAGGGTTTTTATCAGTGCCCACGATCTTGACCTTACAGGTGTAGTAACGGAAACCGTTGCGGGAAATCAGGAGATCAGTTATACCAGTGACATAAAATCAATTCTCGATGCAAAATGTATAAGCTGTCACAAAAAAGGCGGCCAAAAGAGCGATACCCCCCTTACAACATATGCGGAAGTAACTGCCCCCAGGCTTATCACACCTGGCGATCCGAAATCCCTTATATTACAAAAGTTGAATAAGAATGGCACTATGTGGGTATATCTCAAGAGTATAAGCAACTACAGAAAGATCAAGAAATGGATTGTTAAGTACAATGCTCAGGAATTTTCCGCCACTAGCGGAGTAGCGGTATCTGATGCCGAAATAAAGCTTTTACAAAACGGTAAAGTAAAATATACATCCATGACAGATGGAGATGGTAGGTTCACCCTGGATAAGGTCAAGGCAGGAGAGTACACCCTGAGGGTATCCAGGGATGGTTATGCGACCTATAGCCAGCCTTATCAAATGTACCAGAGGAACGTTACCCCCCTGGCAGTTTCCTTAGAAAAAAACTGATGGTAGTAATGTAATATTTGCCGGTTTGAAACACACCCCCGGCCTCTCTTTTCAGAGGGGAAAGTAAAAGTCCCCCTATCAAGAGGGGTTTAGGGGTGTGTTTTACTGGTTTAATCGTCTTCGATTAAACAGAAACATTTGGTTTATTTACTTTGAAAAAGTACATTCAGATACTCATCACATGTAGAATATATATTTTGGTTTGTGTGATTGTCATTACTGCCGTCCTGGCTTATTCTGCCCGGAAAATGAGAACTGACAATTCCATAGAAATCTGGCTTTCGAGCAATGATAAAGACCTGGACTACTATCGGTCGTTTCTGAATAAATTTGGCGATGAGGAATTTCTCGTCGTAGCCATGAGCGCAGCCAACATATTCACAAAGGAACATTTTCAGGCGGTTAACGCCTTAGCAGAAAAACTGAAGAAACTGGATGGTATCGTAAGCGTCACCTCGCTGGCAGATGTATTGAGGGATACTGTTACATCCCCATTTTTAAAAGAAAAGATGCAGTCTCAGCAAAACCGCACACTCCTGAATATCTTTAAACACCAGGCGCTCACAGATCCAAACTATCAAAATACTATCATCTCGAAAAATGGCAAGATCACCGCTCTAATAGCAACGGTGAAAAGCGCCGGGCCTGAATCGAGAAAACAACTGGTATCTGAGGTACGGCGTGTGCTTTATGAAGCTGCTTCTCAAACACCAACCACGAAAGGAAAAAAATATACGTACCATCTTGCGGGGCCTTCTGTCATTAATGCTGAACTCGATCGCATGTCAAAGCAAGACATGGCAAGGTTAACGCCATTTATGTTTGTGTTGGCAATCGTTGTATTGGGGTGTTTGTTCAGGCGCATCTCCGGGATATTCATTCCCACCTTGACTGTTGGAGTTTGTATTATTTGGATAACGGGCTGTTATGTGCTGTGTGGACAGACAATGAATATGATTTCAAACATGCTGCACCCCCTGACATTCATCATCGCACTCTCTACCGCAATCCATCTTATAAGTCATTATTACCATGAATGTAAATTATCTTCGGACGCTGAGGATGCCCTTTATAATACCTTACGCCATGTTGGCATTCCTATCCTTATGACAACCATTACAACGGTAGTGGGCTTTATGTCGCTGGCAACCAGCAGTATTCCCCCTGTTCTGACAACTGGTCTCTTTATGGCTGGCTGTACGGTGCTTACTTTTTTTATCAGCATGACGCTTATACCTATCCTGCTTTCCTTCATTCCGTTAAGAAAGCAGAGATGCAGAGAAAACATTCCAGGGAAAAAAAACAATTTTATGGAAATACATGACGGAGAGCAGGCTATGAATTCCTTCTTTTCGAAACTGGGGCATTTTACAGTAAACTACAAGGGCGCTATCCTGTTGTGTGCCCTTGGCTCCGGCATTGTCTTTATATGGGGCATATCAAAACTTCGGATAGAATCTGATATTATGGCATCATTTCCGAAGAACAGCCATATATCAAGGGATAATGCATACATCGAAAAACACCTCATGGGTTTGTTGCCCATCGAGATTGTTGCAGAAACAACAAACGGCGCTACAATACTTAAACCGGAAATATTAAACAACCTTATATCACTACAAAAATACCTCGGCGGTATTCCTGAGATTACCGGCTCTCTATCGGTTGCTAATTATGTCCAAAAGACGCATCAGATTTTAATGAACGATAAACCTCAATATTTTTCTCTTCCGGATACAGAAAAAGAATGTTATGAATATATAAAACTTGCCTCGTTATATGGTAACAAACAAGTTAAGAGCCTTTATACTCAGGGATATACCGATGCGAGGGTTTCGGTGCGTATGAAACAAATAGGCTCAAACCGATACCAGGCCATCATACAATCTATAAAAGATTATATTCACGAACATTTGAACACAGCCGCCCTGTCATGGCATATTACGGGGATCGTACCCCTTTTGATTAATGTCCAGGATAATATTTTGTGGAGTGAAATTCAGTCCTTTTCCCTAGCCTTCTTTCTGACATTTATTTCAACGGCAATCGCCCTGAAATCGGTCAAAATTGGACTCATCAGCGTTATTCCCAACATATTGCCTATTACCTTTACACTTGGTTTAATGGGTTTTACAGGGATGAAACTTGATGCAGCCACAATCATGATTGCCAGCATTGCACTGGGAATTTCCGTCGATAATACTATCCACATTTTTTATAACTTTAAAAAAGAACTGCCGGCAAATGGAGACTACTCTACTGCACTATGCAACACACTGCGCGAGGCAGGGAAAACCGCCCTGTTTACTTCACTATCAGCCGCCTTTGGATTTATGGTCTTCTCCTTTTCAAGTTTCAAACCAATTCAATATTTTGGCTTGCTAACGAGTATAACCATAGTAAATGCCATTCTATCGGATTTACTGATATCCCCCAGTTGCCTGATGCTGTTTAAACCGAGGTTTTGAATATTTTTTGTTAAATAAACTTTTATAGGAGACCATAAGAAATGGTCAGATGGAAATGTGTTGTTGCGGGTTTCTTGTTTGTTATTGGTATTTATAGTGAGATATGGGCAAATACACCAGACCTGGTCTCCGAAACGCCGTCCAATTTCAAGATCGCCTTTATTGGAGATCAGGGACTGGGGAAGGACGCCGAAGAGGTCTTGCGGCTGATAAAATCAGAGGGCGCTCAGGCTGTTATTCATCTGGGTGATTTTGACCACACAAATAAACCTTCTGCTTGGGAATCTCAAATTAATAATATTCTCGGCGCCGATTTCCCCTATTTTGCATGTGTTGGAAATCATGATGTCGAAAAATGGCATGGGAAATATGGTTACCAGGCATATCTGGAAAACAGACTCAAACGATTGGCAATTTCGTGGGACGGAGACCTTGGGGTTAAATCATCACTCAGATACAAAGGTATCTTCGTCATTCTCGCTGCGCCTGGATTATTAGGATCCGAACACAGCGCCTATATAAAGAATCAACTCGCTGCGGATAAATCCATCTGGAGAATTTGCGGCTGGCATGAAAACATGAGACTCATGCAGGTAGATGGCAAAAAAGATGAGACCGGCTGGGGCGTATACGAGGAGGCGCGGGAAGGCGGCGCAATCATTGCAACGGCGCATGATCATTCCTATGGCCGGACGTATTTGATGAGCAATTTTGAAAAACAAACCATTGCCAGCCAATCCGACACCTTGAACATTGAGGAAGGCAAGACCTTTGCATTTTTCAGTGGGCTGGGCGGCTCAAGTATTTATTCCCAGGAAATCAGCGGCCCCTGGTGGGCAAAAATTTATACAAGTAAACAGCATGCCACGTATGGCGTTCTGTTTGGCGTCTTTAACAGAGACGGGGAACCAAACAAGGCGTCATTTTACTTCAAAAATATCCATGGTGAAATTGTTGATCGTTTTAATGTCGTCAGCAACGTTCGCAACAGCTTGACGAAAAAGCACTATTAAATGTTTTGGTTCAATTGGCGTCGTTTGACCAGCAAGAGGAACATCACATGTTAAATGATGGAATGACTGTTGACAATTACACTTCAATGAGGGGTAGTGATTTTGTCCCGAAGGGAGAGCGTTCTCAGGTAAGTCTGTTTTCAAAGACCGCTGCATTTCAAGATGCTGAATGGTTTGGTGCGCCTATAGAGGAATGGGTGCGACATATCATATCAATACACTTCGACCCCACGATTGGTTCACTATACTGGCTCGAAAAAGAGAAAATGCTGGGAATCAACGCGCGAAAGGATATTTCTTCTTTTGATGATTTGCATATTTTGGGCCCGATGGAGGAAGAAGACCTTCGCCGGTACCCACTGGAATACTTTATTCCCAAAATGTATCTGGAAAATAAGGAACATTTGATCCTGGGAGAAACGGCTGGAACAACAGGGCTTCCCAAGGTAACGGCTTATTTGAAGAAAGAGTTTTATATCGCCTTTGTGGAGTGGTTTCGGTACATCGCCGTGCAAAGGGGATTCCCACAGGGGGCAAACTGGCTCTGGGCAGGACCTGGCGGGCCGCATATTATTGGAAAGGCGGTCAGCCTGGTAGCAAACAGTATGGGAAGTATGGATCCATTTTCTATCGATCTGGACCCCCGATGGGTGAAAAAACTCGTTCCAGGCTCACTCGGCTACCAGCGATATATCAGTCACATTATTGAACAAGCGTTGGACATATTAAAACGGCAGCATATTGAAGTCATCTATTCAACGCCCCCTCTGCTTATAAAGATGGCCGAAGAAATGCATTATGACCATCGGATGCACATCCGTGGCATTCATTACGGCGGCGTCGCCGTGGGACAGGAACAACTGAGAAAATTCAAAGAGGAGCTGTTTCCCAATGCAGTACACATTGCGGGTTATGGTAACACGCTTTTTGGTCTATGCATGGAGATTGAGGAATCGATGAATTACGACCTGGATTACTATCCGCCAGGACCGCGTATGGTACTTCAGGTTGTTTCAAAAAGAGAAGGGATTCATCCTGATAAAAAGCGCCTTGCTCAGATTGTTAATTATGGAGAAAAAGGACAGGTGGTTTTCCACCGGCTCGATGAATCGTTCCTCATCCCCAATATGTTTGAAAGAGACGAGGCCTTTCGCATAGCGCCAACTCAGTATGCACAATCGCTGGGTATTCATCAGGATGGCGTCAGGAATCCTTCGTTATTACAGGGTTTAGAATCAAATGCAAAGATAGGGGTATATTAAAGTGGACTACCTTGAGACAGTCGGTAACATCAAGTTTGTAGTGACGACTTCAGTCGTCATGCCTGCATATTGTCCATTACAAGGAAGCGACTGAAGTCGCTACTACAAACAGGTAATCTGTGCAATTAAGTTAAACATTTAACGTGTACCGTAACGCAGAAAGGATACCATGAAATTTTTAAAATCGAGTGTTGAACTCCTTGCCCCCGCAGGCCGATGGGAAGCGTTTGTCGCGGTAATAGAAGCTGGCGCCGATGCAGTGTACATCGGTGGTAAACGATTTAACATGCGACTCCATCGTTCAGATTTTAATTTTACCGATGAACAGATTGTTGATGCCGTACAATTTGCCCACAGCCGCAATGTAAAAGTATACATCACGGTTAACAATCTCCTCAGTGATAATGAACTCAACGACGCACGGCGTTTTCTGGGTTTTCTGGGCGAAATCAATGTCGATGCCGTCATAATCCAGGATCTGGGCATACTCAATATAATCCGGCAGGTGGGGATTCCCCTTCCCGTCCACATCAGCACCATGATGAATATCCACAATGTGGAATCTGCATTGACCCTGAAAGAACTGGGCGTACGGCGTATTGTCACCTCACGGGATATTTCACTCGCGCAGGTAAAGGAAATCCACGAAAAGACAGGGATAGAAGTTGAGTACTTTGTTCACGGAGACCTCTGCGTTTGTCAGAGCGGACAGTGTTATACAAGCGGAGTATTGTTTGGAAAGAGCGCCAACCGCGGGGAATGTATGAAGCCTTGCCGGTGGAACTACACCCTTGTGGAAAGCGTCTCAGGACAACCCATCGGAGATCTGCCTTCCGGACACTTGCTGGCAATGAAGGACATGTGCCTTTTGAGGCATATCCCTGATCTCATTCAGGCCGGCGTGTGTTCTTTTAAAATAGAAGGACGCATGCGCCATGCCGATTTCCTGAGAGAGGTTGTCGGTATCTACCGTAAAGCTATCGATGCCTATTTTGAAAATCCGGCTGCGTATATTCTCGACGCGGCTGAATATGAACAATTGTACGATCACCGGGTGCGGGAGCTTACCACATCGATGGCCTTTACTCCCTCCTCTGCTAACCTTGTTGATATTTCAGGAAACCGTGAACCCCTGTTTTTAAGCCGTGCATCAAAAGAGACAACGCTTACGCGGGAGGATATTCATAACAATCCCTTTGATAGTCAAACGCCGGAAACGCACGACGAAAACACAGGAAAAGAAAATATCCCTACTCTTAAAATTGCAGATGCAGATGCATACCCTCCCTTATTATCCGTCAAGGTTGCCTCGATGGATGGACTGAAAGCGGCGCTGGAAGGGGGGGCAGACCGTATCTATATAAGCGGTGAGGTATCGCCGTTAAAAAAACAACGATGGACAAAATCATTATACAAAGAGGCGTGCGCCATGATACATGATGAAGGCAAAACCATCGGAATAACAACACCCCGGATAACCACCAGTCGTGAAATGGTTGATACTATGTGGCTGTGTGAACAGGCAGCCTCGTTCGGTTTTGACTATGTGCTGGTTCATGATATTGGCGCCCTCCGGCTGGCAAGGCAATTTGGGTTAAACTGCCTGGCTGACTACTCATTAAACAGCCTCAACGGAGAGGCTTTAAGCCTTTTAGGAGAACTCGGGGCATCGGGAAATACCGTACCTCTGGAATGTTCATTTAAATATTTGACACAACTGGCCTATTATGCTTCTTTACCCCTGGAATGCATTGTGCATGGGCCTGTTTCCGGCATGGTGCTTGAACACTGTATCCCGGCCATGGTAATATCAAAGTCACATAAGATGGACCAGTGCAGACTCGTATGCCAGCACATGGGGTATGCAATGAAAGATGAACGAGGAGAGATAAGACCGATTGAAGTCGACCAGTACTGCCGCAATCATCTCTTGCTGGCCAGAGATATTTGTGCGCTACCCTACCTTCAGTCCTTCACACAAACAGGCATAAAGGTATTCAGGATTGAAGCGCAATATTATGAAGATGTTCTTGTAAAAACCCTGGTAAGGTTATATCGTAAGTACCTGAATATATATCAGGAGCATCCAAACCTTTCACTCCCCATTCAGGAAAAGGATTGGGACACCCTGGTAGAATCAAGTCCCAGGGGCTTTAATCTAGGGGGGTATGCGCAGGATATAACACATTCAAGGAGTACAGCAGTGGTAATGAAGAGCCTCAAGTAAAGCATACAATTCAAAACGATAGGGGAAAGATTGCTTCGCTTTGCTCGCAACGACAATAGTAATGCCAACTCATTTAAGAAGTTTACTATAGCAAACAAAGGAGTTGGAAAAGGAATTGGAATTCAACACTAATCTAAAAAAACAATTTTTCAAAAAATAACCATGACCTATATAGGACCAGATGCCATTCTTCAAAAAAAGCGGGAATATCTCATTCCCTGTGTTTACCACTTTTATAAAAAACCGATGCAGATCGTAAGGGGAGAGATGCAGTACCTCTACGACCACACAGGTAAACAATATCTGGATTTTTATGGCGGGGTATCCGTAATGAATGCAGGCCACTGTAATCCGGAAATTGTAGCAAGTATTTGCGAGCAGGTCAAAACGCTTCAGCATACCACCACCATTTATCTCACGCAGCCTATCGTAGACCTTGCGGAAAAATTGGCGCACATTACACCGGGAAATCTCAATCGGACATTCTTTTGCGCCAGCGGTTCAGAGGCAAATGAAGGCGCAGCGCTCCTCGCCCAACTCTATACTAACAAACACAAGTTTGTTGCCGTACAGCAGGGGCTTCATGGCCGGACAAAACTCACCATGAATCTTACCGGTATTAGCATGTGGCGAACAGATCCAAATCCATTAAATGACATTGTTCACATCCCCGCAGCGTATTGTTATCGATGTGATTATGGGCTGGCCTATCCGGATTGTAATTTAAAATGCGCACGGCGTCTTGAGGAAGTTGTCAAACGTGGTGGTTTTGCAGCCTTTATTATCGAGCCTATCCAGGGTAACGGCGGTATCATTACACCGCCGCCTGAATATTTCAAGGTGGTCCGCGAAATTCTTGACACATATAACGTCCTTCTCATTGCCGATGAAGTTCAAACGGGTTTTGGACGGACAGGGAAGATGTTTGCAACGGAACACTGGGGCGTTGTTCCTGATATCATGACTGTTGCAAAGGCGCTTGCTAATGGCACACCTATAGGCGCCTTTATAACAAATGACAAAATTGCTGCATGTTACAGCCGTCCCGGCGCATCCACGATGGGGGGTAATCCTGTATCGGCCACGGCGGCGCTTACGACCATCAACGTCATAGAAAAACATCACCTCGCGCAAAGGGCTCAGGAACTGGGAAGTTATTTACGGGAGAAACTGTTTGGACTAAAGCAAAAACATAAGATTATTGGGGATGTACGGGGAAAGGGGCTTATGACAGGCGCTGAACTGGTCAGAGAAAACAAAATACCGGCCGCCGAAGAACTGGATAACATCCTTGAACAGTTAAAAGATCGCGGCATTTTAGCCGGGAAAACCGGCATTTCGCGAAACGTGCTCACATTCCAGCCTCCTCTGATAATTACCCATCACGATATTAATCTCGTGATAAAGATATTGGATGAGATATTATCAAACTTACAAAACTAAGGATGCCAAAGGTAAAGCCCGAAGGGCTTATAAAATAGAGCACAGGACAAAATAGTCCCATATGCATCAAGCAAAGAAGCAGGCTGTTGAAAGGCCTTGTTTTGCAGGATAATTCTCAGTTCGTTAATATTCGTTATTATTGCATCTTCAACAATATCCCAAAACTCAATCTCTGTAATTTCTTTCAGCTTTTTTAGGTAAACTATCATTTATAGACCTCTGAGTATTTTTTCTACTTCATCCCTTTTAAACTCCAGATGGTCAAGTAACTGTAAATCCTGCCATGAATCTTTTTCTTCTGGTTCACCTTTTTGGTAGCGTAGAATTATGGAGACCTTTAGCCAATTCGCAATTGTAACCCTTTGTAATCAAAGGAGGCCATTATGTCAGGCCTCTCCTTTTCCAAAGGTCGTTCTTTCAGACCGTAACATTGAAGGAACGCTGGAAGTTGAAAACACCTCCATTCCTCACAACGTACCCACGGGAGACTATGGCTACCGGGAAGTCATGGTGACCATTGAATTACAGGATGAATCCGGCCATATAAAAGGCGCGCAGAATGAGTCCCTCTTTATCGAAAAGAACACCGCCTTGCCGTATAGGGAAAGAAGGGCGTTTTCGTTTTGTTTTCCATGGAATGGAAAACCCGTTGTGATTAAGGCAACTGTTCAACGAACCTCATTTAATAGAGATAAAAACATCTTATTGGCGGAGAAGATTTACAAACAATAAGGATTAAAAACACCTTATCACCGCAAAGGCCAAAGAACGCAAAGTAAAAATTATATTAAATTGTTATACAATACTCATACCGAAGCAAAGCATCAACTAAATCCCCCTTAATAAAGGGGGTGAAGGGGGTTATAAAAAACTTATTCAAAAGAAGTTTGTACAAGATACTACTATAATCTTCAAAGTCCGTCTATGCAATGAGCCGCAAAGGGTTAGGCATATAACCATAAATGTGTGGCAATCAATTGGACATGGCATAATACAAAAATTTTCAGGGACAGTACTTGCCCTTGTCACAAGGGATTCATCGTACAAGCATGCCCTCGTGTAAATGAAGGATAATTCCTGAACGTTTGCTGAATTTGTTCAGCACGAGCCTTGTTCCGGATGGATGACTGGTGTGGATTTTTGTAATCCATAACTGAAAATACTTGAAAATGTGGGTGCGGTCAATGGGGTACACCTTATAGAATTATTTTGTTTGATAATGCAAAAGATATGCGATTTTTGCTGGAGGTTTTCTTGCTTGACAAAAATCTTCTAATGGGTAACTACTGCTTTTCTTATTATACTCCTAAATTCATTGTTAACAATCTTACCACATCTTCTGGTAATAGAAACATTTTTTCTTCTTTCTCTGTCTGGTCAGGATTTGCTTCATCGCCATTTTCATCGGCGGAAAGACGTTCACCTGTGCCGAGTAGGAAGTTAAACCACTTTTCTCGATTTTGGAGTACCCGGTGCATTCGTTCGTCACGCGTGCCTTTGATAAAGGGTCTGTAAATTTCAATAAATGGTAACTCTTGGCTATTTCCTTGAGCTGCTTCTCTTTCCCGACTATTCTTAGAACCAATCCTGTCTATCCTTCCTATTTTTTGTTCCAGTGCGGCGGGATTCCATCCCAGGTCGTATAAGAACACCCCTGAGCATTCGCGTTGTAGGTCTATGCCTTCACTCCCAATCGACGTACAAATCAAGACAACGGGTCTAAAGGGAGAATTAAAGGCTTCAAAATACACGCTTCTGTTAATAGTACTATTGCCGTGTATTTCACGAACATCTTCATCATTTTTTATTTCAATCAAGCCATTAATATTTTGAAAGAATTTTTCTATTTCCTCTTTGCAATCCTTAATTTTTTCGTACTTCTCAACAATAGCCTTAAGCCATCTTTCAACACGGTCCTTGAGTGTTTCGGAATTAAAGGTTTTATTAAATATTGCTTCTGCTGCGTAAATCTTGTTTATCACCTCTATCCAGGTTTCATCTTCATCCTTATATTTGGCGCTTATAAATTTTTCTACAATCAAGTCTTCTCTGGTAATTTCCCGAATTATGTACCTCTGGATTTTTCTCCTCAGTTCTAAATTATCAATCTTATGCAGGATGTCTTTGTGATAGTTCCAGATATTGGGTCCATTTAAAATATATTGAATTGCCTTAAGTCCTTTTATATGTTCAATATCTTCTTCATTAACCGTATACTTTGCATAGCTATTATTCTGTACCTGATCATGTTGTTCTTCCTCAGTAATGTATAAACCGTTCTTAATATAGTTATTTTCCAATTCCAAAATTCTTTTAATAATATTATCTTGTTTGTTGATCTTTTTAAGTTTTACTGCCTTTTTGAAAAAATGATGTTCTATTACCTTTAAAAGCATTCTATAATCTTCACGTTTCTTTGCCTTAAACTGGTAACCATTTTCTCCGAGATATTGTGTTATCCGCACCCAGTCTTCTTCATCAGGTTCGATTTTACTGTTTTGGACAATTGCTTGATAGTGAGTCAAAAGTAAGTTTTCTTTGAAAATCAAGTACCGCGGGTCGTTTGGGCTGGTAAATTTCTTTTGTGTGTTTTCAATGTACGTATTTATATCATCTTTCCGTGTTATTCCGTTTAGTCGGGCGATGCGCTCCTTATCTATGCATCTCTTTATTGCGTCTTTTAACGCCACGGCAGTTTGTATGTAAAAAGTAAAGACCAACGACTTCTCACCCTTGAGATACCTTTCCACAACCTTATTAACCACGGCATTTATCTTTGGATGAGTTTCGTCATTGGGATGAATAAGTTCGGTTATCATTTTGCGGTATTTTGTAATCATTGGATTGTCTTGAAACTTCACGGAATTACCTAACAATTTTGATTCCCTCAATGTGCTGTATGCGGATGTTGCCATGCTATCAGTGATACCGATGAACGTCCTTTCAACGCGTGCAATCTCGTTTTCCAATCGTAAGAGGGAAAAGAATAAAGGTTTGTCTTTATCAGGGATATCTATGCCGCAATCAAATTTGTCGTGATTCATGCAAGAACCATAAATTGTTTTTCTGTGATCTTTGAGTTTTACATTCCTCACGATCAATTTTCTAAGTTCTGGCTCTAATGATTTCTTTGCCGCCAGGGCATCCTGATATTCCCTGCAATCTTCTAAAAACCTTGCTTCTTCAGGTATCTCATTTCTTGATTTTTTAGAAAACCGTAACCATGCATTCTCGAACCTATTAACCACTTTGGAATAGTCTGAAAGGAGTCCCTTTAATGTATTGATCCGATTATCAAAATCCTTCGCACATGTTTTGGCAGCCTTAAACATCTTAAAAATATTTAAAAGTTCATCATGTCCAAGTTGAAATGGCGTTGCGGTGAGAAACAGCATCTTTTCAAATTTGCCTTTCAGTGTGTGTTCTGGAGTGTCCTCGTCATTAAAAAGTTTATGACCCCTTACCCAAGGATTTTTGTAATTATGCGCCTCATCAATGATACAGAATGTAAATTCAGGAATAATTTGGTTTCTTATTTTGCGACAGGCATCCTTGAACTCTTTTTCTGAACACCTTTTGCGAATAGTATTATCAAATGAGCTATAGTTAATATCTTTAATAGCATCATAGTTGAGAAATGCATCTTTTTCGTCTAACCATCTTTCTGGTGTCATGACCATAGAATTATTAAAAGTACGCAGGTCACACTTATCAATTTGTCCGAGCATTTCTTTTCTTTTTGGAGCTGAAAAACCCCTCCGTCTGAAATAGGCACCCAGATAACATAAATATTCATCTTCTTTTGGTAGTCCTGCAACTCTATTGATGGGTATGGTCAGTATAGGTACGTCTTTTTTCGTAAGGAGGTCTTTTATGCTATCAATGCCTTCGTCCTTTGCTAGCTTTTTTAAAGGTGATTTATCGTTAATACAAGAAATCCTGAAGGTATCAATATCCCTGTCCCACTTATCTTTTAGTTCTTTGCTGGGTGTTAGTATGAGAATTCTTTTGTGGCGATTTGTATTTGCTATGTAAGTCAGTGCAGTTGCTAATGCAACAAAAGTCTTGCCCATACCCACCTCGTCGGCAAGGATAACACCGGGTTCTATTTCCAGAAGTTCAAACAGTCTGTTTACCGTCTTTTTCTGTCGGTCTGCATCTTGAGGGGATATTGTTGCGCCTAAGTTTATATCTGCATGAATTCTCATAATTTACCTTATAAAAACGTAATTATTCAACGTACTTGCAAACATTACTGCTTTTATGAAAACGGGAAGATTGCTTCGGAAAAGACCCTCGCAATGACACGAAAATGAGTAACGAGGACGGGTGGCGAGTAACGAGAAATAATACTCGTCATGCGTCTCTCCTTACACGTCACGCCGTATTTGTCATTGCGAGCGAAGCGAAGCAATCCTTCTCACATAGGCAAACAGTGCCTCTTGACATCGGAGACTAGGCTGCAGATTTGCCACGTTATGACTCCGCATACTTGCGATATGTCTGCCATTCTTGGGGAAGATCGGGCTTCTCGAATTCCATAATTTTATTTTTAAGATACTGTTTGTATTCTTTCAATATCCGCTGTTTTTCTTCGTCATTATAGTGAAATGAAATATTACTAATAACGGTTAGCATCTCTGAATAGCAAAATAATTTTGTAAGTCTATCGTCTAAATTGTCTACAGTTTTAAAAATTCTATCTACCCCGAATATACCGTATATCCTGTTCTTAAGCATCACGGGATTTGCAATCTTGTCTTCCTTCAAATATTCCCGTACACCCTCCAGTCCCTTTACCAATATTTTTATCTTATTTATCAGCAAATCGTGTGTTTCGATGGGTTTTGTTGATTTACCATCGCCATTCCCTGCTTTATCAATAACGCCCCCTAAGATTTTTGGGCGTGAAATCCTGCTTAACCAATATTGGATGAGGTTGTCTGTATCGATAGAGATATTTTTGTGTCTTTCTTTGACCAACTGACTTGAATTGTAAAAAAAGATGGGATAATAGTAAGTCCCACTATCCACCCTTATCTCCAAATCTAATGATTTTTGTGACATATCTGGCAGAGGTATTTCTTTTTCAAAAATTCTCTCTTTATTCCATCCGGTGGCATCTAAAATCTTTTCATCCGTAAGAAATATCTCCCAACTACCTGCATTATTACATTCATCAGTAAATTCAATGGTGAGTTTTCCGTCTTTATATTGAGCGTGACTGATAATCGGTGGTAAGGAATTATCCGTGTCTTCGCCTGTTATATCTTGCTGTATAGGTTTTAAAACGTCAATTTCTTGCTCTTTGATATCGGACGGCAGAAAGTCCCTCAATTTTCTTTCATTTGGATTTTGTACCTTAAAGAGCAGGTTTGCCTCAGCGTTGGGATTTGCCTTTTCAAAACCTAACCCCTTCTTGGTAAAATTGCTTGACCCGACAAGGAGATAATTTGCCTTATTTGTGCTGGTAAAAATCAATTTTGCATGGAGATTTCTTCCTTCGGTGTGATCAACCGCTGAAATTGGATAGAAGTGAATTAAATCCTGATATTTTTGGGCATGTTTAAGTATCGCTTTGTCCGATTGAATGTGCCACTGTACGTTACCGCTGGATGCTTCTGATATGGAAGGGAAATAGATGCCTATATGTTGTGCCCCTCTTTTAATAAGTTCGTCTATAAAATATTTGAAAAATGTGCTGTCTTCCTGCTCGAAAAATAGCGTCAGGATTTTTAATCTTTGTATCTTCTCATTGCCCAGTTCATCAAACAACTGATTGACGATAATTTTATTAGCAGGGTTTGGATAAGCAAGGAATTTTATTGTAAAATCGTTGCTTTCCCAATCTGAGTCTAAATTCATTGAATCTAGCCAGTCTTTGATTTCGCTTATTTGTTCTCTTACCTTGCCTTTATTGCCAGGAATGATTTCTAAATAGCTTAGAATATCTAAGGCTAAGGAATTTGGTAATCCGCAGCCTTCCTCGAAATCGAGGAGACATAGCGTCTCCAAGTTTTTGTAAAATGCGTTTTCAGTAAGGTTTGCAGAGCCAATGATTATTCTTATTAAATCCTTGTTAGCCAGCAATGCAATCTTACTATGCTGGATTCCATTGTATGGAATGAGGTCGTACCCATAGAGTGTCCTTTTGTCCTGAATATTGCCCGATGCAATAATAGATATGCTCTTATTTTGTAATGCGTCTTCAACCTCAAGACGGTCATTCAAATCCTTAACACCTTTTTTCCCCACTAAAACCGGCAGTAGTTTGTCCTCAATAAACCCACTATCAAACTCAAACGTAGTAAGAATGATATTGCTGAAGTTCCTATCAAAGTAGTCAAAGATTTTCTTTTGTGGTCTAAATTGCAAGCTCATGTATCATCTTCCATGCATTACTTGTCCTATAACTATGAACTGCCATTTCACGAATTCTTTCGACCTCTTCAATATTTTTCCGATATTGTGATAGGATAACGGTACATTTACCATCTTTGTGATCGATCCAAGGAGCTTTAGTTTTCTGTTTTTGATTATTTACATGATGTTCTATAATGATTTTTATACATTGTTCATTATCGTTTCTGCATTCTTTTAATTGGATAAAAAGTTCGTAAGGGCGTTTATCGTATTTTCCAAGGATTTGTTCATTGCTGGCATGAAATTCCATATAATCATCAAGTGCCTTGCCAGTCATGGTACTTAAACACTCCTGAGTATTAGGCTTTTTCAGAAAATCACGTATATCAATCTGATTTGCATCCATATCCATCAGGAAATAGAAAATATAATGTATCTCACGGTTTAGTTTCTCGAATCGGGTAATGTAATCGCAGATGGTAATAACACTCTTTTCATTTTCAGCCACAGGTCTGGTTTTTGAAATTTTAGAAATGGTATCAAATTCACTCTCTTGTAAATTCTTTTTAATAAGCATAAAAGTGGTTTTCCTCGTAACATTGGCAAGCAGATCGTATCTTAGTCGTTTTTTTTCTTCGGGTATTTTAAAATTGCTCAAGTCGAAAAATTCGCCTAATGAGTCAAACTTTTTGCTATGAGCATCTGTCTTTTCACCTTTCAGGATATTTTTAACAAATAAGGCATGAGGTATTTGAAGTCCCTCAATTAAATCCATTCCGTCCGGGGTAAGCGTATATTCATCGTCATCTTCAATATATCCAAGCACCTTCAGTAAGACCTTATATGTAGTAAAAGCGCCAACAGAACCGTGATTTACGAGGAAAGGGAAATGCTTTCTATCTATGGAAAATTTCTCCATATTTTTCTTGAAATAAGCATTTGCATAGCGTCTTCCTATTAAATAAGCTGTTTGATGGTTATCCTCATTTTCATTGTATTGCTTAATGATGCAATATGTTGTGAGTTTCTCAAGATTTTTAATATGTTCAAGAATCTTATCTGCATTATCTTCTTTTAATTCCTCTTTGATACACCTTAGCCATAGACAAATAAGCGTTAAATATCGAACCCGCCATGTGATTGTGGTGAGTCCTGGCAGTATCAACTCTGCAAGCTGTCCGGCGAACGTCTCTGTCCCAAGTGGGTCTCTGCTGGACGTTTCGTCGTTTTCCGAATCGTCTTTTTCTGTCCAGAACAGGATTCCATTAAAATTCATAGGCGACATTATCTTTATTGAAATAGGAGTAAAAGGTGTCATCTTTATTATTTACAAATCCGTTCAACTCTCTTGATAATCTGAGAAATCTGCTTGTCACTTTTCAGTTTTTCTCGTAATCGTTTCCCCCCAAGCTCACCGTACTATAGTCTACCCCCATCATTTCTCCTATCTCAGTTCCGCTGAGTCCACCAAGTCAAAATTCAGCTGAAGTGCTAAAAAATCGGGCTAAACGAATTACAGTCTCCGTTGTAATCCGCCAACAAAAAGGGAAATTCAATGGAAAAATTGTAATACGGAAGGTTCGTAGTAATATCCTTTAAACTGCTCCCATGGGCTGATAATGTAAAACCATTCATGGATATGCACGCAAAACTGGCATTGCATAGGTCTGTCCATTATCATCACTAAACTCGATCCTTCAATAGACTCACTCGCATCTCTTATTTTGTTACAAATCCGTTACCAAACGTAACCCAATTTCAACCCTCTTTAACAATTTGGCTGGTACGATACCTACACATGCCGATAAAAAGCGTTTGTCTATTGTGATGACCTGGGAAACCATTTGCTACTGAGTTTTTCAACAATCCAGTTTCTTCAGCTGGAAGCATAACATTTTGTCAAAATGTAATTATGATAAAAGTGTGGGTATTTCAATGGCTGCCTGTCGGTTCACAGGCGGTAGCTTATGCATGACTCGGTAAGGATATAGGCGGGTCTATCGGAATCGGGTTCTATAGTATTACTCTGTAAAAACTTCTTTTTTTGTAAGTTTTTCACAGTCCAAGGTACTTCTTATCAGGAGGTAAAGTTTGTTTATGAGGGAAAGATTGCTTCGCTCCGCTCGCAATGACAACGTGCTGTGTGCCATCAAAGAGCATAGTAAGTGTCATTGCGAGGGTCTTTTCCGAAGCAATCGCCCCCTTTTCATAAAGAAGAATTGGTTGCGGTGTAACTGCGCCAGATTATTTCGCAAATTACCCACCGTCACCCTTAAAAGATGCAAAGCTTCTTCAACATCTTCCAACGAAATAACCCGTCTTATCAGCCAAATCAAATGTTAGCCTTGTTTTCCGGAAACAGCCGGGTTATAATTTTACTGCTTTTGCAAGGGGCATAACGATATGATTAAAAATCCCGGTGTACTAAAAAAATTGAGATATTGACGTAACCCTTGACGTCAATATTGAATATCTGAATAAACTTCTATCCGAACTCTCCTTAAAACCCACCCAAAGAACATAGAATCATTTGTAGAAGATACCATGATATTAGCCACAATTGAAGATTCCATCGGTATCAGGGTAGACTTTATTTTTTCATTTACTCATTGAATTTTTTAAGCAAATAAATCATGATTGAAGAACAGGTACATTTTTACGCAGATAATCTAAAGTTGGAAGGTGTCCTGACCTACAACGAAGACGCTATGCCAATTTCCTCAATCCTGTTATGCTCCCCTCATCCCAATCTGGGCGGTGATATGGACAACAATGTTATTGCCAGCATTGCCCGGATATCTGCTGATAGGGGTTTTATGTCCCTTCGTTTTAATTACCGGGGGGTAGGAAACAGTGAAAGCAATCAAAAGGATACTGCCGAAAATTTTCTCTACTGGGAATCAACTATGAGCGGTGAAAACTACGGGGATGCCGTTGTTGATACACAGGCAGCTTTAAATTTTCTGGTTTCACAAGCCGGTATGCAGAACAACACCTTTATTGCAGGTTATTCCTTTGGCGCCATCGTTGTCATGAAGATTGTAGTAAAAAATGGCCGTGTAAAGGCATTTGCCGCCATCTCCACACCGTTTGGTAAATACAACCTTGATTTCCTAACCTATTATAACAAGCCAAAACTCTTTATTTATACGCACAATGATTTTGCAACAACAGAGGAAGACACCTCGATAGGTTTTTCGAAAATACCACTTCCAAAGACTTTGGAATTAATCCCGGAGAGCGATCACTTTTACCGGCAAAAAGAGGACGAAGTATCGCGAAAGGTGTGTAACTTTTTCCTTCAATACGTGTAGACGGAATCAAAAAAACCTGACATTTGAGCTTCTCTACGATATAGGATGTTAATTTCGATACGTTTTTACGACAAATTGCTATGGAAAAACTACAAAATTTGATTCATGTTCTGAATATCTATATATGGGGACTTCCTATGATTATTGCTATCGTGGGAATCGGAATCTTTCTGACCATATTAAGCCGCTTTATTCAAATACGAAAATTTGTACGTATGTGGAGGGAGACTTTTGTACGAACGTTTCGAAAAGAATCATCGGGAGAAGGAGATATCAGCCCCTTCCAGGCGCTGAATGTTGCGCTTGGGGGAACTGTAGGGGTTGGAAATATTGCTGGCGTAGCAACGGCTATAGCTGCGGGAGGACCCGGTGCAATCTTCTGGATGTGGGTTTCTGGTATTTTAGGCATGGGAACGAAGTTTTTTGAGGTAGCCCTTGGCATCCATTACCGGAGAAGGGAGGCTGGGGGACCAATGGTCGGCGGTCCGATGATGTATATCAGCCTGGGTATGGGGTCCCGATGGCGATGGCTTGCCTTTACTTTTGCCCTGTTTGGCGCGCTGGCGGCGTTTGGTATTGGAAATATGGTTCAGGCGAATTCTGTGGCAGAAGGATTACGTTATTTCCATATCCCCTCCTGGGCTACTGGCGTTGGGCTGCTGTTTTTTGTAGGTTTAGCGACTATAGGCGGTATACAGAGGATTGCCCACGTGGCTATGTTCTGCGTGCCGGTTATGTGCATTATCTATATGATCGGCGCTCTGGCTATTATTGCATGGAAATCGCCCTCTATACCGTCAATTGTAGCTATGATTGTACGCGATGCATTTAGTACGAAAGCGGCAGTCGGCGGATTTGCGGGCGCAACAATAATGCAGGCCATCCGGTTTGGAATAGCCCGGGGTACCTTCAGCAATGAAGCGGGTCTTGGAAGCGCGCCAATCGCCCACGCAACGGCAAAGACCGACCACCCGATACGGCAGGCATTCTGGGGTATGATGGAGGTCTTTGTCGATACCATTATTATGTGCACGGCAACGGCGCTGGTGATTATCCTCACGGGCGCATGGACGTCCGGTGAAACCGGGGCATCGCTTACGATTAACGGATTCTCATCACTCATGGGTGTGAAATATGGAACTGCACTCGTTGCGTTTTGTATGGCGCTGACAGCTTACGACACAAATATCGCCTGGTGTTTCTATGGAGAAACCTGCACTGCCTATTTATTCGGACATGGACGCATTGTCAGGTATACCTACCGATTCCTGTGGCTGCCATTTGTGCTTGTTGGGGCAACTATGAAACTTGATACAGTGTGGGGTATAGCAGATATCCTGAATGGGCTTATGGCTATTCCGAACCTCATCGCCCTGATTGTACTTGCACCCATTGTGGTATCCCTTATCCGCAATTTTGAAATATGATTGAAAATAATTAAGATTTTGTTATACTTTTAAAAATACAAAGTTCGCCACAGAGTTCACCGAGGGCACAGGAAATGCGAGAAGATATGAAGCAAAGAAATGTAACATCCCATCTTCTCAATCTCTATATTGTGCACAGTTTAAGTTTTATAGTCTCTGCGGTGGGCTGATTATGATAAATCAACCATTCAAAAGGGCCCATAGCTCAGTTGGTTAGAGCAGCGGACTCATAATCCGCGTGTCCAAGGTTCAAATCCTTGTGGGCCCATTTTTTTAACCAACAGTTATCTCACCACAAAGCTCCAGAGAGCACGGCGAAAAAAGCGATTTAAACCTAACCCGATCCAGTCGAAAGAATGCCAAAAGAAACCTGTAGATATTACAAAATATTTTGTAATATCTACAGGTTTCCGGCTTGGTTTACAAAGAATATTTTCCCCATAAATATTTTCTTCATTTCTAATCTACTCCAAGGTAAATACTTACCACACTGTCTACCCACACAACACAAACCTGGCATTCTTGTTGCTCCATTAGTATCTCGTAACCTGGGTTATTAAAACAAGCATTTAATTAAGAAATAATTATTAACAAGGAGTAGATAGTTATGAAAGTGGTAAAAAAATCTGTGTTTTGTTTTGCATTGTCCATACTGGGCATTGTTGGTACGGGCAGCTTGTTTGTGGCTCCCCTCTATGCATTCTCTAACAATCCTCCACCGTATGTGACTGGTGCACCAGGGGAAGGTACATGTAATGCGGGGGGTTGTCACAATTCCTTCTCTACTAATTCGGGGACTGCACTATTTTCAATTGCACCACTCAAGGGCAAAGCCTTTTATACACCCGGTAAGACCGTTAAACTAAAAGTTGCCTTTAATAATTCTGCAATTTCACACTTGCACGGATTTGAGATGACGGCGGTTGACTCCAATGGTAATAAAGTTGGGACATTTAAGAAAGTAGGTAATTCAACACGGGTTATTTCAGGGCTGCCAGCAAAGGATACAGGGGCGTATATAGAACAGACGTTAAAAGGCAGCAAAAATACATTTTGGATTGTAAAATGGGCGGCCCCTATTGGCACTCCGAAAGTTCCAGTAACTCTGTATGCAGCCGGAGTTGATGCTAATAAGGATGGCAAGAGTACCGGAGATTACGTATACACGAACACACTGGTAATTAATCCAAAGTAATCAAGGACAAACTCCTGATTATTTATAATAATATACCTGGATACTGCAATCAGGCTGTGTCTTGATTGCGGTATTTAGGTATAAGTTTACCATCATATCCGCAACCAAATTAAAGACCTTAGATAAATGGGGAGAATAATCTCCTAGCGTAGTTACACCGCAACCAATTCTTCTTTATGAAAAGGGGGCGATTGCTTCGGAAAAAGACCCTCGCAATGACACTTACTATGCTCTTTGATGGCACACAGCACGTTGTCATTGCGAGCGGAGCGAAGCAATCTTTCCCTCATAAACAAACTTCACCTCCTGATAAGAAGTCCTTGGACTGTGAAAAACTTACAAAAAAAGAAGTTTTTACAGAGTAATACTATAAGTCACGTTAATCCTGAGAAAACGCAGAAAAAATAAAAGCCACGGAAAACGAGCAGCCACAGGGGTCACGGAGAATACTGAGAATATTTTCTTTGCTGCAAATACCAATCAGTCTTCAAAACATCTCATGCATTCTGTTGTTGATAACACATTTCCAGCCCTTTTTTTATGAGAAACACCCATAACATTCTTCCCTCTGTACTACAATCCATCAACTTCTTGTTTTTTTTGCGTGTTTTTCATGCCGCCATTTCCGTAAGCGCTTTAATATCAAGGGCTGAAGCAGTCATCAGCGAACAAGAGAACTTCTGGCCTTTCTCCGTCAGAACATAGCGGTTGGTCCGAGGAGCTTTGCGGATTAGGCCGTGTACCCGCAACAGTTTTATCCGTCGGGTCACACGGCCGGAATACTTCTTTTGCTGATCCTTCTCGGCCTGTTCGGATTCCCCGTAAAGCCACTTCCGCAAAAGACTCCCGCTCTTGTTATACATCTTCACAGAATTATAATTCACACTGTGCCTGACCCGTATCCCTTCATAGCGTCTTCGATAGTCGCTGATAACCTCATGAGGGGCACTGCTTACAAGGTTACGCCTCCCCAAATACCTCATCACCGAGGCACTGTCGCTCACCCGCATCGCATGATGCACCAACGACGCATACAATCCCTCCACGGCCTCAACCGATTTAAACATGATGTCCGTCGCCCACTCCGTCTCATCTGCCGATCAGTAATACTCCGGTTCCAACGGACTAAGCACCTGCGACAACGCAGGGCAACTGCCCAACGCTAACCCGTTCAGCAGCTTCGACCAGTCTGTCTTCAACTGCTCATTGAATTGTTCCTGCGCTGCCTCAATATCATCTATACGCACAAAACAGTTGCCGTCCTTCACATATCCAATACCTTGCTTCTGAAGTTGCCGCTCCAGCCAATGACAACCATTGAGACAATTGAAAACATTGAATGGTACCCAACTCTGAATCCGGACATGTCCAAAACCAAACTCCGGATCGTTAAAATAATGATACACAAAGACACACTTGCGGGGCTCCATCACCAACTCAAGCTTCTTGCTGGCCTTGTTCCCCTTGACCTTCGGTGCAATACAAGGCTCTACTACACTCAACAGGCAGACGGAACCTTCGGAAATGTCAAAAATAATGGGATAGCTTAAAACAATAGTCGGGAGAACGAACACGACAGTTATCTTTCTTCATCATGTCGCCAAAAACAAGGATGGAAGCAACGTAAATAAATCACGAGGTGAGACCGATATTATCGCTGCCGTTGATTACCAATTACACCTTGAAGCAAGAAAAGACAGAACGCTTCTACTATCGCCTGGTAAAACAAGAGGTAATACTTTTGAACCTGTAGTTTTGAAACTCAATTCTGATAATCTTTTATTTGAATGCTTAGGGGTTGGCAAGGACGCTGTTGAATCAATAAAAGATTCAGAAATCCTCAATGCTGTAATCGGGGTATTAAAAGGCCATGAAATGACTTTAAAGGAAATATGGGAAAGTTTGAAAAGTAACGATTTCATACTTGGGGAAAGTCGGCTACGCAAAATATTAAAAAATAAGGCTTTTGGTAAAAAATCAAGGGGGCATAATGAGGCCTTGCATTATGTCGAACCAGTTCAAAATAGCTCAGTCTCTAATCCAGTTTTACGGGGTGGCCATCAAGCTGAATCCCTTGATTCTGTGAGGCAAGAAGCCAGTTTCGCAGTTTCTCAGGGGGTATATGGGTGTGAAACTAACAAACTGGAATCTGGGGAAAATATTGATGAGTTTTTGAAGGAGGAAATAAAGATATGACCAATGTAACGCCGAGCATTAAAAACCTTCTTAACCAAATCCAGGAGCTTGGTTATCAGTATTGTTTGGCTGGCGAGAACATAATATTTAAATATATCAAAGGAAAGCAAATACCCGTAGAAGCCGTTCAAATTCTTAAATGCTTCAAGGAGCGCAAAAAGGAATTAATAGAGTATTTAAGAACAGAAACACAGGTAAAACCACAGGAAAATATACAGTCACAGGGAAAACCCTATATTTCCAATCGGGGAACTCTGGTAACGCCATGCTATTGCGAACCGAAATATCGATGGTGGGCGGGCGGGATGAGTATTGAAAATATTCTTAATGAATTAGGGGCAAGTGAAGAAATAAAAAAGAAGTATAGGTTTCCGTATCAGGATAATTAACTTTTTCAGGCAAGGTAAGAGGATAAAACGAATATGAACGATTCTAAAATATTAAAAATCAATGAAAGCGGATATATGCGGGTAAAAGACGTTGCGGAATATTTAAACGTGCCTGTATCAACAATATATAACTTGACGTTCCGTAAGGTACGATTAGCGTACGATTCAACCAAAGGACAATTTCTATAACTGTAATACTGTTATAGTGTTATGGAATTTTTATACATTAAATCTGAAATGAAGGATATCTCCATCTTTTACAACGTACTCTTTTCCCTCCAGTCTCAAAAGTCCCTTTTCCTTTACCTTTTGCTCTGAACCAAAGGTGACGAGGTCGTTATAGTGATAGGTTTCTGCGCAGATGAAACCACGTTCAAAATCGGTGTGAATGACCCCTGCGGCTTGTGGGGCTTTCGTGCCTTGTTTAATCGTCCACGCCCTTACTTCTTTAGGGCCGGCCGTGAAATAGGTAATCAGCCCCAGTAAACTATATGTTTCACGAATCAAACGCTCCAGACCCGACACTTCTATCCCCATGTCCTGATAATAGGTTTTTCTCTCGGCCGGTTCCATCTGGGCAATTTCAGATTCAATATCCCCTGAAATGACCACGCATTTTGAATTTTCTTTCTTTGCATATTCAGTAACGAGGTCTATATATTTTTTGTCCATTTCAAAATCAAAGACGTTCATAACATATAAAACAGGTTTTGACGTCAATAAATGCAGGTCTTCCGTGTGTTTTCTCTCTTCATCCGTCAGTGGCAATAGTCTCAGTGGTTTACCGTTGTTTAATCCTTCCCTGACCTTTTTTAATACAGCTACCGCGGCCAGGGTGTTTTTATCTCCCGTCTTCAGTAATTTTTCGCTTTTAACCAATCGCTTTTCTACCGTATCCAGGTCTGCAAGGGCTAATTCGGTATTGATAATCTCAATATCCCTGATCGGGTGTACTCCGCCCTCCACATGGATAATGTCACTCTTATCAAAACAGCGGACTACATGGAGTACGGCGTTAACACTTTTGATATGTCCAAGAAATTGGTTCCCTAATCCTTCTCCCTGACTGGCTCCCTTAACAAGGCCTGCGATATCCACAAATTCAACGGTCGTGGGAATGATTTTTTCAGTGGAGATTATTTCTGCTATTTTATCCAGCCGCTGGTCTGGCACGGCGACTATACCTATATTGGGGTCAATGGTGCAGAAGGGATAGTTTGCCGATGCTGCTTTTGCCGATGTTAACGCATTAAAGATCGTTGACTTTCCAACGTTTGGTAATCCAACAATACCGCAATTTAAAGCCATAACGTAATTTTTTCTCCTGTGATTAAATGAAGCACGGACAAACGGAGTTTGCCCATGCCACCTCTGTGAGTTCGAATTTCCTTAAGAAAATAAACGATAAATGATAACGCGCTTTATTCCAATAAGCAATAACTTCTTCGTTTTAATACCATTGAATTTAATATCCTTTTCTGATACTATTTTAACAAACCGTAAATGCCGGAATGCTGGCAGATATGAGTCTGATTGCAGAGGATTTCATGTATTTTATTTTTGAGATATACGGTAAAACACATCATAATTATGGAAGAATTGAACGCTTCTAACTTTTTTAATAAGGCGCGGATTCATGTCTTATTATTTATCGCTACTTTCTTAACAACGTACTACGTGAATGGTTTGGCATATTCGATTACCATTATGACGATCCTGCTTTCCCATGAATTGGGGCATTTTTTCATGTGCCGCAAATATAATGTCCCGGCAACCATGCCCTATTTTCTCCCCCTTCCCCTCCCGCCATTTGGCACATTCGGAGCGGTTATTAAGATGAAGGGGACGATGCCGAATAAAAGGGCGTTATTTGACATTGGCGCCGCGGGTCCGCTTATGGGACTATTTTTCGCCGTCCCCGCTATTGTTGTCGGACTCTATTTATCAGATATCCGGCCAATTCCGGGCGATACGTCAGAATACCTGGGTCTTGGGGAACCGTTCTTATTCTCGTTTATTTCCCACCTGGTGATTGGAAAATTACCTGAAGGGATGGATGTCTACCTCCATCCCATTGCCTTTGCCGGATGGGCGGGGTTATTCGTTACGGCGCTCAATCTCCTGCCTATCGGCCAGCTCGATGGCGGACATATCATGTATGCCTTGTTGGGCAGAAAGAGTAAGATTGTTTTCCGGTTGGGCATTTTCATCTTTTTTGTAATTGCAATCCTCCTGTATCCAGGCTGGACGGTCTTCGCCGTATTGCTGCTCTTCTTTGGATTCCGGCATCCAGCCCCTGTCGACGAATTTACCTCGCTTGACCTCAATCGTAAAATACTCGGTGTTATTTTATTTATCTTATTCTTAGCGTCCTTTACCCCTGTGCCTCTCAAATTCTAAAGACCATTTATCTGTGTAATCTGTGAAATCTGCGGTTTCCCGAAAATATGAAAACTAAAGTTGTTGTCGCCATGAGTGGCGGGGTTGATAGCAGCGTTGCTGCCCATTTTCTGGTAGAGCAGGGCTATGAGGTCGTCGGCCTGTTCATGCGCCTTGGTCTTGATAAAATAGATACCATTACAAGGACAAAGATTTGTTGCAGCCTGGAAGATGCAAATGACGCCCGCACCGTTGCAAACCAACTCGGTATTCAGTTCCATGTCTTAAACTTCAGGGATGCCTTTGATCGCATTATCGATACCTTTTGTACAGAGTACCTGAATGGCAGAACACCCAACCCATGCATTCTGTGCAATCAGGATTTAAAATTCGGGAAGTTACTTGATTTTGCAAGGATGATTAATGCCGATTTTATTGCCACGGGGCATTACGCTCAGGTAGAAAAGTCAGAAGGGCAGTATCTCCTTAAAAAGGGTGTGGATGCGAGGAAAGATCAATCGTACGTGTTATTTTCTTTGAATCAGGAACAACTTTCACGAACCATCTTTCCGTTAGGCCCTGTAACAAAGGACTACGTACGTCGAGTTGCAAAAGATATGAACTTAAAAACCAAGGACAAGCCTGAAAGTCAGGATATCTGTTTTGTTTTGGACAATAACTATCACACCCTTTTGTATGAAAGATACGGAAGCCGCATTACGCCCGGCCTTGTAAAGGATACACGGGGAAACATTCTGGGGAAGCATCCCGGAACGCCATTCTTTACCATCGGACAGCGAAAGGGGCTGGGCATTGCGCTTGGCGCCCCCCGATATGTGGTGGATATAAATCCGCAGGATAATACCGTTGTTATTGGTACTGATGATGAACTCATACAGGGTGAATTGGTTGCGTCTGCCGTGAATTGGATTTCGATAGATAAGCTACGCGCCCCCCTATGGGTACAGGCAAAAATTCGTTACAGTCATACTCCATCCCCGGCTACGGTATATCCTCACGGTCAGGATAAAGTACGTGTAGTCTTTGAAACTCCGCAGCGGGCTATCACGCCAGGACAGGCAGTCGTCTTTTATCATGATGATATCGTTGTGGGCGGGGGATGGATTGAGAGAAAAATCCCTAACGCAATATAGCCGCTAACAATTCCTTGTTTTCTCAATGGTTTACTTTTTTGTTGCCATTTTGAACGAACCGGTTATTGACTTGATGCTTGTTGTTCCACCCAATCTTTCCTCTATTTGTACGTTTATTGTCCCACTAGCTGAATTTGTAGTAATTATTGCAAAGGCTATATCGTATGTTCCGTTTAATGCTTCATTTGAAAAAATCTGACCGCTAAATTTGTCTGCCTGAGTTAAACTGATAGACACCGGTATAATATTGTAAGCAGGCGTTAATTGGGAAACTTTTGTCTTAATAAAAATTACTATGTAATCGCCTTGTTTGAAGGTCGTTTGCTGTGTCAATTTTCCCGTGTTGGGATCGTATTTGAAAAAAGTCATGTCAAGAAGAGTTAATTTTGCCTTTACATTACCGGGGTCTTTCCCTGAAATGCCACGATTTGCAAATGCCGTTTTGATAGCATTTTTGTTTTTTCCCTTATACAATTGGTTATCGGCAGTAACCCATGCGTCCCTCACATCAAAAAACGTGGAATCGTCAGGAAGGAGGTTAAGCGCCGAAAAGAACAATTTAAACGCAGTATTCACTCCCAAGTCACTTTTTATGTCCCAGTAAACCCCGTTCAGTATTTCCCCTGTATAATGCTCCTCTGACATTGGTGGGTTTAACTCAGGATCATATACATCACCTGGATATTTTCGTGTATTGTCCATATTACGCGTTAAACTCACCTTGCCATCTTTAGAAACACCTGCGTATTCTCCAATAATAGCATTTCCGCCAAAATAGGAAGCCATCACATCTCCGGTATGCTCATGAATAGCGCGAGGGTAATTACTTTCAATTGCCTCGAAAAATTGCGGTTGAATGTGGTCCAACACGGCATGCCCATATTCATGCTGACTAATGTTGCCATCCAGGGCAAAATTTTTGAATATCTCCCCACAACCATACACAATCAAGCCAGTTTTCTTAAATTGTTCGCTCCTCGTGTAAAATGCATTGTCGAAACCTTTTGACTCGTCAAAGGGATTTTGTAAATTAACAAGTAGCGGGATCTGGTTATCTAGCTTTTTGAATTTAAAAAGTGATTTTAGTTTATCATGCTCATTGTTAACATGATAATAAGCCATAACTTCTGACAAACGATCATCGTTTGGATTATAGCTGTAATTTCTGGTGGGCGACGATGCCGTGGTAACTTGTTCACCTGCGTTGGCACACTCTGCATTATACGTCGCTGCGTATTTTCCTTTTAAAAGTTTTGTACCTGTAGAGAGATTCTTTAATCTTACAGAACTTAAAGAAGGGGTGGTAACAGGATTTTCCTTATATACTTTCCCCTTCCCATTAAGATATGCCTGCAATAATTTCTTATAAAGCACCCATCCCTTTCTTTTTGCATCCACATAAACTAACCAGGTTTTCTCGACATTTTCTTTTTTTGAAATAATTACCCTCCAGGCAAGTTGTGGGCCGGATATATTTGGCAGGATTACAAGCTTCGATGAGGCGCTTTCAACATCGTATTCCTGAATTTTTAAGGCATCCCGCGCTGTTATGAGAGCGGTTCCGTTTTCTACAGCCGGTTTTATGTCTATTTTTAAATTTGGGATATAACGGTTTTCTACTAAAAAGATACCATTTTTATCTGAAACATGAACGGTAACTTCTGCGTCTATTACCGGGATATCTTGATAGTATTGCTGAAATTTTTCCCTCCATCCCAAAGGTGTGTTTTCATCTTCTATAATCCGTAAATCTTCAAGTCCCGGATTAAGTCCAAAGAGTCCGTGATACTGAGACAAAAATCCCCTTGCAACATCCTGTGGCGTTCCTGGAAACGGCTTGCTTTCAGCGTTAAACAACCGTTTTGCCACTTTTGTGTTCTCATTCCATACTACCTGCCATTCGGGATTATCTTCTTTTTGTAACTGCGATAAGACAGATTTACGTAAATTCATGTCTCTATTCTCTTGTGAATCCTGGCCATTTGTAATTGGCTGGCACAATGAAATACCTCCAATTAAAGACAACAACCATACAATACTCATAACCCAGGGATATTTAACTTTTTCCATACATACCATCTCCATCATAATGGGTAATTTAAAATAATTAGTGTATATTAAAAAATCACGAAATTATAAATGTTGATTAGCACATATTTTACAAAATTTTTGTTTTGAAACAAAGCAAAACCCGAAGACAGGATAAGATGACATGTGACTTTGCAGCGTGTGGAGAGATTACAGGAAATCATTTTGCTTGTGGCTTTACAATATCAGATATTTCTTGTTTCATTCTTTCTGCCTGCAACCTTAAAGGTGCAGACATACTATACTGCCCCCTTTTTTCATAAGCATCTGCAAGGGAAAGGCAGGCATCTTTACATTCAGGATCAAACATCAGCACACTCTTGAAACACTCTATCGCTTGCTCTGTATCACCATTCTTAAGGTATGTCAATCCACATGCCATATCATCCCCGGCTTTTATTGACAGGATTTCGAATACCCTGGAATATTCTTGCAAAGCGTCCTTTATTTCGCCCTCTTGAATATACATATTTCCCAGATAAAGATGAGCATCTGCTGAATCTGGCGCTAATTCAATTGCTTTTTTGTAGGCATTTACAGCCTTCTCAATTTCTCCATTTTTTGAATACAGCCACCCCAAACAGTGATATCCTTCTGTATAGTCAGGTTTTATCTCCAACACATCAAGTACCTCCCTGAACTTTTGTTTCATGGATGGTACTGTTCCTTTAACCCAGCCGAAGTCTTTTGTGACACGGTCATTTTCAACGGTTTTATTAACAATCGTCGTGCAGAGCGCCAATGCTTCACGTATCTGATTTTGGGATGCATGGAGCATGGCCATGAGTGCAAGGATTTCTGAGTTTTCCGGAGCTTTGTTAATTGCCTGTCCCGCCACACGTATCGCCTCCGATGGCAAATCGCATTGAATATATATCCAGCCCAGGAGAGCGGATGTATACGAATCATCTGGATACAATATGAGAGTTTCCTTACACAATTTAAGAGCCTTATCTAAACTGCCGTTTTTACTATAAGCCTCAGCAAGCATCCAGCGTGCTTGTTGACGCTTAGGATGTATATTAAGGGCGTCTTTTAAGAGGGATACCGCTTTATCAAGTTCATTGTTTTGTATGCAGCATTTTCCTTCATTGAGAAGTTTTTCAAAAATATGGTCTCGCGCCTTTTTTGTTTCATCTAATTCTTTTAATGCCTCATCCAGCATCCATTTCTTTGCGTAAAAACAAGCCAAATAAACGTGCCATTCCATTCGTTCAGGTTTCATAAATATGGCCTTTTTTGTATGGGAAATGGAAATGTCCAGCATGCCCTTTTCTGCGTAAGCACATGCCAATTTCATATATGCCTCTACGCAACCGGGGTCTTCCCTTAAAATTTCCTCATATTCCCTGACGGCATGATCGGCATAAGAAATAGTCTCTTTTCCATGTGCTTTTGTAATTTGATAGTAATACGCCGGTTCTTGTTGTAAAATTTTTTTATATTCAGCAAAGGCGTCACCCAGTCTTCCTTGCAACACATAACACAAACCAAGCACCTCGTGTGCACCGGGAAATTCATCTATTAACTGAATGGTATCTTCAAAACGAAGAGTAAATTCCCCGACTCCCCCAGGAATGGTTCTTATCATGGGATAGTCAAAAACGCCGTTTTGAAGGTCAGGGTACATTTTTAAAACCTTTTGAAATTCTTCGACTGCATCGGTAATCATGCCCTTGTGACTGTATGCCCATCCAAGGTATGCATGAATCTCAATAATATCGGGATGGATTTCAACTATTTTCTTTAACTCGGGTATTGCAAGGTCAATTAATCCTTTTTCAAGAAAATGTTGAGCTTGTTCGTGGCGTGCATGTTCAAGGGGTGTGATGATATCAGCCGTGACATTCTCCGAACCATTCAGTGAAAAAAATTGCCCTTGAAGAACAAGGGCAATTGTCAAAATAAGTAATTTGGATTTCATAGGAATGCTCTTGAGACATCGTTTTAATTACGCTGTTGTTTATTCTGTCATAATTGTCATAATAGAATTTGGCTGCGACTACGATACTCGTTTCGTTTATTGGTAAACGTCGGGCGTTATATAGTACCGAAATACAATATAGGCTCACTATCGATTTACGTTACCATCTAATATTCCCTTGACCTGCCGCTTATACCACCTGATACAAATTCCGGATATGTCGGCGTCATGTGTTCTGAGATGTCGAGGCCTATCGTCTCGTCTTCTTCCTTTACACGACACAGACCAACCGCCTTAAGCCCGCCAAAAATAATGATAGCGCATAGGCAGGCGTAGCCGATGCAGATGATAAAACCAATTGCCTGAATGCCGATATTGCAACTTACACCATGATATGCGGGACGAATAAGCCCCATTATTCCCGTTGAAATACCACCGATAGCCCCGGCTGTACAATGTACACCACAGGTACCTACCGTATCATCAATACCAATCTTATCCAGACACCGGACGACAAGAGGAATAATGCCGCCACTAACGACGCCGATAACCAAGGCAAAACCTGGATGGGTAAATCCTACGCCGGCGCAAATAGATACCATGCCTGCTATAGCGCCATTACCGGTGGTGAGCGGGTCGGGTTTTTTGTTTACCAGCCATCCCCCAAACATTGCTCCCAGGATACCCCCGGCCATGCTCATGGTGACGTTAATGGTCGTGGTGGGTAAGTCGTTTACCAGGACATTAATCATGCCGCGTGCCGTTGCATCAGTCGTAGGTTCACAGAGTGTCCCGAGCAGCACAGAACCGACATTAAAACCGTAAAAACAAACGCACAATATAAATACGCCGAGCATCATTTGTGAGACGTTGTGTCCCGGAATAGTATAACATTCGCCACGTCCAAACTCAAATAACCAGGTTTTCTTATTAGTGCGGGCGTACTTTTCCAGACGGGGCCCTACAACCATTGCTGCAATGAGGGCTGTCAGGCCGCCCTGTAAATGCACCACCATAGAACCTGCATAATCTACATAGCCCCATTTGGCTAATGGCCCGGCAGACCATGCTATCCATCCAAAGAACGGGTACATGAAACCGCAATAGAGGGCAACATAAATAAGGTATGCCTTAAAACTAAACCTCTCGGCAATGGAGCCGGATGCTATGGAGCTGGAAACCAGGCAAAATCCCCACATGGTAAACCAGTGTCCATATACATTCAGTGAGTCCACATTTCCCGGATCCGTTGCTCCCAGCAAACAATAGTTCCAGTTACCCGAAAAGATAGCGTATCCAAAGAGCCACCACACCAGAGTACCGATGCCAATATTAGCACAGACCTTCATATAGACATGGGCGGCGTTCTTAGAACGCACCTGCCCGCTTTCCAGAAAGGCGAAACCCGCCTGCATAAAGAAAACCAATATCCCTGTGATAATTAACCAGAATACATAGACAATAAGGATAATGTCTCTTGCCAATACATCAACCACCAGTCATCCTCCTTTTACCTAAAATAGAACAGAGAGCAGAACATAAGTTCGTGTTAAGAAATTTCAATTTTTTCTTTCCGACTAAGTATCTTTGTAGCAAATTATTCATATACTACCAGTATAAAAAAAATAATCAATACAATATTCGATACGTGTAATACGTTGGATTTAAGAACAATTTCCATTTATAATAAACATAATAAAGAATTTTATTTCCTATAAATACGGAGGATAAATAAATCATGTTACGGAGTAGTGAATATCCCACATTTTTTAAATTCATGGCGATTATTTTATGGGTATCAATGATTGGCTGTGCACCAGTAATCTCAAAGCAACTCAGAGAACAAGTAAAACCCAATATTACCGCAGGTGACGTTCTGAAAAACCCGGAGAATTACAAAGGAGAGATGGTTATCTTGAGTGGGGCTATTATCGAGTCTGAAAATACGAAAGAGGGAACGTTATTAAAAGTGCTACAGCGTCCTTCGGGGTTCCGGGAAAAACCTAAGGGTGTGGATACGTCCGAGGGAAGATTTTTAGCGCTCGTTGACCACTATCTTGATGTAAGTGTATACGCCAAAGACCGGGCAGTTACCATTGGCGGGACTATTCAAGGAATACGGACACTTCCTTTAGGAGAAATACAATACAATTATCCCCTGATTAATGTTAAAGAAATACATCTGTGGCCAGTTGAAAAAAGTAATACTTATACTAATCCTTCTTTTCAAATTGGCATTGGATATCTCTACTGGTAAACTCAAACAGTTAAATTTCAATCATAACCTGATTACATAGGAATTTTTATTTTATTTAAGCGGGTTTGTGTATGGTAGTTAGCATAAAATCACCCTTTGCTATACTCAGTAGGGTCATAAAATAAGATTTTTGAAATGTTATATTTGCTACATAAGTTACACGTTGAACAATAGTTATATCGTTCAGTAGAATAATTTCTTAAAATCTCAACCTGACCTTGAACTACATTAAACGGTGGCAAAATTGTCAATGTCGAAAAACATCATGAATGTACAGTAAATATTACGCATTTACTTGATCAAAATACCATTTCTTTGCCAGTATATGGTAAGAAATCTGGCAGGTGAGATTGTCGCTGGTAATCACACAAAATCGCTTTTTTGATATGCCTTCAACAGTTTGATCCAGCCATTCATGTATCACTTCTTTCACACGGAAGAGCCTCCCGCGCAAGGTGAAGCTATAGGGAATCGCATAATTGATGGTCAGGTCATTGACGGGTATCCATATTGAAGACCTCACTAAGTGAAACATGGTGAACAGTGAAGTGAAGCACCAGAAGACGACGCATGCAATGGAAAAACATGCCGAAAAGATAATGAGATACTGTCCTTTGAAAAGACTAAACAATGAAAATGTACTGACGGCATATAAACCCAGGGTAAAAACAATTTCCCAATAGCCTACAGTAAAGAGAAGCCCTTCTTCGCTGTATGCCTGTTTTCTTATGGCCAGGATAACCAGGTATGGCATCCACCATAAACCAAAAGACCAGAAAAAGAGGGAGAATCCTTTTAAAAAAGGGAGGAAATCCATAAACGGCCCGCCGGTAACACTTACATGCTGATACAGAGTAGAGCCAGTGAGCGCCGTGAGCGCAGCTGCCGCAACGTTCATCCAGTACGGTGATAGTGCCACGTGTCTTTCAAACTTATAAAAAACCATTCTCAGGATTGTGAATGCCATGAGGATGATATACAAACAGGCGCCTATCGACCACAGGGTGAACGAAAATAATTGGATAAATGTCACAGAGTGCACGGCGTGTTCGGCGACCGTTATACCGAGGAGCGCCGTGGATTGGGTACCTATCGTAATAAAGAACCAGCCGCCGTGAAATATATTCTCTATGTTTCGATCAGTCGATTTCTTATAGAGGAACAGAATACCAAGCGTGGACAGGGAAATTCCCAGCCAAAGACCAATAGCCACGTACCAAAATATGGATGCTGTTGTATATAAATGGAAGAATTTTGATAAATACACACCCATGAGATTAACAGTCCCTACGACGGTAAAGTAATAGATGTTTTTTTCCGGGTCAAGCATATCGTTTAAGGTGTTATTGTAAAATAATACAGAACGTATTGCCTTAAAGACGACCACGGCAAGGAATATTACCAGGCTCGCGATAAAAAAATAAGGAACAACCGCTTCGAAGCCATAGATATGAGAAATGGATGCAACCATGGCAGTAGCCATGATAGCGGTAAACCATCGGGAATCTAGTGAATATGTTGCAATTTTTAAAATATTCATGAGGATATTTTCTGATGAATTAAATCATGCCTTTCAGCGATTTTTTATAACAGTGTAGTGGCAAGAATAGTGGCAAGGCGCGCCTTTCCACTACATGGCCGTTTGAAATTCCTTAACATTAAGATCAGGATTTAACATCTACTACTTTGTGCATCTTCGTTATGGTCTTTTCCTCCATAAATGAGAGGCATACGAGACAGACGAGGGATACGAAGATGAATCCCAATGAATAGTTGTTCGTATAATCCCTGATCGTACCCAGCATAATGGGGAGGAAGAAACCGCCCAGACCGCCAGCAGCGCCCACCATTCCACCAACCGTACCGGTATCCTTTGGAAAATACTCGGCAACAAGTTTAAAGATAACGCCGTTCCCAATACCCAGACAGATTCCCATCATATAGAAAACGGTTAGTGACGTCAATAGGGAAACGTTCAGGTTCAGGAATATCAGGATACCCAGTATTGACAGGGATAGGATTACTAATATACGCCTTCCCGGTATACGGTCTGCGAGGTATCCTCCTAAGATACGTGCAAACGTGGTAGCAAATACGAATATCGACGTAAAACTGCCTGCCTTCACCGGCGTTAATTTATAAAAGTCCTTAAAGTAAGAAGGCAACCACAATGAGAAGGTGACAAAAAATCCAAACGTCATGAAGTAGAAGAGACAGAATACCCAGATCAAATTCGATGACCTGTATACCTTTAATTTATCGGCAAAGGTCGCTGGCCTCGCGTTTGCCGGTTTTGGAACGTCAGCGGAGAAAAACCAGTAAACAACTGCCATAATGAGCAAGGGAAACGAATAAATTATAAATACCTTATGCCATCCAAGAGATTGCGCCAGGAACGGAGCCCCAAACGCGGCAACCGCCGAACCTATATTTCCTACGCCGTAAATACCCAATGCCAATCCCTGTTTCTCTTTTGGATACCACGAAGAAACCTGAGGGATTCCTATGGCGAATGATGTCCCTATCAACCCGAAAAAGAATCCACAGACAAGAAGAAATCCGTAGCTTTGTGCAAATCCAGCTATAAACACAGGGAAAAAACCGAATAACAGCAGGAGACTAAAAACCCGCCTGCCGCCGAACTTATCGGTGAGAACGCCGATAGGTACCCGTATAATGGAACCAAGAAGCACCGGGGTTGCAAGGAGTAATCCAACTGATGTGGATGACAAATTAAAATCGGCCCTTAAAAATACCGCCAGGGGGGAAAATAGCGCCCAGGCTGCAAAGCATACGGCAAACGCCACCGTTGCAAGGATGAGCACCTTTGTATTTCCTTGTGGTGTTTGTACTGATGAATTCATAAAACAGATCTCCATAATTCTTTTAAGAAGTTAACAATTTTGTGGCTGGGTTTCAAACTCTTTAAGTAACCATTACTAGCAAGCGATGCAATTTCTTATACTATAAAGTTCAAACCATTAAGTCGCTTTGAAGTAAATACACAAGATTTTGCGTCTCTACGCCAACATTAAATCCCTTAACATGAAAGTACCGATGACTGTATCGGTTCAAATTCGTTCTTTACCTTGAGAGGACATTTGTAGAGTCCCTCAGTAATAAGAGAACTCGATTGTCTTATGAAGAACAAATTACCATTTCGTGATTTCATCAGGGTATAAAAGCCGTTTACCTGTCCATCCCTGAAAAGCATGGATAATGTCTTTTCGTGATCAAAGGGATGTGCGTAGAGTTCATTTACCTTCTTTCCGATAACGTCATCAGGAGAGGTAAATCCAAAAAGCCGCGCACCCATGGTATTGATATGAATAACAACACCGTCGTAAGAAGGTTCATATTCGAACCAGCCCTTTGCATCCTGTACATCAATCGTTGGTTTAAATTCATTCTTTGTTGAATAAAACGTGGTATTCATGCTATTATCCTCCATTCATAAATCCATACTATTAAATTTTTCCGTTTGTATTTTAAATTTACATTTTGCATTTCTATGGTTTTAATTCCCATGTCGCTACCGTTTTTTCCAGTGATGGCTGTATCTCGCTTTTTACAAGCTCTTTTTCCTCAGCCGTATTTTCAGATTTGAAAACAGGGAGAGTTTGTTTAAATTTAGAAATATTACTCTTGATGAAATCATCGTCCCTCTGGGTTATTATTGAACCAAATACATTGAAAGGATTGTGTACCGTGTATTTTTGTTCACGGAGATACCCCCGCTCTTTTCTTAATTCATAGCCATCCAGGATTGCCATGACAAATCCGACCACAAGAATGCCGGTAACGCCTAACAATGCCTTCTTGGGCAGGGTGAGGTTCCCGAACATAGAGCCCGAATTAAATTTTCTATACAGCAACACGGCAATAACGAATGCGGGAATTACGATCACAAACATGAGAGACTTAACCATGGAGTTAATATTGTCTACCGCTCCTAATGCCTCATCTGCGTCTATCTCAACGATCAAACCCATATTTAAGTCTTTTAACCAGCTCCATGCCCCCACGACTTTCAAACCGTCATAATCTTTGTACCCGTCCAGATCGTACCCATTTGTTCTTGCGGTAACACATTGTTCCACGCTTTTTGTGAGCGCCTGGGTGTCCGGGTCTATTACCTTCGGATTTCTCATACGGTCGGAAAATCTTGACTGTGTAATCATGACGCCGTCTCTATTTACCAGATAAGCCTCGCCTGTTTTTCCCAGGATAACACTCTTCATGGCCTTGTTAAGGATTGAAGTGTCCATCCATAACACAATGGCGCCGATAACATCGTGACTTTCGTTCTTGATGGGGTATGACATAAACATAGAACCGGCGCCTGCCTCATTTCCGTTCACGAAATCGCTTTCGAGAGAAAAATGGGTTACGTCTGAAATGTATGTCTCGCCGTCATAGAGGGTCTTCTGGATATTGCGGAAGGACTTTTCTTTCATAATATTCATTCCAACCAGGGGTTTTTCATTTTCCGTTGCCGTTTGAATTATCCCAGCGCCATCACACACAAAAATACCCTTATACCCATAGTCTGCCTTGGTACATTCCAGTTGTGTCTTCAATCTGAGATACTCATGTTTATCTTTTCCGTTGAAGAGACTTACAAAATCTTCTTTACCGTGAATCAGTAACGCGCTTTGAATCGTATCAGAAACGGACCTGGCATGAGATTTCTTCTCGTCACATAATAAGGAAATCATATCTTTTTGTTTATTTAGAATCCCTTCGAGATTTCTCTGTACGCCCTGTTTCAATTCGGAACTTGCCTTGGGGAACGCAAGCATCCTGAACAAAACAAGGGGGAACAACCCAAAAACTATAAAAGTAATTACAACCGTAACCATACGTTCTTTAAATATTCGCATCATATTTACCCTTTCTTTGTTAAATTTTTATCAGCATTCAATTTTAGTATTCATCCAAAAGGACGGTGGGTTAAGCGGAATAAACTCACCAACAACCTTTAGCCTTCAGTGTTTTGTAAATTCTTTCAGACATATTTCTATATCGTCTGTACTGAACGGCTTGGTAATCACCTTCTTTGCGCCTTTCTTCATTGCCTCACGCACCACTTCTTCATCAGTATAGGCAGTGATAATTACGATATTTGAACTCAATCGTGCTATCTGTATTTGTTCAAGCAATTCGATACCGTCCATCCCGGGCATCTGGACATCGAGTAAGATGATCGAATAGCACTTTCTTCTTATTTCTTCCAATGCCTCAAATCCATTATTCACTGCCTTTGTCTCATAACCGAGGTCTGACAGGGAATTCGATAACACCTTTCGATACCCTTCCTCATCGTCTACAATAAGAATTCTTCTTGTTATCATTTTGTAATCCCGACTTTTTAAATTGAAACTATTTGATAGATATATTTGGCAATTGACATACCCCTGGAAAATAAAAAAGAGTTGGATTGCTCCAAACGTTTGTTATTGAGTGAGTTACAAAAAATAAAATATTTTCAGAGGGATTTTTTAAAAATCAAACTGGAAACAATTTGTTTCATGCTGATTTTTACATGGAATATCATAAATACTTAAATAACAGGGGTTTGAGAGGTAATAGCAGGCAGTTAATAAGTGGAAACAATTTGTTTACATTTGAGGATTTTTGCTGAGTACAGAAATGAAGCTTTAGAGGCAAGGAAAAAGGAGCTGGTGAAACGTAATAGCCGTAAAAGATAAAGTTTTGACCCTGTGACCTTCCAGAAACGATATTTTTTGAGGTGAATATAAAATGGAGGTGAGGATTTTAGCAGGGGCGATGTTGTGGAGGCTACGGCGAATCATCTATAAACATAAAGACATATTTGTTTCATACATTCCCTCCCTGTTTTACTCTTGAGACAAAATAACATGGGCATTCCACTTATCGCCTATTCACACAAACCCTATCCTGCGTCATTATTTTTTCAAATGCATCAGGCGGCAACGGTTCGCAGTAAAACCGTCCCTGTACTTCATCGCATTTCATATCTTTCAGATAATTGAGTTGGCTTTCTGTCTCGACTCCTTCTGCAATAACCCTGAATTTCAAGCCCTTCGCAAGGGCAATAATTGAGGCCACAATTACCCTGTCCTTCTCATCATTGACAATACCATGCACAAAATTTTTGTAAATTTTAATCTTACTGATGGGAAATTTTTTGAGATAAGTTAAGGAAGAAAACCCGATTCCGAAATCATCGATAGCGATTTTAATTCCCATCTTGCTTAACCTGGATAGCTTATGAATCGTAGTCTCCATGTCTTTCATGGCAATGCCCTCGGTGAT
>JAXMAC010000002.1:0-25920 GCA_046350595.1 Candidatus Brocadiaceae bacterium | reverse complement strand
TGATTTCCAAACCTAATAAGTGGGGCTTTATACCCGCCTCTTTTAAAACCGAGGTAATCATTTCTACCAGGTTTCGCTGCTGGAAGGTATGCGCAGAAAGATTCACCGCAACGCATATCGGCTTAAAACCTATATCATGCCATGTCTTAATCTGTTCGCATACGGTATTCAATACCAGTTCGTCGATAGAAACGATGAGTCTGGTATCCTCCGCCAGTGCGAGAAAATCATCCGGAAGAATCAATCCCTTTTCAGGATGTTGCCAGCGTACCAATGCCTCCATACCCACAATCATACCATCCGCAATATTTACCTGTGGCTGGTAGTGTACAACAAAATCCTTACATTCCAGGGCGCGACGCATGGCATGCTCCATCAACATCTTCTCGAAATATTTCGTGTGCATCGCCGAGTTATAAAACTGGTAATTATTCCTGCCCTGTTCCTTGGCATGATACATAGCAATATCCGCATTCTTGAGCAATGCCTCAACGCTTTTTCCATCATACGGATAGAGCGCAATCCCAATACTTGCCGTGACATAAAGTTCGTATCCGCAAAGATTCCACGGCTTTATAAAGACATTCAGGATTTTTTCCGCTATTTGAGTTATGTGTTCTATATGCGTGATTCCTGGCAATAACAGGGAAAACTCGTCTCCCCCCAATCGTGCAATCGTGTCGTCTTCACGCACACATTTCTTTAATTTATGGGCAACTTCACGCAACAATTGGTCTCCCGCTGGATGCCCAAGGGTATCATTAATCATCTTAAATCTATCCAGGTCCAGAAACATAACAGCCATTAATTCTTTATTACGATGCGCATGCGCTAGCGCCAGGGTCAAGCGGTCATTGAACAATATCCTGTTTGGTAAATCAGTCAGTGCGTCATGATGAGCAACATATCGAATCTCGTCTTCTGCCCGCTTGCGTTCGGTAATGTCCACAAAGGTTATCACAGACCCGACTCTCACCCCATTCTGGTTCATAGGATGCGACCAATACTCGACAGGAAACCGCGTCCCATCTGCACGCCAGAAAACATCGTTAGCCACATGGCTGCTTTTTCCATACCTGTATGACTCATAGATAGGGCATTCTTTAAGGGAATAAGGCGTCCCGTCCACCCCGGTATGATGGATCGTTGCGTGCATATTCTTGCCAATTAAGTCACGGGCGTCACGATACCCTAACAGGTCTGCGCAGGCCAAATTGGCAAAGGTGCAATTACCCTGGCTGTCAGTTCCATATATGCCTTCTGCGGTAGAATCCAGAAGTAGCCGGAATCGCTCCTCGCTCATACGCAATGCCTCCGCCCCCCGTTTGTTGTTAACACCTAGCGATAGTATGTCAGACGCCGACGACAGCACTTTCAAGGTAAATTCCGTGAGCGGCTTATGGGCAAATATTACCAATACTCCAATCAAACGGTTTTCTATAATCAAAGGATAACCGGCAAAGGCGACAATGCCCTCTTTCCTTGCCCAGTCACTGTCACAGATATGTGTATCGCTGATTGCCGAGTTGGTTATATAAGGTTTACAATCCTGAGCAATAAGGCCGGTTCTGAATTTTCCAACGGGTATCTGGTTCGTAAAACCTTCCTCACAAATATGTATTCCAGCGCTCGCCTGTAACTCCAGCATATTTTCTTTATCATTGAGCAGCCAGATGCGGGCACATGCGGCGTCGAGATTATTTACCACGGCTTCCATGCACTGGCGAAGGATTTCGCGCACATTATCACCCCTCGCAAGGGCGATACCCACGTCTTTAACAAATGTTGTAAGACGTATCCGCTCCATCAATTCTTCCGTCTTCTTCTGGTCGGTGATATCCCTCCAGATGCTCACCATCACGCCTTCTTCTTCAATGTCTACTTTTTCCAGAAGCGATGCGTTAACGCTGATGTGCTTATTCCCATCCGGTTTTGCCAGTGCAAATTCGATGTTGTGGTATGAGCCTCCCGAATGAATACGATTCTCTAATTCAGCCCAACGTTTTGCGGCATCTTTCCCAAGTTGATCTAACCAGTAGAATAAATTCGTCTCAACAACATCACGCCACTGGCGGCCAAATAATTGACAAAACGCCTCATTCGCAACGATAATATTATGGTTGCCATCGGTAATGACAATTCCATCAGCCGAGGCGCGCAGCAGTTTATCGAAAAATTTAATCGTCCGCCGGGCGGTCTTTATCTCATTCCTTTCAGAGTTTTCATTCATAAGGATTTCCCTGCATGTACAACTTTACGGAATGTAACAGCGCAATATTTCAACTCAGGCTGCTTAGAGTGATCATCACAGGCTGGATTGCAAACCAGGTTGGCAATCCTGTCATTATCCATACCAATTGCGCTGCCATAATGAAAATTCATATAAATGTTGCCGATACGCACACGGTCAGTAAGCCGGGCAACGCCCCGGACGCTACCGCGCCGTGAGGAAACCTCTACTTCATCCCCTTCAGCAATTCCGACGGATACGGCATCGAATGGATGTATTTCAATAAAATTCTCAGGTTCAATATCGTTGAGGTTCTTAACTCTCCCCGTACGCGTACGGGTATTGAAATGACTGGCAAGACGGCCCGTGATGAGAACAAAAGGATACTCTTTGGTCGTCGTTTCCGCCGGCTCTTTGTAATCACGGGCAAGTAACGCAGCGCGGCCGTCCGGTCTGGGAAATCTCATATCCGTAAATAACCGGGGCGTGCCTGGATGATCAGAAGCCGGACAGGGCAACTGGGGGCCAGTCTGATTCCGAAGGCGTTCGTAACTCACACCGCTCATATCACAGATACGCCCGCGGGTCATACCTTTCCATTCTTCAAATATTTCCTCCGGAGATGTAAAGGGGAATTGTTTCATAAACCCCATAGCCCTTGCCACAAGCCAGATAATTTCACAATCCGATTTTGCTGTACCGGGAGGTTCAATAACCTTTTCTACCAGTTCTATGCGTCTTTCAGAGGAAATAAACGTTCCCGTCTTCTCACACCATTGAGCGCCGGCAAAAATAACATCCGCCAGCATGGTCGTTTCCGTGGGATGAAATATATCCTGAGCCACCAGTAATTCTGCCTTTTCAATGGCCTCTTTTACCCAGCGCGTGTGAGGGAGGGAAGCTGCCGGGTTGGAAGATACGACCCATAATGCGCGTATTTCCCCGGAATGGAGTCCTTTTATGATATCAATAATTGTTTTCCCTGGCGTGGGCCGTATTTTTTCTACCGGGATACCCCAGTAATCGGCAACCTCCTGCCGGTGTACGGAATTCGTTACAAGCCGCATACCCGGCAAGAGGTGAGACAACGCCCCAACCCAGCGATTCCCCAGGGTATTGGCCTCACCGGTAACCGACAGGGGACCAGCTCCGGGACGGCAGAAATTCCCTGTCAATAATGATAAATTATGCAGGGTATTGTTCTTAAAAACTGCCTGGGTCGATTGGTTGTAACCCTGAAACCAGAACGTCAGCATTGCCTTCGCCCGGCCTATCATGCGTGCGGCCTCAACAATCTGATATTCGCTGCAGCCGGTGATTTCTGCAACACGTGATGGTGGGTATTCCCCGACAATTTCCTTCAGATCGCCGAGTCCGGTAGTATAGCTCTCAACTCTCTCTTCGTTAACAAAACCTTCTTTCAGAAGGATATGGGCCAGTGCATTATTAAGGGCAACGTCTGTGCCAGGTTTAATTTGCAAATGGATGTCAGCCATATCTGCAGTTTCCGTACGGCGCGGATCAACGACAATGACCTTGGCGTCATTCTTCATTTTTGCTGCGCATACGCGCCGAAACAAAACGGGTAACGACACCGCCATATTATTGCCGCCGATAAAAAACAGGTCTGCCTTTTCAATGTCGGCATAACAGGTAGGCGGGGCATCAGCGCCAAGGGTAGAAATAAATCCGATGGACGTACTCGACATGCATAAGCGTGCCGTGCATTCAACATTATTCGTGCCTATCGAAGCCTTCATGAGTTTGTTCATCAGGTAGTATTCCTCGCACAAATTGGCAGCGCCACCATAAAACGCAACGGCGTCAGGCCCATATTTTTTTATGATCCGGTTGAATTCGCCTGCAACATACGTTATAGCTTCATCCCAGCCAACGGGCATAAATTCATTATTTCTTCGCATGAGAGGCTGTGTTAAACGGCCATCAGCATTAAAAAGCGGTGGGAAATGGACTGGCAGCGAACAGATATCCCCTGCATTCACGGGGTGTCCCTTCATGCCATGGACATTAACAACCTTTCCATTCTTCACCCCAACGACCAGGCTGCAACCAATGCCACAATAGGGACATGTTGATTTATTCCACTTTATTTCCATCATACAAATATTTTTCTCCTGGGGAAATATAAAACAGATACTGATTTCTTTGATTTACTCTGAAACAACTCTCTGTTTGGAAGAGAATGGATTGGGGATAAACCAATGCGCTTCAGGCGGATCTCACGTTAAACCTTGTCATCAAAAAAACTATTCATTCTGGATAATCTTTCGATATCCTTTTCAAAGATAGAACGTTCTGTCTTTCCTATCGAGGTAATAAAATTTTTTATACGATAATAGGGCCTTAAAATAAGCGCCCGAATGAGATTGACCACGGGGAAATTAGCCTTAAATACGGGGGTGGTCTTAAAAAATGTAGAATACCTCCGTTTATACTTCCACCGTAAAAATTGCAAATCAGCAGAAGAAAGATACTTCGTCCGGACATTCGCCCAGAATCCATTGTACTTGCTATAATCGGACAGGTTTGTCACAAGCCCTTCCTTAATTAAAATATCCCGCATGTCTGTTTTGGGGTAGGGGGTAATTATCTGTTCGCCATAAAAATCTATGTTGGCCCTGTCAAAGAATTCAAAATTCTGGGCGATTTCTTCTTCCCTGTCCTCTGCATGTCCAATAATCATACCGCCCACAATGAGAATTTTGTTGTTATGCAGGTATTCAATAGCCTTTTTTGTCTTATCCAGGATATTCCCTTTATTCATAATCTTTAAATTTCGTTCAGATACATTCTCAATACCCAGAAACACAATCTGGATGCCGGCACGCGCCATTTTTTGTGCCAATGACGGAGATGACGCAATTCCACTCGTACTGGCCTGAACGATGTAACGCAGGTCATCGTGTCCCGCCTCAACAATTGCATCGCATAATGATTCAAACCGCTTTACATTTAAGGTGATATTGTCATCTGCAAAGGCTATATATCGCGCCCCATTCTTTTTCGCGTTGGCAAGGTCTTTCATAATCCTTTCAAAGGTGTACGTCCTGAAAGAACGTCCGTACATCTGGTTCATGCTGCAAAAATTACACAACATGGTACAGCCTCGGGAAGTCTCGATCATATCCAGCCCCTTTCCCGAAAAAAAGTATCCCTTCCAGATACGCGCATCTCTTCGGGGAAGTTGTAAGGTCTCAAGATTTTCCAGAGGCCGTGGCGAATTGTGTACAAAACCGCCATTCTCGCGAAACGAGAGACCCGGCACATCTGCAAATCTCCTCTTCCCTTCCATAGCTTCCAGGAGCTCACGAAAGGTGCTTTCACCCTCTCCGCGAACGATATAATCAAAGGGTTTACTCTCATCGGAAGAAGCAATTTCTGCATACATGAGGGTGGCGTGATAACCACCAATGGCCGTTTTAATATCGCCATTGAGGCCTTTGATAAACGATGCTATCTTTCCAGCCGTGCCAAACTGGAACGTCATGGCGCTCAGGCCGACCAGATCGGGCCGATATTTTTCGATGGCCTCTTTTAAGGAAGGCAATAAGGTATCCCGCTTCAGTACCAGATCGGCCAGAAACACCTCGTGGTGTGGTTGAACATTTCCTGCAAGAGAGGAGATGGCTAGATTTGGCGCCCGCCACGTCTTCGCAGAAAACTGAGGCACCACATTGGGCATGGAACACAATAAAATCTTCATAGTTTACTCGCTGATTATATAATTTTCAGGTTTGTAGTAACGACTTCAGTCGTCACATCTTCATATTGTCCATTTTAAATTGGGTCTTTTGAAAAAAGAAACATTGCATGAATTGTATTTATAGTAGTGTGAGGTTTTAAACCTGCCGCTACATTGCACGTAAAACATTATAATTTGGGAAATTTTTTAAAATTAAATTGTACATACTTAAGATTCAATGTCAAGTATTCACGCTAGCCTCCCTTACGACCAATAAAACACCCTCTGAAAATTCTATATGATGTTCTAAATAATTACCACCACTTATTTAATTTATGTTATAATTTGAAAATCTTTATATTTTGTAGGAGACTACGGATGCTCTTCGAGAGAATAATGTTGTGAGAAAAAAACAAGGGATTAAACTGCTTCTTTATCTGTGTCTGTATCTCCTATCCATGTTCCAAGGCATTGCTTATGGATATGGATATGAAAAACAGGAAGATCCCCTCGTTACGGTATTCAAAACGGTCATTTTTTACGGAAGGCAACCTGACTGGCCAAAGGTTGTTTCTTCGGTCAATACAATCCACGACCGTATGGAAGATATTCAAAAGATATTTAAAATAGACCCTAAACCAGGAATTGAACTCGCTATCAAACAGCAAGATTTTCAGTCACTGGCCAACCACATGGCCAACCTCGTCTTTTTAGCCATCCGCGAGAAATTTTACTATAACCGTGAGGAAAGAATGGAAATTTTTATCCGTGCCAAAGTGCGTCTAAGGCTGGCGGAGGAGTATTACACGTCCCTGCTCTCGGGAAATGTGAGGGACTACGATATGCGGCACAAGACCAATATTCACGAAGAAATATACACCAGATTTGTAAAGGCGCGGAACACCCTAGGGAGTATTGGATTTATGGGCGCAGGGGCAATCAAGCCTGACGTAAAGGAATTTAAAACATTGACATCCGAAATAGAGGCATTAATCCTCAAGGCATTTCCCTACTTTGAAACAGGTCTGGCATATAGCGATTGAATAATAAAATAAGGGAAAGGATGCCGTTAAAGACCTTCCAAAAGAGACCGTCGGAGAGATACGAAAATCAAACTCAAGGAAGTGGAGCTGGTAGTTAAAGAAAATTTAGAGCACTATAGTATTACTGTGCAAAAACTTCTTTTTTTTGTAAGTTTTTCACAATCACATTTGTTTATGATGGAAGGAAAGATTGCTTCAAGCTCCGCTCGCAATGACTAAAGTGCCGTGCGCCATCAAAGAGCATAGTAAGTGTCATTCATTTGGTCTTTTCAAATTGGACACCGGTTGCGATGCTTACATGAGCAAACCTATTAATACGCAGGAATTACCACTCATTGTGGAAAAATATATAAAGAAAAATGATTAAGACATGGATAAGGTAAAAATTCTGATAGCAGACGATATTAAACAAAATGTGAAATTACTACGGGTGATATTAGCGGCATCCGGATATGATATTATTGAGGCTTACGATGGTGAAGAGGCATTGGAAAAATTGAAGACAGAGCATCCCGACTTAATTTTGCTCGACATTATGATGCCTAAACTCACGGGATATGATGTATGCAAGAAGATTCGCGCAGACAAAAAGACAAAAGACATACCGGTCATTATGATCACCGCCTTGCATGAGATGGACGACCGGATCAAGGGAATAGAAGCAGGCGCCAATGACTTTATCAGCAAGCCATTTAACAAGGCGGAACTGCTTGCAAGGGTCAAATCACTTGCCAGCGTGCGACAGGTCGTCAAAAAGGACGAGGCATCGGTATTAGACTCGATATTGGCCAGTCTTGCGGAGGGCGTGATTGTTACCGATGGTCAATGGAAAATTAAGAATATCAACCAGACCGCACAGGAACTTCTGGACATTCACGAAACGGATATAAAAGACACCGACCTCCTGAGCTGTTTATCGAGGATGAAATTGTCATTGCTGATCGACACGGTTATTAATTCTCCCGAAAAAACGACCGATTTTCAGATCACGTCATCAAACTCCCAACATACGTTGTGCTCAAACGCAAGGATGACAAAGATGTTTGATGAAAAGGGTAATCTGACCGGCGCTACGTTGATATTAAAAAAGTGAAAATATCATGCGATAGGAGCCAACCCCCGTTGACGACCAGTCGGGTAGGTTGGGTTGAATGAAATGAAACCCAACGGATTTTACAACGTAATGAGGGTAAAATTTAACCCATCAGGAAAATGTCAAACGATATAAAAGGCGATATTCTTTCCAGACTGCAACACATTGAACAAGAGGAAAACGTTCGCATTTTTTATGCCTGCGAGGCCGGAAGCAGGGCGTGGGGATTTCCCTCTGTCAATAGCGACTATGATGTACGGTTTTTGTACATTCATCCGAAAAACTGGTATTTATCTATTGACGAGAAGCGGGATGTTATTGAACAGCCAGGCAACGATCTTCTGGATATAAGCGGCTGGGATATTCGGAAGGCGCTCAGACTTTTCAGAAAATCAAACCCACCCTTATTAGAATGGATCAACTCGCCGATTATTTATCAACAAAAACTTAACATCGTTGAAAAGATCAAGGCGCTTATACCCGAGTATTATTCCCCGAAGGCATGTCTTTATCATTACCGCCACATGGCAGAAGGCAATTTCAGAGAATACCTCAAGGGCGAGGTGGTATGGGTGAAGAAATATTTTTATGTGCTGCGCCCTGTTCTGGCCTGCAAGTGGATAGAAGCCGGTCACGGCATTGTACCGGTACGGTTTGATATTCTTGTCAACCGGATTATCAACCCCGGCGATTTAAAGACAGCTATCTTTGATTTGTTGCAGCGTAAAAAGGACGGACAGGAACTGGATATGGGACCACGAATCCCGGTAATCAGCGAATTTATTGAAACTGAACTCGAACGGCTTTGCGCTACAAAGTCCGATATAAGACATATTCAACGGAGTAGAGACGTCCCCGATGGGGCGTCTCAAGACATAAAGTCCGATATAAAACCCGATACAGCAAAGCTTAATACTCTCTTTCGCTGCGTATTAACGGATATATTTTAATATCCCTTCTTTAAATCCAACCGGCTGAATATCGAAATATTCAAAGAACGGTCTTTCATCGCACGTATTGCCTTCCATGAACATGGTGATTTGTTCTTTCGTAACAGGGAAAAACGGCAACCAGTCAAACATTTCTGCCATGGTGTTCATAATGAATGCTGGAATATGAAGCTTGTGCGGTGGCACACACAACGCCTCAGCTACGATGTCAATGAGCTGATTCAACGATATTTTCTCGGGTCCTCCTATTTCAAATATTTTACCTATGGCATCGCTTTTTTCTACGGATTTCACAAAACCCAGGGACACATTTTCCACGGATACCGGCTGCATTTGATATTTCCCGTTTCCTACAACGGGCACAAATTGTTGAGTCCTGAGCATTTTGGCAAACATATTGACAAATTTATCTTCCATACCAAATATGATCGAAGGACGAAAAATGGTGTAATCAAGCCTGGCGCTTCGGATATACTCCTCTGCGTGGAATTTGGTTAGATGGTAACGGGTTTTTCCATGTGCACGCGCGCCAAGAGCGCTCATCTGAATAAACCGGTTGACTCCCTGCGAACGGGCTGCGTTGGCGAGGTTCACCGTGCCTTCGTAATGCATCTTTTTAAAGGTAATGCCCTTTATGGGATATTCCCTGATAATACCAACGAGGTTGATTACCGCATCGCATCCCTTTAATTTGCCCTCCAGACTCCTGGCATTGGCAATGTCCCCATCTACCATCTCAACGCCATCTTTGTACTGTGATATCTTTAATTCGGAACCTTTACGAACGAGACAACGAACCTGATGATCCCTATTAAGCAGAACCTTCAGTATCTGTTTTCCCACAAAGCCCGTGCTGCCGGTTAAAAAAATGTTCATTTGGCGACTCCTGTCCAAATAACTAAGAAAAATTACAATTAGTGATTAAAGAATTATGATGCAAATATTATTATCACAAATTATGCAAAAACTTCTTCATCTCTTCAAATACGACTTCTTTTTTATCTTTAATACACCGTGTTACGGGCAAAGATTCAAGGAAAATGCGTCCGTACGGCTTGGTAACCACCCTTCTGTCAAAAATAATCACCACTCCACGGTCATCACGACTGCGGATAAGGCGTCCGAAACCCTGTTTAAATTTGATGACGGCCATGGGTAAGGAATAATCATAAAAAGAATTACCGCCAGCCCTTTCTATAGCTTCTGTCCGTGCCTCAATAATCGGTTCCGTGGGCACTTTAAAGGGGAGGCGGGTAAGGATGACACATTCCAGCGCATCGCCCTTCACGTCAATTCCTTCCCAGAAGCTGTCCGTGGCAAAGAGGACAGACGTCTTGTCTTTTTTAAAGGTTTCGAGAAGGTTGTGACGATTATCCGTTCCCTGCTTTAAACAGGTATAGCCAACGGTTGGCTGTAATCTCTGATAGACCTTATCAAGAAGGCTATACGATGTAAACAGAATCAATGCGCGTCCGTCGGAAATTTTTATCGTTTCTAAAATACTTTCTTCAATGGCCGATACATATCCCGGCTCGTTGGGTTCAGAAATGTCCGTGGGAATGCCAATAATTGCCTGTCTGTTATAGTCAAAAGGGGAACCTAATATTAATTCAGAGAGACGGTCTTTGGCTAAAAGGTTCAGGCCTACGCTTTTTTTCAAAAAGGTAAAGTTTTTGTTTATTGCCAGTGTAGCCGACGTCAATATGATGGTATGGTAATTATCATATAAACAAGATTTTAAACCCTCGGAAATGGAGAGTGGCGCTGTATAAAATCGAATCGAAGGACTATCCTTATACCTTTTGATCTCTATCCATTTACAGTACTGCTCATCGTCTGTTATAAAAGCGGCAATATCATTTGCCACCATAGTTAAGCGCATCCTGCACGATACGATATCTATCAGTATAGACGAAAGCATATCCTGCGACTTTTTCGATAGTTCCCCCACCTCGTCAAGGAGTTTCTTGAGGAGCGAGGAAAATTTGTTGATGTCTACACTGAGCGTATTGAGATTATTTGCAATGACACCCTGCCATACATCTGAGGAGGTAAATTGTGAAGTAATGCGGAGTTTTGTTTCCTCCTCCTTTTGAAATCCCTTGTTATTGCCTTTATTTGAAACGTTTTGTTGAGTCAGATGGTTAGTCAAGGTATGTAAAATAACCTCAAAAATCTCCTGTACGGCGTCATGGAGACGTTGTCGTGCATCCAGGATTTCAGTATTAATATTTTCTATAAGTATTGTTGCAAGAGATGTGTCATGCACGGAAGTTACTTCATTGAGTTTGTTTTTAAGGTACTGCAAAAGTCCTTTTTTGGAATCCTTGAGGTTGACTAATCTGCCCAGGAGCTTTGTTATCCTGAGTCGTGAGACCATATTGCTCAGGTTTGACGTTGCCACGTCTTCCAGATGATGCGCCTCGTCAATAATGATCCTCTTAAATGGTGGCAGGATTGCGACGGTATCATAACCTTTTGTTTCCTCACGTACGACCAAGTCGGCCATGAGGAGGTAATGATTTATTACCAGCACATCGGCGCTGGCCGCATTCCTCCGCGCAATATAAAAAAAACACTCATGATAAAACCGGCACTTTAACCGGGTACATTGATCTGCCTCTGATTGTATGGCCTCCCAGACGTCATCCCGGGGAATAAAATTGAGGTCTGCCTTGCTCCCATCGGGCGTCTTTACCGCCCACTCGATCAGGTCGTTCAACTGCCTTCGATCTTTTTCATCAATCAGGGCGTTGCCTTCGGTGCGTAAATGAGAGACCTTTCTCAAACAGACATAGTTATTTCTTCCCTTTACCAGAACACTTTTAAAATTAAGACCGCAACACTTCATGATAAGGGGAATGTCCTTTTCAATCAACTGTTCCTGGAGATTTATCGTGTGGGTGGATATTACTACCCGTTCCTGATTTTTCAAACTCCAAAACACGGCAGGAAGCAGATATGCAAGGGATTTCCCCGTGCCCGTCCCCGCCTCGATTATAGCGATTTTGTCATGGTTAAAGGCGTCAACCACGGATTGCAACATCTCGACCTGCTGTTTGCGATGCTCGTATGAGGACAGGTGTTTTGAAAAATTTCCACCGGGGAGAAATTGTTGAGAGATTTCCTTGAAATCAAGTTCTTCGTATTCCCTCTGTTTCTGGACTTTCACCACGGGATATATATGTTCTGCACCATTGTCTATGATATAGAATCCGACACCCAGCGAACCCATGGTTGCTGCAATATCAATATCCGCTTCAGATGGATACAGGACGCCGTCAGGGTGGTTATGAATAATTACTTCTCCACATTTTGCCTCTTTAATAATGGCAGGTACGGCATGTTTGTTCCCCCTGGCATACACATCTATATCAACTACCTTGAGTTCCTCATCAAGCCTGCCTATCATAAACACCTCATTCCCACTGGCCTTTTCAATAGCGTCTCTGATAGAGGATACAGCGTTGGGCATTATAAAATCTTTAGCTGGAAAGTTTGTTGTTTTCACGGTTGTAATATTTTATTCATATAAAGGCAGAAGGTGTTTACATTTTTACCACGTTAGAAGAAATTGACAGGTCAACGTTCCGTTAACTAAATCAAAAGTAGCAAAAAATACAGGACAAGAGATACGTTTGTTCTCGACAACGCCGTCTCAAAACCGCTTAAATAACCGGTTATTCAATTAAATCAAATTATGCGTATTATACAATTAAAATCATGGTGCAGCGAAGCCGCAACCAAGTCCCCTCTATCAAGAGGTGATTGAGTGGTGTGTTGAAAAACTTACAAAAAAACCCTCTATCAAGAGGTGATTGAGTGGTGTGTTGAAAAACTTACAAAAAAAGCTTGACGTTATAAAACGGAACAGACCTATGGTTATTGAGCTAAGCAGTTCATATTCTTCCACGCAGGAACCCCTTGTAAACAAAGTCGTTAGTACAACAATAACCTATACCAACGTCTTGAATAAAGGATGTTACGGTGTCTGTAGTCCAGTCGATGACTTGTAGTCCGGTTTATACAGACTGTATAATTATTGTTAGACACCGCTAGGAGAAAACAATGAAGAAAAGAAAAAGGACTGCTAGCAGTACGGAGGAACTCGGGAAGGTGCACATGATCAATATGGCAGGAACTGCTCGGTTGTTGATAAAAGTGCTTTCTGGATGCCTTATCTTTGTCTTTGGCTGGTTAAAACTGAAGGGCATTGACATAGTATGGTAGGTTGGGTTGAGTAAACGAAACCCAACATATTTTTTAACTGTTGGATTTCACATTCGTTAAACCTAACACGAACGAGTCGGAAAAGACCGTTGTGGCAAGGCGCGCCTTGCCACTACAAAATATTTTTAGTAAGATACTAACCCGAACGAGTCACAAAAGTAAGTTTTCTATTTTCCCACACAAAGCCACTAAAATACAAAGATTTATAGTATGTCTCCATTCATTATTCCCGACATTCCATTCTTCATATAAACACTTTCAAGTAAACCCGGTTCAAGTTCTCTATGCATTGCAACGGCTATATCACCCATAATTTCCCCAATTTCATTTTCAGTCAGCATTTTTTTTGTGGCTTTGTGAGATCACTTCTCTTATAAAAAAATATTGGACGAACGCCTTAAGAGCGTGAAGCGAATTTGGAACAAGGCTCTGCATGGAAAGAGGTAAAGTCCGGGATATTGAAGAAGAAATAAACCTTGAAATTCTCATCAAGCCTCAAGCGGAATTGGATTTATTTGAGACATTCAAGTTTTATAACGAACAATCTTCTGGTTTAGGCGGCGAATTTATCCGTTGTGTTGATGCCAAATTGGAATTTATTAACAGAAATCCCCATGGCTGCCTGAAACTGTATAAAGATTTCCGCATAGTTAGGCGCTCATAAATAATATTTTTATATTTACTTTAATAAAAATATTTTAATTGGTAATAAAGGCGCGCCTTGCCACTGTTTTACCGACTCGTTCGAGTTAAAGTTTATCATTGTAAAACTTACAAAAAACACATTCTTCCTCTTCTTTTTGTATTGCTTGTTCTCTAGTTAAAAGAACAAACAATTCATATCGTCTCTGCATTTAAAGCTTAATATTGCAAAACAGAACAAAAGGACTTTATCTGATCCGTATAAGATGACATGATAAAAAGCAAAGATGGTCACGAAAAGTATGATTATTTATTCAGCACTTATCAACATATTAATTGCTATATCAAGGCATGTTATATGCAGCCGTCTGTATTCCGCATATTGTGCGGATCAAATCTAATGTCAGTAGGCGCGGAGGATATCCTTCGACCCCGTACTCGGCAATCGCCTCATTGAACTGCAGGCGCGAGTAGTTGACGGCTTCGATGCGGACAGCTGGGAGAGGCGGTCTCTGACCGGTGCATCTTCAGTAATCAGCCGTGTCCTCAACTGCTCCGAAGTTTGTCCTGGGGCGACGAGGATTACGCGGGCAACGTTCTGACGGTGCTAAGGCAAATCGTCGAGCGTGACCCGCGGACGCTGCCGATCATTGAGGCGTATCTTGACCAGCACTTCCCCGGCGACTCTACCTACGTCTCAGCGAAACCTGCTGAGCGGCGAATAACCTTCTCCCCCTACGTGTTTTACGTGCCAGAGGGATACGTCGAACTTGACCTCGTCGCCGTAATGATGCCGTTCGCTATGGAATTCGACGCAGTCTACACGAGTATCAAGGCTGCGACGGCCAAGTGCCGGCTCCGGTGCCTTCGTGCTGACGACATTTGGGAAGACACCACCATCGTCCAGGATATCTTCAGTCTCATTTACAGGGCGCAGGTGGTCGTCGTCGATTTTACTGGAAAGAACCCGAACGTCATGTACGAGACTGGAATCGCGCACACTCTGGGGAAGCATGTAATCCCGATCGCCCAGAGCCTCGATGATGTGCCCTTCGACATGCGGCACCACCGTATTCTCAAGTACCTGCCGAATGCTGAGGGCCTCGCGAAGCTTTCCAGTGACCTCACAACCAAGCTGAGCCAGATTAGTGCCGGCGCTCCGCCTGAGGAAGAGGCAGTTACCAACGAGGACGAAGATGTGCCGTTCTAGGTGGCGGTGCCTAACAAGGAAATAAACCCGGCGGCCGCGGGTTATTTCCAGCGTTAGATGCCGTATGAGAGAAAAGGCCACTTATGTGCACAAGGTTACTCTCCATGTCGGATAGACACCGCTTACCAATAATTGAGCAATTGGGGGATTACGTGTATGAAATCTAAGTTAAATATTCAGGTGTCTCTGCTCCTTTGGAGCTGAAGGATTGGTTATAACGGGCAATGCCCGCCCTGCCCCGCTTCATCACGAACACACCAGTCCAACTTTTAATCTGATCCACAAAAGTTATTCAGTAATTATCACACCTTCTGCGATCCCATCATTCCCTGAGATGTACTGAACTGTTACAACACTTTTTGCTGAAGTCAACACACGTCAACGACCGGTTTTGGATTATTGGTGGGTTTTATCAGTCACAGCCGGAGACAGCTCCCCACTTACCGTATTTTCCTCATGGAGGTTATTTTTATGTCTTTGGAGGCGGAGCTGGCCGCAGGCGGCGTGGATATCGTCTCCCTTCCTCTTTCGGCAGGTAACAGTAAGGCCGTGTCTTTCCAGGGTATTACAGAACATAGCGATTGTTTCCTCCGAAGGCGTTTTCCAGTTAAATTCTTCAACAGGGTTTACGGGAAGGATATTGATGTTGCACTGAATGTCATTGAGTAGAAGGGCCAATGTCTCGGCATCGCGCTTTGATGCATTGACGCCGTCAATCAGGACGTACTCGAAGCTAATATCCCGATGGGTGGCCTTGAAATACTCCTGAGCCGCAGCAATGATAGCGCTGATACCGGTTTTTCTGTTCGATGGCACTATCTTTGTGCGGATAATATCATCAGGCGCATGGAGGGATATTGCGAGGTTTACCTGGAGTCCCTCCTGCGCTAACCGGCGGATACCGTCGATAATGCCAACGGTTGAAATGGTGATATTTCGTATCCCAATTCCCAAACCCCATTCGGCATTTAAAATCCTGACAGCCTTAACAACATTGTCGTAATTAGCAAGCGGCTCGCCAATACCCATAAATACAATATTCGTCAGGCGCTCATCTATCGGGAGATGATTCCTTACCTGGAGTACCTGTTCGACAATCTCACCCGTCGTAAGGTTTCTCTGTAAACCCAGGAGACCGCTTGCACAGAACCTGCAGCCCATTGCACAGCCTACCTGTGTCGAGACGCATACCGTAATCCTTTTTCCTTCGCGCAATAAGACAGACTCAATGACGTTCTCATCGAATAGATGCATGAGAAATTTTTCCGTTCCATCCGCAGTTTCTGTAATGGAGCCGACATGGGTCTGAAAGAGGTGGTATTTTTCTGCAAGTTGCCTGCGAAAATCTTTCGATAGATTGGACATCTGGTCAAACGATGTTGCCCGTTTCTCATAAATCCAGGAAAGCATCTGTTTTGCCCTGTAGGCCGGCTCGCCCATTGACACGCAGAGAGCTTCTAACTCAGTCAAGGTCATATTGGTAATAGATAAAGTCTCTGTTTTTTGCATAATCAAAATACACTGTTTAAGTTTGTAGTAATTTCCATTGCGCCTCTGCATGAACGATTGCCCTGTCAAAAATCCGATACGAATTATTTGTGACATTTGCGAAATTGTTGGATTTCGCTTTACTCAACACAATTTATCCGCCTATGAGACCTGACCACATGATACAGCTACGCCGCAACCAAATCCCCCGAAAAAATGACATTAAGTTAAACTACCCGCCGTAAAAGTCCCCCTTCGACTTCGTCGTGAGCGCCCAGTCGAACGAAAAAGGGGACAAATGGGGTTGTTTTGATCAAATAATCATTAACTTAATGTCATTGCGAGAAACGCAGTGGCGAAGTAATCACACAGGGACGCACAGCCGCAAGGCCAACAGCAAGCAGGGGAGCGAGGAAATTTCAGATTATGTCTTTTAATTTATATTTTCCCTTTTCTTGAGCAGCCTTAATGTTTCTTCGTAAATATTCTCTCGCGGACCTATTGCAATAATTTCAATGAGCTTCTCATCACAAATCCTGTATATTATTCTAAACCGGCTAACGCGAAAGCTCCTCAAACCAAAAAGTTCATCTTTTAGCGCTTTTCCTGAATATGGATCAGAAAGTATCGTTTGCAAGGAAGCCTTGATTTTCTTCTTAAGATGCGGATGCATATTCCGCACAAGCCCTGCTACACTATCGGGAACTTTGAATTTTTTTATGGGTTGTCCCATTTCCAGGATATATCACTCCAGAAGTTCCTCAAGTGTGTACAGTTTTGCCTTATTGCTTTTTACTTCCTTGAGCCCTTTTTTAATTTCCTGCATTAATGGCAAGTCTGAGCGGATCGCGATAGTTTCCTTCCAGCTTTCAAATTCATCCGGACTCACCAACACGGCTGCCGGCGAACCATTTTTAGTGATTATAATTTCTTCATCTGTGGTATGTATCTTTTCTACAAGACTGCTCAGCTTCATCTTTGCTTCTGATAGTGACAACGTTATCATTACAATAGCCCTCTATTATAGTTGACTAGAATTATAGTCGTATATTAGTATGCGTGTCTGGAAATGTCAAGTACTTTTATATGGTGTTCCCTTTTCCACCTTATTTCTCAAGCATGGTCATTATCAGAGGGCGTTTGTGCAAAGAGTGAGTTTTAAGTATCCTTGCGTGCAAAGCAATCTTTCTCATAGCCCGAATACCAATTTCAGCGCCTTTTTTTGTAAATTTTTTACAGCTCACCTCCCCCTTATTAAGAGGTGCTGTTTGTTTATGGAGAAAGATTGCTTCGCTTCGCTCGCAATGACAGAATAAGGGGTTCCTCTTTGAATGACAAAGCGCGATGCACAAAGACAGGTGCAATATACAAAGACAACGTGCAGTGTACCATCGAAGCTCATAGTCCGTGTCATTGCGAGGGTCTTTTCCGAAGCAATCTCCCCGCTTTCATAAAGGAGAATTGGTTGCGGCGTAGCTGCGCTAGGAACAACAAAACAGGAAAAAATAAAGACATTGTCATAAACGAAGAAAACCAGCAAGGGTGTTTTGGCTGAAATCGTAACAGTTCGCCTCTCGCAAAGGCGGGAAGGACACAAAGTATTAAGAGAAGAAATAACGGTATCCACTGCTTTATTCGTATCCTGTTGTATTTTCCTTTACGCTCTTTGCGCCCCTGCGTGAACGATTACCTGCCAAAAAATCCAGAAATTGTTGGGTTTCGTGCCTCAGCTCAATCTACCCGCCTGGAAGAATATGCTACCGGTCTTTATATTTGGATGCAGATTCAAAAATAATACCTTCCATATTTTCCATCCACTTGGTTCCTTTTGTCAAATATTCCTTTTTGGAATTTTCTATTTCGTTCACTAACGCTGAACTGCTTAAAATACAAAACTTAGGTGTCGCAAAGTTTTTTTCCATTGACAAGCATTTTATAATTATGTAAAGATAAATACGTAAGGAGCGTAAAGTAAAAAAAGAGGATGTAAATTCCTGAATATAAAAAAACGGTGAGATTAAAAGAAATGGAAAAGGAGGTCTTTAAATGCCGGAGTTAAAAGTGCCTATATCGGCAGATGAAATCATAGGAGCAGTGAAGAGAATGAAGAAAAAGGACAGGGAGACTTTCATTGAGGATTTGCTTGCCCTTACTTCTCCTGATTATTTGCGCAGCATACGAGAAGCAAGAGAAGAATATAAAGCGGGCAAACCGAAATCCCATAATGAGATTTTCAGCGAATGAATTATAAGCTTACCTATACCGCAAGAGCCGGGAAGGATGTAAAAAAACTGGATACTGCCATAAAAAACCGTATAGGGAAAGCGCTCCTGAAACTATAGACAAACCCACTTTTGTATTCTGACAAACTCAGCGACCCGTCACTTGGAACGGACCGATACATAATAGGCGATTATCGGGTGATTTTTGATATTGAAGGCAATGATATAGTTGTTCTCCGTATTGGGCATAGAAGGGAAATTTACAAGAGGAAGACATAAAATAGCATTAAATAAAACGATTCGATTTAAATCCCCCACACACACATTTTGATTTGTGCCTCGACTTTTGAAAGGGCTACTTCCTCAGCATCCATAATATCCCCCCTTCTAAAATTTCCTTTGTACTACTATCCATCAACTTCTTGTTTTTTTTGCGTGTTTTTCATGCCGCCATTTCCGTAAGCGCTTTAATATCAAGGGCTGAAGCAGTCATCAGCGAACAAGAGAACTTCTGGCCTTTCTCCGTCAGAACATAGCGGTTGGTCCGAGGAGCTTTGCGGATTAGGCCGTGTACCCGCAACAGTTTTATCCGTCGGGTCACACGGCCGGAATACTTCTTTTGCTGATCCTTCTCGGCCTGTTCGGATTCCCCGTAAAGCCACTTCCGCAAATCATGGTTACGGAATCCGTTTATCGCATTTTCACCTTTCGACAGGAACATCAGCATCCGGTAATCATCCTGCTGCCAGGGATTCAACCCCCGATACCTCTTGCCCTCTTTGACCACCTTGTTACAAGCTCCGCATACCACTTCCTTCAGTTTCTCCTCTACCTGAGCCACCGCCAAGGCATCTCCATAACGATCATTGCACTTCTGGCTCACCTCACACCGTCGATGAAGATCGCTTACCCCCTTACGCATCTTCTGCCATGACGCCGGTTTGCCTTCATCATCGTTAGGCCTGCGAAAAACCTTAAAGTCCCGCGTGTTATTGATCGTTGTCTCTATACGCAACAGACTCCCGCTCTTGTTATACATCTTCACTGAGTTACTATTCACGCTGTGCTTGACCCGTATACCTTCATACCGCCTTCGATAGTCGCTGACAACCTCATCAGGGGCAGTCCCTGCAAGGCTACGCCTGCCCAAATACTTCATCACCGAAGGACTGTCGCAAACCCGCATCGCATGGTGAACAAATGACGCAAACAATTCCTCCAACGCCTCAACCGATTTAAACATGATGTCCGTTGCCCACTCCGTCTCATCCGCCGACCAATAATACTCCGGTTTCAACGGACGAAGTACCTGCGACAATGCCGGACAACTTCCCAACGCAAGCCTGTTAAGCAACCTCGCCCAGTCAGTCTTAAGCTGCTCATGCAGCAGCGCCTGCGCAGCCGCTATATCCTCTATATGCACAAAACAGTTGCCGTCCTTAACATAATCAATACCTTGCTTCTGAAGTTGCCGCTCCAGCCAATGACGACCATTAAGACAAATGAAAATATTAAACGGCACCCAACTCTGGATCCGAACATGACCAAAACCAAATACAGGATCGTTAAAATAATGATACACAAAGACACACTTGCGGGGCTCCATCACCAACTCGAGCTTCTTGCTGGCCTTGTTGCCCTTAACCTTCGGCGCAATACAAGGCTCTACCACACTCAACAGACAGATGGAGCCTTCTGTAATCCTCTTGTCCTTCGCAATCTGGCGAGCCAACTTATCCTTATCAACACCGCTGCTTGCCAAATATCTCACCTCAATACCCAATTCTTTTGCACGCGATTCACAACTCTCCCGCACCTGCACCGTAAGACCATTGACCCAATCGGAAAAATCCTTCAGCAATATTTTCGCATAACTCATGTATGTGCTCAGCCCCCGCTCACTGGCCAACCACCGTAATGTCCCTCGAAAACGAACCCTGTCCAGACCGCTTATTGCACCCATGACCCTGTCTCGATATAATTCCATTAACTTCTTCATAGTAGTGTCCTCTAAATTGTATGATTACTATTTACGAGGATAATACTATACCTTATAATAGACAAAAATTCATATTTTGGTTGCGGCCAGAGGCCGCGCTAGGCACTCTGTTTCTACTTTTTTAATACATGAGCGGATGTGTTTTATGTTTTTAATCTTCAGGCTTTTTCTTCGCGCTCTTCGTAACCTTCGTGGTGAAATCGCTGGTATTTTCCCTTGCGTTCTTTGCATCTTTGTGAACAATAACTTTCCAAAAACCAGTACACCATATTGGTGATATTGACGAAATTGTTGGGTTTCGTGCCTTAGCCCAACCTACCTGACTGTTTGTTTATGAGAGAAAGATTGCTTCGCTTCGCTCACAATGACTAAGACGACTAAAGTCATCACTACAAACGCTCGCAATGACAACGTGCCGTGTGCAATCAAAGTGCATAGTAATTGTCATTGCGAGGGTCTTTTCCGAAGTAGAGACGCAAAATCTTGCGTCTCTACTACAGCTTTTACAAGTAAATTGGTTACGGCTTTGCTGCACTGTGTTATTAGTTATCGCTGTGTGAAATTTTCTTTTTTTACACCCCCCCCACACCTCCCATCGAAAAAAACAACCCCCTTGTTCCCCCTTTTGTAAGGGGGATTTGGATGGCGCTGTACTGCTTTATGTTTTTCTCAATGAAAGCTTTACCAGATGTCCAAACTCTTCCGACTTGAGGAAAAAAGACGTGATGGCAAATGCAACGCCAGAAGAGAGCATGGGAACAAAGAGCCGGATTGTTTTAAAGAGAAGGCTTCCCGCCCCATTTAAATCGGGAAACAGTTGGTAGGTTGGGTTAAGTGAAGCGAAACCCAACAAAATAAATGATTCATGCCCTGCTTTTACACCAAAGGTAATTCAATTAAGTTGTTGGGCTTCGCTTTACTCAGCCCAACCTACAATACTCTGCTGATATGTGAACAATTAAAAACAGCATGTAAATATTGTCATTTTTTTTACAATGATGTTTTAAATCAAAACATATAAGTAACACTGATACCAATCATATGAATATCAGTATCATATTTACCATTTGCGCTTGTTGCTGCGTCTATTATTCCATCTTGAGGATTATCATCAATGGAATTATCTTTCCTTGTCCCTTCCAACCTCTGGTATCCATACCCAACGGTAATTTTTGTTTTCTTATATTTTATATCTGTTCCAATGGTAAAAAGATGCGCATTGGCGTCAGGTACAACAGGATCGAATGTTTTATCCGGTACGGGAGTTTGTTCATAAGAGTAGCCTGCAAGCAAGGCAAATGTTTTGTTGAATTGATATTGAGCTCCAAGAGTTGGAGCGTAAGTATCATTCCAGTCTTTTTTTGTAACAGATTGAGTAACACCGGCAACTTGTTGATCAAGGTCTATTTTAAGTTCATCAAAAGAAGACCACCCCTCCCATCGTAGTCCGGCTTCTAATGTGAGAGGGTTAAATCCTTTGTAACAAATACCCGTAAACACCTGCTGGGGAAGTGTGATATCGGAATGAGCATCGGTATGGGGAAATAGTGTCGTAATTGAAGAAGGCGTGCCGGCTGGAAGATCGTAATTGGCATTACCGTCTATATCAACCTTAATTGCACTCCGGTATGAGATGCCAATTGAAACATCCCTGGTTATGTCATAGAGTATTCCAAGATTATATCCAACCCCATACCCGTCACCTTTGAATTTTTCATTAGCATCAGGAAGGCCAAATGAAGATAAATTAACCTTTTTTTCTAAAGTTGTATCCAAAAGAAGGAAATCTGCGCCTCCTGCAAATGCGATAGTTGGTGTTATTTGATATGAAACAACGGGGTTTAACGTGAACGTACTGAATTCTGTATTCGTTGTAATATATCTACCTTCCCAATCGTCACCCCAGTCAATTCCCAATCCAAAAGGATTAAATAAACCCACACCCGCACTGACCTTTTCATTAAACTTATGCGTAACAAAAAGTGTTGGGAGGTAAAACACTTCATTTTCCGCATGGAAAGTATTTTCAGTAGCATCACTTGTGAATGTATGATAAGGAATAATAGCAGTTGCTCCTGCTTCTATTTGTGTTCCTTCAAGTTTATTAATCAATGCAGAATTAAAAAAAATGGTAGAAGGATTATCTGCATGTGCAATAACGGCATCTCCCTGTGCCAGAGATGACGCCCCATGAGTAAAAAGGGCAAAACCAGAACCATAAGTACTTGAAATACTGCGAATAAAAAAGAACACAAATAGAAAAGCTGTAATTATCTTCCATAATTTATTAAGAACCATAGTACAATATGCTTCCCTTTAAGATTGAGTCTACATAAGCTTTTAAAACAGTTTCGCAGGCTAAATTGAAAGTGAAACCAAACACACTGCCCAACAATAGTTTGCATCATGCGAAATTGTCAGGCTGGTTTTTATGGGAGTTGGAGATTTTAAAAAATTAAGACTTGGGATTTGATTTTCCTTGTTTCTCACAATTTCCAAAGACCGCCACCAAAATCTAAGATCGGGAAATAACTGTTTTATAGCTTTATAACAAGCCTCTTTGGCAGCCCATGTAGAACCAAATCTTACTAATGGATTATGAAAGTGCTGACAATCCTCGATTTCCCTCTCCGTATATACCCGTTGCATGAATGCCTTTGTAAGAGAATGTTTAAATTGCGGCAAATAAACAACGTCATTACCTACGGAAATTTTCATCGTTTTTTATCTATTTCTAAAAAAACCATGCGCATGAATTTATCATAGAATATCTTTTTATGTTCGATTTTATCGGTTGGAATACAGTGAGATAATTTTTCCATATCATTCGTATCCCTATAAATCATGTACCAATCCATAAATGCCTCCATGTAACCGCTCTCAATCATCGGAACAAAATTCGGGATAATCATTTTGCCTCCCGGTTTTAATAAGGTGTACATAGATTTCAATAATTTTTTTGCCGCGGAATCCGATAAATAATCGAAAAAACCCGCCGAGTATATAAAATCGAACTTCCCCAATGACTGGAAAAATGCCTTTTTCAATATGATATCTTTATAATCACAATTAATCGTGTGCACATTTAAATGTGTATAATCTTTTTTTATCACTTCAAGACTTTCTTTATCTAAGTCTATTGCAATCAACTCAGATATTTTTTTATCTCTTATAGCACTTGAGTTTGATGCTTCTCTTAAATGTCCGCAGGCAATCGAAAGCACCCTGATATCATCTTTGTTTTCAGTAGTAACAAATGTGTCAATAGCGTTTCCTATAATTTTAGGTCTCTCACACAAAGACAACGATGCTTGAGTCATATTTACAACTCTAAATATTTTCAATCCAATACCGTTTATATCTTTTTCATAACTATTTCCATAAAAGAAATAATCTATTAATACTGCATCTCCAGCATACCCTCTTGGTTTTTCATAGGATCTTTTTGTGTGCGGGTCTTTTAGAAGTTCCTCATGAATTGGATGCTTTCTTGCTTTTTCAATGTATATATTCCAATCTTTTTCTGCAAGATTTTGACGAATTTCGTATAATCCTATTAGTAATTTATTGAACGTATTATTTAAATCCAGATTTTGTTCCTGAAATGCACGGTAAATATTATCAAGTAACGAATTTTCTTTTACAATTTCATGTGTCATATCATTTCCGATCATCGAGAACTATTATTCAGCATAACAATTCTTTCAAAAAGATTATAAAAACAAAAATCTAACAATCTCCATTACTCCCCATTGTGGGCCTCGTTATACTTAGATATCCTTATAGCCGCATTCGTTCCGCCAAATCCATAATTTAAACAAACCACCGATGTTACATCTTTTTCTACTGTTTCGAGAGGAATAAGGTGTCGAAATTCACTTGGAGGTATTTTCGGCCCTTTCCAGGTATCTACCTTCTGGACGTCCTCAAGCTCACAAGACAATTCAAAGGAATTCATACAAGGTGACACCTTTTCTTGCTGGAGCATCAAAACGGCAACAATAAACTCCACCGCACCCGCGGCGCCCAACATGTGGCCAAATTGTGATTTAGGAGCTGATATATGATATCCTTCGTGTCCGTAAAAATTTACAACACTCATTAACTCAACAATATCGCCGACAGGAGTTGATGTACCGTGTACTTTTACTACATCAGGTTTATTATTGAATTTACGAGGGTTTGATTCCATGCAGTCTTGATGAAGTCCTTGCAATAATCGTGATTGTCCCTCAAAAGATGTAGCAAACATATTCCCACTTCCATCAGAATTGTTAAAGTATCCGTCAATTACCGCAAGTATATTGGCATCGCGTGATTTTGCGCTCTCAAGTTCTTCGAGCGCAACAATTCCACACCCAAAGGAACAGACAAAGCCATTGCGGTTCTTGTCAAAAGGTCTGGAGCTTTCTCTTGGCGCAAAATTACGGGATAAAACCTGCATGGCGTCAAACATCACAAAGGTTTCTATAGACGTGCCTTCTGTTCCCCCTGCAACACAACGGTCTAAATACCCATGTTTTATAAGCCGGTATGCATACCCAATGTTTCCAAGTCCGCACGCACAGGCAGAACCCAGACCCTCAACAATACCCTTGCTTTTAATAAGGCAAGAGACATTCGCCGCATCGCGATAGACCATTGTCCTGTCAACATTATGGGAAGTTAAGAGACGAGATTTTTTCCCAAGGTCAAAGAAATGTTTATACATACCTCTTAAAACAGATTGGCCACCGGCACCACTGCCAATAATAACTCCGGTAGTTTCAGATTGGACATCAGTTTCCTTCCATTGAGCATGCATTACGGCTTCCTGAGTAGCAAGCATAGCAAACACACTCCCCAAATCGGCCGTCAGCAAATTTTCATAAGGTATCCTGTTTAAAGTATCCAGGTATATCTCCGGATAATGTTCCAGGATTTCTGAGTATTTTATTTTGATACCTATTTCTTCAGGCTCAATATATCCTGATACCCTTGATCTCAATTGTTTTTCATAATGGATCGCTTCGGGCCATTCTCTGATGAGAGATGCATTTGCAAATATCTTTTCATCAAAATCTTCTATTTTAGAACACGTTGGAAACACACCTCCCATGCCTACTACAGC
>JAXMAC010000001.1:0-105798 GCA_046350595.1 Candidatus Brocadiaceae bacterium | reverse complement strand
TCTTTCTTCGCCTTTACTCCGTAAGTATTTTATCTTCCGGAAGCGCCTGGAGTCCAATACTTTGTTGGGTTCCAGTTCTCATCCACTTGACCCTGAACCTTCCGATTTTCAGAAAATGATCCAACACAAAACCGGCAGCACTTGAGTCTGTCGGAGGTATACCCTGTATCATAACAATTTGTCCTTCGCTTAAATTAAGGTGAGTTTTCAGTTTGAGTGATATACCTTCACGGGAATAATTACAAAAGGTTGCATCAACTGACACCGTAGCATCGGATTCTAAACGGATAGTGAGTGTTGGGTCATTCCATATCCAGGTTTGACGGGGAAATTTTCTTCGATCAAGGGAAAAGGATTTTTCATTTTCTTTCGATACATATAAGGCGTCATAAACATGTAAGGTGTCGTAAACATGTTTTAACCATGCTTGGTTGGAATTAAATATATCATTAACAATACGACTGCGGTCGGCAATTTGAGCCTCAATATGAAATAAATCCACGTTTGATGTTAACCATAATTTCGAGAAATGGTCTTCGATGATTTCGAAGGGTTTTCCTTTTGGTTGCATTTGGAACTTGAGAACCGGCATGGTAGCGTCATTGCATTGCTTCGGCACATTTTTTTGTGTTCGTCCCAGTGTATATGGCTGGAAATATGCCATGTCGTCAATAACCATCATCCAGCAGGTTGGCGTGTGTGTGTAAAATCTTACCGCTGTCCGTAAACTGGGATAGCCCCGCAACCTGTCGCAGGCGTGGACAAAATCACTATAGAGCCGTTGATGGAAAAAGGGGTCGTTTGGGTAAATCTTTGTCCTGTCGACATTAATAATATTTTCTACATCCGGGGCGTTGCATTCGAGAAGGGTGCGGAAAATAGCTGCCTCGCGCAACGCATCTAGAAGCAGAATCTTAATGTCCAGCCCACGGGCTATCTTTTCATCAAGCGTAGGGAGTAACTGGTCGAGATGCACATTTTCGGAGAGTGTAATACCCATTAGCCATGCCCTTCTTTCGGCGCTTTCTATAACATCGTAGATATCGCTTTTTACAACCTTGCGGGAGCAGTAGATGTTTGTCAAACCGCAGGATGTTGCCGAGCCAATGAGTTGGTTTGTGGTTTGTAAGAAATTTTCCAGGGAATTTTTGTTCGTATCAATGAGCTTATGGGTAGCCTGGAGGGCGTCTTCCAGGATATGTCTTATGTGCCCAAATATTTCCCACCACAGGTAGGCATATTCCATGATATGAACACACATTATAGCGCTAAAGACGAGCAGCAGATGCTTAACGATCTCTGGAATATTATGCCAATAACGCGGCAATACTATATTCAGCGTAACCGCTATGAGGAAAAAAATACATGCGATGGTCATTCGTATGAACGGCTTTGGTCTTCCACTCATGGATGTTGCCTCCATAAGATTCTATAACAATTAATGTGCCGAATGCTGCAAACATGCGAATTGCTTTTTTTGTGTACACGAAACTTAGCTATAAATTCTGATGAAAGCAGAATAAGTTTAATACCTTAAGGCATTAAAGAACTGTCACGTTTGGCGAGGCAGGCGCATGAAAAGTTACAGATTGCACAATTATTATACTACAGATTCGTTGTTTTTCAAAGTAATCTATCTGAAAAATTGTCTTTGGTGAGTTGTTAAATTAGGCCTTCGGCAACTTTTTTCGCCACGAAGGCGCCGAGTCACAAAGAAAAACTTAGTGCCTTCGTGATCAAATACGTCGATGGAGTGACAAGAGTCTGTCCCACTTGTCATTGCGAGCGTCAGTGAAGCAATCCTTCCCTGCGATTGTTTTTAGCTAACTCCCGCATACTAACAAATTTCTTTCGGCATTTACTGTCGTATAACGTTATACCATTTTGTCTACTTGTTCACACAATACCTTTACTGCATCTGCCGATCTCTTTAATGCGGCAGATTCTTCTGCATTTAATGTGATTTCAAATATCTCCTCTATCCCTTTTGCTCCGAGTTTCACGGGTACACCAACAAAGAGTCCTTGAATGCCGTATTCCCCTTCACACAGCGCTGCACAGGGCAAAATCTTCTTTTTGTCCTTTATGATTGCCTCAACCATATCCACAACCGCCGCTGATGGGGCATAAAATGCGCTGCCCGTCTTGAGCAGGTTGACAATCTCGGCCCCGCCGTCCCGCGTGCGTTTCACGATGGCGTCAAGCCGGTCTTTTGGTATTAATTCCTCTACAGAAACACCGGCAACTGTGGTGTATCGTGTGGATGGAACCATGGTGTCGCCATGTCCGCCCAGGACAAATGCATGGATATTTTCTACCGATACGTTGAGTTCCATTGCAATGAAGGTACTAAAACGGGCAGCGTCCAACACGCCAGCCATGCCCATGATACGATGTCTTGGGAACCGGCTCACCCTGTGTGCCACGTAAGTCATAGCATCCAAAGGATTGGATACAATAATCAGGATGGCATTCGGAGAAGTCTTTGCAATGTTTTCTGTTACCCCTTTTACAATACCCGCATTGATCTTGAGCAGGTCATCCCTGCTCATCCCTGGTTTTCGGGGCACGCCGGAAGTGATAACAACAATATCGGAATTTTTCGTTTCTTCATAGTTGTTTGTGCCAATGATTTTTGAATCATAACCATATACAGGCCCTGATTCCAGCATGTCCAGCGCCTTTCCCTGGGGCATGTCCTGGACAATATCCACGAGTACAACATCACCAAACTCTTTTTCGGCTAATCGCTGGGCTGTTGTAGCGCCAACATTCCCGGCGCCAACGACTGTGATCTTTTTTCTCGACATATTGAGTTCCTCTCTATTTTTCATAGACAACATGTAAATCGCCTCCCGTTGTGTTGAATGAGTCCTTCGGCGACTGGTAGGAGCCGTCTCCCGACGGCGATGGACATATCCACCGGCGGGTCGCCAACAGGAGTTGGCTCCTACCGCTACGGGTTTATTACAAGGGATAGGCATTGAAATGCATTTTCTATCCATTCCCAAAATACTCAATTTTTAAACTGCGTTGTGGCACGGCGCGCCTGGCCACTACAACGAAGCGCCGCTTCGTTCTACAACTTTTCCAACACGCAACTCCCAAACAGATGCAACTCTTGCCACAGATACACGCAGATGAACACGGATAAAAAAGATAATCACACAGAGGCACAGAGAAATATATAAAAAATTGAATTCGGTGATTTTTTCAATGTAGAGCGACGAGGCTCGTCGCTCTACAACCACAACTTTTCCCTGCGCCTGGTTTATTCTTTGCGCACTTCGCGTCCTTCGTGGTAAAATCCCATTCGCGTAAACTGCTGATATACACCCTTGTTTGTAGTGATGACTTTAGTCGTCCTCCATTGATATTGTCCACAACAAGAAAGCGACTGAAGTCGCTACTACGAACAGAAAACCCATATAAATAAGAGCAAATTTCTCTGCAATTCAATGAGGCATTTGGCAACTTCAAAAATGCGCAGGTAGAGACGCAAGATTTTGCGTCTCTACAATCATTGAAATTCCTGTACATTTAATTCATAACCCGAATAAATCGGAAAGAACGTAGAGACAAGGCAATGCCTTGTCTCTACAATGTCAAAATATTATTTGTAAGATACTGTGTTGATTCGCATCAATTTTTGCTTACACACATTACCCCATGTTTTTTATTATCTCATCCGCAAACTCGGAGCATTTAACCAGCTTGGCCCCTTTCATCTGTCGTTCGAGATCATAGGTGACCGTTTTCTTCTGAATGGTTTTTTCCAACGCCTTTACAATCATGCGTGCGGCGTCATCCCATCCCATGTGTTCGAGCATCATAACGCCCGAAAGAATGACGGAACCTGGATTTACCTTGTCCAGTCCAGAATACTTGGGCGCAGTGCCGTGGGTTGCCTCGAATACGGCTGCTTCATCGCCAATATTCGCTCCCGGCGCCATGCCAAGACCGCCTACCTGCGCAGCGCAGGCATCGGAGATATAATCGCCATTGAGATTTGGAGTGGCAATCACATCATATTCCTCCGGTCTGAGAAGCACCTGCTGAAACATGGCATCCGCAATACGGTCTTTTAAAATAATCCTGTCTTTGGGCGCTATGCCGTTATGCCTTTCAAAAACCTCATCTTCCGTTACCACGGCCTGAGAAAATTCCTCTTTTGCGAGAGCGTATCCCCACTCGCGGAAGGCGCCTTCGGTAAATTTCATGATATTTCCTTTGTGCATGAGGGTAACGCTCTTCCGGCCTTTATCGATTGCATATTGTATGGCACGGCGAATTAACCTTTTTGAGCCGGTTACGCTCATGGGTTTGATACCAATACCGGAATCCTCACGTACTTTTTTACCAAATTCATTTTTCAAAAAGGCGATAATCTTTTTTGCCTCAGCAGAACCCTCTTTGTATTCAATCCCTGCATACACATCCTCGGTATTTTCACGGAAAATGATTACATTCAATTTTTCGGGCGATTTCACCGGGCTGGGCACGCCGTCAAAGTATCGCACCGGACGTACACAAGCGTATAAATCGAGTTCCTGTCTTAGCGTTACATTCAAACTCCGGATGCCGCCACCAACGGGTGTGGTTAACGGTCCCTTAATGGCCACTTTGTACTTCTTTATGGCGTCCAGGGTGGCTTTGGGCAACCATTCTCCGCATGCTTTAAATGCGGTTTCACCGGCATAGACCTCCATCCAATGAACCCGTTTCTTGTTGTTATATGTCTTACTTACCGCAGCGTCAAATACCCTTACCGATGCATTCCAGATATCAGTACCCGTGCCGTCTCCCTTGATAAATGGGATGATTGGGTCGTCAGGGATAATCAACCGGTTCTTTTCTATTGTTATTGCTGTGCCACTCGTTGAACTGTTCTTTGCCATTGGCAACGTAATTCCTCCTTCCCCGTTTTATATTGTATTCCTAAGAGGGTAAACTCATTAAAGCTATTAAAAAAAATATCTTTTTACCATAAACATTTTCTTTGTTATACTACCTACAGGATAATTTTATTTCAACTTAATATTTTGTGGTGAACTATGAAGGTTCAATTTGTCGGCGCTACAAGGACAGTCACGGGTTCCTGTTATCACATACAGACGAAAGAAACCAGCCTCCTTATCGATTGTGGTGCTTTTCAGGGCACGAAGGAGAATGAGCAGAGGAATGAAGAACCGTTCCCATTTCGGGCCTCTGAAATTCGCTATCTTTTGTTGACTCATGCCCACCTTGACCATTCGGGTCTCATCCCCAAACTGGTGAAAGAGGGTTTTAAGGGTAAAATATTTGCCACTCAAGCCACGGCTGATTTGTGCGGTGTTGTGTTGCTGGATTCTGCACATATCCACGAACGTGATGCCGAATGGGAAAATAAGAAGCGCATGAGGGCCGGCAAACCGCCTGTCAAGCCTTTGTATACGGTACAAGAGGCCGCTGATAGCCTGACTCAAATTCAGGGAATTCCCTACAATGAGACGCTCGAACTGGAAAATGGGATAAAGGTACGATTTCAGGATGCTGGGCATATCCTGGGTTCCGCCATTATTGAATTATGGATAACAGAAGGCGCGCTGGAGTGGAAGCTGGTTTTTTCAGGCGATCTCGGACAGAAGAATTTACCCTTAATTAAAGACCCCACTCCTATAGAGGAAGGCGATTATATATTCATAGAGTCTACTTATGGTAACAGAACCCATAAAGGAATGAAAGAGACGATAGAAGAATTTACCCGGGCTGTGACAGAGTCCCTCCAAAGAGGCGGAAATGTGCTGATTCCGGCCTTTGCCGTAGGAAGGACTCAGGACATCCTTTACATTCTGAATCAGGTGGGTAGGAAAGGGAAGCTAGGCCGCATTCAGGTCTTTCTAGATAGTCCCATGGCGCTGCAGGCGACGCGTATTACCTTAAAACACCCGGAGTGTCTGGATGCGGAGACCTTAGAGCTTATGAAAACAGGGGGATTCCCGCGGAGTACGCTGAGCGTGAAGTTTACGGAAACGGTTGAAGAGTCCATGAAGATTAATGAAATCAAGAGCAACGCCATCGTTATATCTTCAAGCGGGATGTGTGAGGGCGGCCGCATCAGGCACCATCTGAAGCATAACCTCTGGCGTCCGGAATGCAGTGTCATCTTTGTTGGCTTTCAGGCGCAGGGTACTTTAGGGCGTAGAATTGTGGAAGGTGCAAAGATGGTAAGAATATTTGGAGAAGAGATTGCTGTAAATGCCAGGGTCTACACCATTGGCGGTCTTTCAGCCCATGCCGACCGCGATGAACTCCTGGAATGGCTTAGTAAATTCAAAAAAAATCCGCAACGTGTTTTTGTAATGCATGGCGAAGAAGAAGTTGCCATGAAATTTGCAGAAACCGTTCGTAATCAATTAAACCTTGATACTTATGTGCCTCGTAGTTTAGAAGAAGTAAATATTTAAACAAATACGGCAGGGGTACGGCGCTCCATGCCTTTGCTTGTAAGTAAACCGTTTAATCGGTTTAAGCGGCTTGAACGGCTTGAACGGCTTAATCGGTTTAAGCAGTTTAATCGGCTTGAACCGTTTTATCTATGCAAACGGTTATAGGGATAAACCACCCACGTTACGATTTGTATCGAAATATCTCTATATTAAATTTATTTAAGGAGAAGAAGTTAAATGAACATTCTTGTTTCTGGATCACTGGCTTATGACAGGATCATGGACTTTCCCGGAAAATTCTCCGATCATATATTGCCTGATAAGATACACATGCTCAATGTGTGTTTTATGATTAATGGCCTGATGGAAAATTATGGCGGCACTGCCGGGAATATTGCCTATGGACTTTCTTTGCTTGGCGAAAGCCCGATTATTGTAGCTACGGCGGGACGTGATTTTAACCCGTACAAGAATTGGCTGGCACAACACAAAGTTTCTACAAAGCATATCAAGATTATCGAGGAGGAACTCACCGCGGGCGCATACATAACCACCGACCAATCCGATAATCAGATAACGGCATTTAATCCGGGGGCCATGAAATTCAACGCCGATTTTGATTTTGATTCTGTCTCTTCCAAACAGACTATTGCGATCGTTGCGCCGGGTAATCTGGGCGATATGATGAATTTTTCAAACATCTACAAAAAGAAAAATATTGACTATATCCTTGACCCCGGTCAGTCACTTCCGGCATGGACTAAGGAACTTTTAACCGAGATGATTCACGGCTCAAAAATATTTATCTGCAATGACTATGAACTGCAACTGACACAGGAAAAAACCGCTATGACGGTTAATGATATCCTGGGGATAACAGAAACCCTTATTGTTACAAAAGGTGAATTTGGTTCTGTGGTTATGCGTAAGGAAAATGGTAAGGCAAGAAGTTTTGATATCCCCGTAGCAAAAGTGGACGAGGTATGTGACCCGACGGGCGCTGGCGATGCTTACCGGGCGGGGCTTATCAAGGGGCTGCTCGTATCAAAAAACGACATTGTTCATGCTGCGAAAATAGGCGCCGTCTGTGCTGCCTATACCGTAGAAGTCTATGGTTCACAGAATTTTGAGTTTACCACGGAGTCCTTTAACAAACGTTTTGAGTCGGTTTTTGGGAAGAAAGCGTTTTAAAACTTGTAATAGTTCGCCGCCGGGGACACGGAGGATGCAGAGAAATACGTTAAAAGGGGGGAATTTCGAATATTATTTCTGTTTACCCTTTACCAGCCTCTCCCCGATCCCGGCATTCTCTGCGGTAGCTGAACTGTTACCAAATAAATACCCGAAAGAATTTATATAAGGTGGTGTGTGATGAAAGTAGCAGTCCTTATTGAAGATCTGTACCAGGTTTTAGAAGTGTGGTATCCTTACTTGCGGTTGAGGGAGGAAGGCATAGAAACCGTCTTTATTGGTTCCGGGACAAAGAAGGAATACAAGAGCAAGGAGGGTTATCCTGCGATTGAAGAACTTTCCTTGCGGGATGCAAAGATAGATGAAATAGATGGGGTTATTATCCCTGGTGGATATGCTCCTGACATCCTGCGGCGGTACGCAGAAGTCAACACCTTTGTCAGAAATATGCATGTGCAGGGCAAGCTTGTCGCTGCAATCTGTCATGCAGGGTGGGTCTTGATTTCGGCGGGTATTGTAAAAGGAAAAAAGACCACCAGCTTCTTTGCGATAAAGGATGACATGGTCAATGCCGGCGCTGTGTTTATTGATAAGGAAGTGGTTGTTGACGGTAATCTGATTACCTCGCGGACTCCGGACGATTTACCTGCATTTTGCAGGGAGATTATAAAATATTTGAGAAGGTAAGTATGGATGGGGACTTGTATATAAAATTCACGGCAAAAATGAGGAAAACGTATTTGATTGCAGAGGAATTGTCATGTTAATTATACGGGTTTGTAGGTAGGGTGGATTAAGCGGAGCAAATCCACCATGTCGCAAAATAGTGAAGGTGGATTCGGCGTAAAAGACAACGCCTTAATCCACCCTACTCGTAATTTAATTGCAAGAAAATCCCCCTTAGAAAAGGGGGCCAGGGGGTTGTTAAATAGCCCGGAAAAAACACAACCCCCTGAATCCCCCTTTATTAAGCGGAATAGCTTGATTGTATAGGAATTTTCGTAGCAATTTAGCTTTTTGAAAAACCTTAACAAAAACTACGTTTTACCGTCTGTGTAGCGTGAACTTCAGTTCGCAGGACAGCGACATAAATGTCGTCCTACATGCTCCGACTCGCTCGAGTTCGGATGTTTTTTCAAAAAACTAAATTGTTACGTTTATTTACAACTTTTATAAAGGGAGACAAACCCATCGAACACATCCATAGCATAGATTATTATCATGCCGAAGATGAGCATGGCCACAAGCACGAGTACCGGTCGCATGAACGAAAAAGGTTGCTACTGACCAGTGTTATTACCGGCGTTTTCTTTATCGTGGAGATTGTTGGTGGATATATTACCAACAGTCTTGCCCTGATTAGTGACGCAGGACATATGCTCACGCACCTGTTCGCTTTACTCGTGAGCTTGTTTGCCCTCTATTTTGCCATAAAACCCCCGACGGAAAAAAAGACCTATGGATTTTACCGATTGGAAATATTGGCGGCACTGTTCAATGGTATAACCCTCTTCATGATTTCTGTGTGGATTTTCTATGAAGCCTATCAACGTTTCAAACATCCAGAAACCATTTCGAGCGGTAAGATGTTTGTTGTGGCGTGCATTGGCCTTGTCGCTAATCTCGTCTGTGCATACATTCTTAAAGGCGGTGGTCATGAACACGAACATGGACATAGTTTAAATGTTAAGGCAGCATTCATCCATATGTTGGGTGATACACTTTCCTCTGTTGGTGTTATCGTTGGGGCAGTAGTCATTTATTATACTGATTGGGTTATTGTTGACCCTGTCATCAGCATTATGATCTGTATACTCATCCTTATCTGGTCATACAAACTGGTGATGGAATCGGTGGATATTTTGTTAGAGGCTACGCCAAAGGAGATCAATATTGACAAGGTTATTGAAAGCATCAAACAAATTCCCGGTATTGATGATGCCCATGATATCCATATCTGGACGATTACCTCCGGCATGTTTGCCATGAGTGGTCATATTGATACGAAAGACATGCTGATCAGTGAAACGACCATGCTCTCTAAGGAGATTAATCGCATCCTGGGAGAAAAATTTAAAATCGGCCATGCCGTTATTCAATTCGGGTGTGAATGCAAAGTAAATAATGCGCACAACGAACACAATCACACATAAATTTTAGAAGCGGATTGGGGAATTTTCCTACCATCAATACCGGTAATTTTGAAATTGTGAATTTTATTTTTTGTCGCAGTGGTCTCGTACAATGATATAGTGAGGATATGACCACCAGAAAGGGTAATAATTATCATAGTGGTCATGTTCTATTTTCTGAACTGGCCAGAGATGCATTTCTTTAACATGAATTACCGGATAGGTGTAGTCTATTTCACCAGCAGGTAATACCTTCTTTCCAACTGCTTCACCAGCAATAGTAACCTCTCTGTCCTTGGCGTATACTACCGGGTCCAGATAACGGTCGTCTAGCAATAGAAATCTCCCGCTGGTTTCATCGGTATCTTTCGGCTGTCCCCGAAATCCTTCAGGGCGTTGTAAAACCTTAATTAAGGTACCCTCTTTGGTATTTGTCGTTTCAATAATAACCCCGCTCAGGATAACTGTCTGGCCTTTAAATTTTTCCGGATCCTTTATGAGTTCCTGAAAGGTCACGGACGGGTTTACCTGTTCTCTCACCTGCTTTGATATAACATGGCATCCCATCGTTAAAAAAAGGACTATTCCAAATAGTAACATATGGGCTGATACGATGTATTTTCTTTCTTTTATCATAGGTATTCTCCATGCTCATTCCACGTCTTTTTCCAGAACATATCCGGCTGTAACTCAAACCTTCAGGTTTGAGTCTGGACAGGAATATCGAGACTAAAGCCTTGCGTTACATCCGGCTAAATCGATACATTTTTCCATATTATAACATAACAAAATACACTTTTTAACCAAATAACCTCTTTGATTTTACTGTAAAGTTATAAATAACCTGTTAGTAGAGCAATCAAACTGTGGCGGGATGACATGCTGAGATGTATGAAAAAAGTTTGCTACACTTGTCATTGCGGGGGTTCTGTCCGAAGCAATCTCCTGGAATTATTTACAACTGAGGGAAAGATTGCTTCGCCTTGCTCGCATGACAGCGGGGATAGACTTTTACAATGTTAACTTAAACTACATTGACGTAATACTATTTTCATAATATAATTGATTTATATTTATTTTTCTATTACTTTACTTTTTAGAGAAGGAGGTGATTTAATAAAAAAAGCCACCTCAATATTTATTGTTAAATCGTAAATAAATGATAAAAAAGGAGGTAAAGAATGAGAAGGTATGGATTGTTTACTAGTTGTTTGGTTTTTTTATTCATGGTGGCATGGTCAAGCATCGCACATGCAGAATGCCCAAATGAGCCCCGTGACCCTTGTACCAAATTAACTGTCTTTGCAAAGTCGGGCGTAGCTTCCAAACCTATATGTATTGTCCAAAAAGATTGTTCGGCACTCGGTTGTGATGATTGCATATTTCATATTGAATGGAAAGTGAAGCTCAAGAGTAAGGATATTGAAGTATGTGATGAATCATTGAAACAACAGTTGATTCCGGAGGGTAGCTACCTTATAGCAGAATTAGATTATCACATAAGAAAAAATGGACCGTGCGCAAGTCCGGTTGGCACACATCTGGGTGATTTTAAGCTATATAATGCAGAAAATGTACTCATTGGTTCTGGAGATATGGGTGGAACCAATGGGCTTGAGACACATGTTGCATTACAAGAATGCTGCAAATGGCCGCATAGTGAAGGGACAATGATTGGTGTGATACACAATTGTCAACTGAGGGCAAGCTATAAGAGTAGTCTCACCCCTCCTAAGGGAGTTACTGACGTATGCAGCAAGGAATATTGGAGAAATTGGAAATTAAAAATAGATGGTATTATTCTTTGTTTATGTACACCAGGTGCACAATAGTAGTAATTTGTTTAAATACCACACAAAGCATTAGTTGAGGCAGGAATATCCTGCCTCAACTAACCTATGAAATTCACCCCAACCGGCTTATAAAATAAGCTAAGTCTCATCTTAATGGTTTGTTTACCTCCATAGAATAAGGAATAAGTTAAAATTATGAAAACAGGTGTTACCCATTTACCACTTCACGGCGGGAAGGCTCCGTCCTGGCTCTTTCAGAGGATGAAGCGGCTTGCACGAGAAATCACAATTGCCGTGGTGAGCGAATACGGTTCTCTGGAGATGCTCAAGAAACTTTCAGACCCATTCTGGTTTCAGGCGTTGGGCTGTGTGCTCGGTTTCGACTGGCATTCAAGCGGTGTAACTACCACAACCTGCGGAGCGCTCAAAGAGGGCATAAAGGGATTGGAGAAAGAGCTGGGACTCTTTATTGCCGGTGGGAAAGGAGCTACTTCCCGCAAAACACCATCGGAAATTATTGCTTCAGGTGAACAATTATCCTGTAGCCCTGAAAAACTCGCCTATGCCAGCAGGATGAGCGCAAAGGTTGACAATAGCGCCGTCCAGGATGGTTATCAACTCTATCATCATTCTTTTATCTTTACCAGGTCTGGAGATTGGGCGGTTGTTCAGCAAGGCATGAATGACACCAATAAATATGCCCGCCGGTATCACTGGTTGGGTAGTAAGGTTGAGAACTTTGTGGTGGAACCTCATAATGCTATTTGTTGTGATTCAAAAGGCAACACCCTGAACATGGTGGCAACGGAGAGTGAAGAGACGCGGCAAACAACCGTGATGCTTTCACAGACAAAACCAGACACGCTGATAACTGAAATTAAAAAGTTGCAAAACCTGCACCTTCCACCACACCACGATGTCTCTGTTCATGATATTCATCCTGACAGGCTCTATAAAATATTTATAAAAACCTATGAACATGTCCCAAAAGATTTTGAGTCTTTGCTTGGTATTGAAGGGGTTGGGCCAAAAACCATTCGTGCACTCGCGCTTGTTTCAGAGCTTGTTTACGGCAAAAGCCCCAGTTTCAACGATCCCGTACGATACAGCTTTGCGCATGGCGGTAAAGATGGACATCCGTATCCTGTAAATAGAGAGGTGTATGACCAATCGGTAGATATACTCAGAAAGGCGCTTAAACAAGCAAAGGTAGGAAACACAGAAAAGGTGGATGCGTTTAAACGATTGCATTCTTTTTTTCAATAAAAAAGTACTACGGAGAAATGTTTTATATTAATTCAACAATTTTGAACTACAAAATATGATTAATTACATCTGAGGAAACATGATAGATAATACATACAAAGAACAACTGCAGTCATGGGATAAGATGTACGTCTGGCATCCCTTTACCCAGATGCTGGATTATGTCAAGGAAACACCCCTCATTATTGAAGAAGGAAACGGTATCTATCTTAAAGACATTGATGGTAAAGAATACATTGATGGAGTATCGTCCATGTGGTGCAATATCCATGGCCACCGCAAGAAGGAAATTGATGATGCTATAAAATTGCAACTCGACAAGATTGCACACACCACACTCCTGGGTCCATCTAATTTACCATCCATTGAACTTGCCAGCAGGCTCGTTGAAATTATCCCTCATGGTCTGAACAAAGTATTTTATTCCGATAACGGTTCCACTGCTAATGAAGTTGCATTAAAGATGGCTGTTCAGTACTGGCAGCACAGCGGATATAAAGACAAAGTAGAGTTTCTGGCCTTACAATTCGGTTATCATGGAGATACCATTGGAACTATGAGCGTTGGTGGTGTTGAAATATATCAAAAACCATTTCGTCCGCTCTATTTCAAGACCCACCTGGCGCCATCGCCATATTGCTACCGTTGTCCCCTGGAAAAACAGATGAATAATTGCAATCTGGCATGTCTTGATAAACTCGAAGCTCTTTTAAAGGCGCATGCACATGCAATTGCTGCCATGATTATGGAACCTCTGGTACAGGGGGCCGGCGGTATGATCGTCCATCCACCCGGCTATTTATCAGGCGCGAGTGCCCTCTGTAGAAAATATAATGTCATTTTCATTTTAGACGAAGTAATGACGGGTTTCGGACGAACAGGAAAGATGTTCGCCTGTAATCACGAAAACGTTGTCCCTGATATTATGACCTTGTCGAAGGGTATTAATGGCGGTTATATGCCCCTTGCAGTTACGCTTGCCACGGAAGAAATTTATAATGTTTTTTTAGGAGAATACGCCGAACTCAAGACCTTCTTCCACGGCCATACATACACGGGAAATCCTCTGGGTTGTGCGGCCGGGCTGGCCAGTCTGAGACTTTTCGAAAAAGAGCGCATTTTGGAAAATTTAGCGCCGAAAATTAACTTTTTACGGGACAAACTTAAGCAGTTTGAATCATTAGAACATGTCGGCAATATCAGACAATGTGGGCTCATCGCCGCCATTGAACTTGTTCGTGATAAAGTTACAAAAGAACCGTATCCCTGGGAAGAGCGGGTGGGAGTTCAAATATGCCTTGAGGCCAGAAAACGCGGTTTGCTTATCAGACCGCTCGGACATATCATGGTAATTATACCCCCACTGATTATCAAAGAAGATGAGTTAGGCAGGATGCTCAATATTATGTATGAATCTATACGTATGATAACAGAATGAAAGGCAATCTAATATTGATGAATTTCAAACTTTCTGTTATTACCTTATTTAAATGAGAACAAACAAAAGTTTTTTCCTCATAAAAGGAGTAATGACTTTATGCAGAAAAGGCAGGGTGTAATCAGAAGCGCTTATTTGATGGTGATACTTGGGCTCATAGAAATCGGTATATGTGGTTGCGCTGATTTTAAACAATTACGCCGGGAAAACCAGAAACTGAGTGAAAATATCTCAAACCTTGAGCGAGAAGTAGCCGAAATGTCGAAGCTTCCCCGTGAGGAAAAAAAGACTGTGCCGGTTATTACAACAGCAAATAGAGTTTGTGTGGGATGTCATAAGAATCACGGCTCGGCTCTGGTTATGGAGTGGGAACGATCACGTCATGCACAGCACGGCGTTGGCTGCGTGGATTGTCACAAAGCTAATCCAGGAGACATTGACGCCTGGCAGCATGCAGGGGCTTTGATAGCCACATTAGTTACCCCAAAGGATTGTGCGCGATGTCATCAACGGGAGTACGAAGAATTTTCCAGGAGTCATCATGCAAAGGCAGGAGAAATCCTTGCGAGTTTGGACAACGTGTTAGCTGAAAAGGTAGCCGGTTTACCGAATAATATTGCAGATGCAACGAATGGCTGCTGGCAGTGCCACGGAAGCATGATAAAGTTTAAAAGAGACGCACAGGGGAACATACTGAAAACAGAAAAAGAGGGAAGGCCGATTTTAGATCCCGATTCATGGCCGAATAGTGGAATGGGACGTCTGAATCCTGATGGCTCAAAAGGGTCTTGCCATGCCTGCCATTCGCGGCACGCCTTTGAGGCAAAGCTTTCACGGTCTCCGGAAAACTGTGGTAAGTGCCACATGGGTCCCGATCATCCTCAAATAGAGATTTATAACGAATCAAAACATGGGATTGCCTTTTCTGCAAACCGTAATCGTATGGCGCTTGACAAGGAGGGTGACTGGATTCTTGGAAAGGATTACTCTGCGGCTCCAACGTGCGCCACGTGCCACATCGGTGATTATATGACTCCGGATGGGGTATATAAAGGCAACAACCATGAGGTAGGAGACCGTATCAGTTGGACGCTTCGTCCTGTGGTAAGTTCAAAGATCAACCTCGTTATTTATGACGATGGGTACAAAGAGGACTACCCTGAGAAACGTCAACTTCCTCAGGTTGGCGCAGAGGTACAAACCGTTGAAAAGATATATGAGAATGAAAAACTCGTTAGTAAAACAGTGCCCAGACGAGTTGCAAAGATCGTGACGTGGAATGAGCGTCGGGAAAAAATGAAAGGCGCTTGCCTGAATTGTCATAACGGTACGCATGTGGATAATTTTTACAAACAATTTGACGATTTAGTAGTACTTTATAACGAAAAATTTGCAAAGCCGGCCCAGGCGTTTATGGATGAATTAATCGCCGATGGCGTATTAAATTCTCACGCACCCTTCGAACATGAAGTACAATGGGTTTTTTGGGAGTTGTGGCATCATGAAGGCCGCAGGGCGCGACATGGTGCGAGTATGATGGGTCCTGACTATACCCACTGGCATGGGATGTACGAGGTAGCAAAGCATTTTTATTTAAAATTTTTACCTGCAACTATACAAACAGCCGAACAGAAAAGTCCGGAAATGAAGTTGAAATATGAGCAGAAAATTGAGGCGATGCTTGCACAGGACGAACATGTGTGGATGAAAGGCCTTTCTCCTGAAGAAGCAAAGGCATTACGGGAAGCATATAAAGAGCGTTACAATCAGTAAATTAGTATCTTAATAAATTTAGTTAACCCTGTCAGGGTTTTAAACCCTGACAGGGTTGGTTCTGACCCGCATGCTTCGGATTTTGTCTTTTCCGACTCCTTCGGGCTAGTGGCTTATGGGAAAAGGACATTCTATACTCGAGATGTTCACAAATTGTGATTTATTAAATTGATAAATTCATGAGTAACAGTATAATTTTCAGTGAACGACACTATTTTACATAACCTTACTATGAGGAGATTATGATAAAAATAGAGTTTACTGAAGGAGATATAAAAGCGTTAAATTACGAACGATACCATTACCCCCATCCGCGCGTGCAACGCAAGATGGAAACGTTATGGTTAAAAAGCCAAGGAGAACCGCATAATAAAATAGCCCAATTAACAGGCATATCAATCAATGTTGTTACCCAGTATATCAAAGAATACAAAGCCGGGGTATAGAGAAATTAAAAGAGCTGAATTTTTTATCGTCCAGAAAGTAAACTAAGCGAACATAAACAAACGATAGAAGACTATTTTCGAGAACATCCTCCTGCAACGATTAAAGAAGCTATGAGCGCAATAGAAAAGATAACGGGGCTCAAGCGCAATTGAACAACAAGTAATGAAATATCTCAAAAAGATTGGTTTACGCCGTCGCAAAGTAGGTACAATTCCATCCAAAGCTGATATTGATGAACAAGAAAGCTTTAAAAAAAACACTAGAACCCATCCTCAAAGAAGCGGTGGAAGGAAAAAGAACCGTGTTTTTTATTGATGCGGCACATTTTGTGTTAGCCCCTTTTTTAGGATATCTCTGGTGCTTTACCCGATTATTTCTCAAAGCGCCGTCGGGAAGGCAACGGTTTAATATCCTGGGGGCTCTGAATGCTATAACCCATGAGTTGATTACCATAACCAACGAGACTTACATAAATGCTCAAAGTGTTTGTGATTTACTTTGGAAAATTAGTCGTTTAAATTTAGCTATGCCTATCACTTTCATATTAGACAATGCCCGTTATCAAAGATGTACAAGCGTTAATAATTTGGCTGCACAGTTAAACATTGGAGTTGATTTTTTTGCCCCCTTATTCTCCAAACCTCAATCTTATTGAGCGGCTGTGGAAGTTTGTTAAAAAACAATGCTTATATTCAAAGTATTATTCAGAGTTTACAAAATTTAAGAACTCAATCATGGACTGTTTGCAAAAAACTCATTCTCAGTATAAACAAGAACTTGTTTCATTATTGACACTTAATTTTCAAACATTTAATAAATCACAATTTGTGAACCTTTAAAGTATATAAGGACTTTCCGCCTTGTGCCACGTGATGTCGGCGCCTATAATTTTCTTCGATTCTACACCATCGCTGTTTTTAACAACGCCGAGGATAGGCGCCATTAACATACATACATACATAACATACATACTACACAACATCTTTGTCTTCATTTTAAATCCTCCCTTTCTTTCTGTAAATAAAAGATGTAACTCAAGGCTTTAGCCTTGATAATCTGGCACATAAATTGTTTGATTGAAATTCCTAGCCCGGCTAAATCGGCATACGTAGCGCGGGTGGTTTATCCCCCGCCCTGTTTGTAGTGACGACTTCAGTCGTCATTCCTAGCGCAGCAAAGCCGCAACCAATTCTCTTTTGTGAAAGCGGGGAGATTGCTTCGGAAAAGACCCTCGCAATGACAGGTTCTCAGTGACGGCCTCCTGCTTCCGGCTCGCAATGTGCTCGCGCAGCGCAGCAGTAACCAAACCCCGTCCCCCTTATCCCGTGATTAGATATATTGGTTACCTCAACATGTGAAGTGATTTCTCCAACTTTCTTTGATTTTATGAATTCTTTCCTTATATTATAAATACAGTAAACTCCATTTCTTACGGCCTTAATTGAAAAATTATATCAAGTTTCTGCTTCATTTTCTCCATGAAATTCTTGCTACTGAAGAAATTGAGATGTATGCTGATAATTATGGTAAATTGATATATTCAATAGAAACGTGCAACCGTGGTAATTACCTGGCGCAGAACAGCCTCAACCAAAGTGAATAAGGTGACGTGTGACGTTTTCTCTCGTCACACGACGCCAAATATTTTTGTTGTAATATTTTTTATAAGATACTGATATGATAGACACAGTTAGAAATCCAGATGTGCTTGCTGAAGTGGTTGATCGTGTTCTTACCGCCGGCGCCGCCGAATTTGAGGTGGAATATGATGAAGGCGAAGAACATGTTATGGCGTTAAGCGGTTGTGTTGGAGTTAGCATCGCATCCTTTCCCTCTGATTCGGAGGAGGCGCGGGAGTTGCGGTCACAATTGTATGCCCTGAAGACAAGGCGCCGAAAGATTATCCATGCAGGCATAGAGTATGTGCTGCGCGTAAAGATATTCGATTCATTTGGTGAGGATGTATTTAGGGTTACACTTGTGAGGAGCTGACAAGTCGCTTAATAATTTTAGCAAAAATGTAGCGCCGAAACTTGTTTGTAGTAGCGACTTCAGTCACTTGTATGTTGTGGCGACTTTAGTCGTTTCCCTGTAATAGGTATGATGCAATGTCATTAAGTTAAACTATCTGCCGTAAAAGTCCCCCTTATAAAAGGGGGATAAAGGGGGGTTGTTTTGATCAAATAATCCTTAACTTAAAGACATTGAGGTATGATGACTAAAGTTATTACTACAAACGGACGACTAAAGTCGTCACTACTAACGGGGCGGGGGATGTCCACCCCCTTCACCCCCGCCAGCGGGTGGACAACACCTGCGCTACGCATTCCGATTTATTCGGGTCAGGGGCTTTATGAAAAAAGGATATTTTATTACCGGAACGGACACGGGTGTGGGAAAGACCCTTGTCGCTGGTGGATTAGCAGCGCTGTATAAAACCAAAGGTCTGAACGTCGGCGTTATGAAACCCATTGCAACTGGCTGTAAGCGGGTAAGTAATCGTCTGGTATCAGATGATGCCGTCTTTTTAAAATCTCTGGCAGGAGTGGACGATGATTATGATCTGATCAACCCCGTTAGTCTGGAACAACCCCTTGCCCCTACGGTCGCAGCACGTCTGAGTAATACAAAAATAGACCTGGACAAACTTCGAGAGGCCTATGGCACATTATGTGAAAGACATGATTATCTCATCGTGGAAGGCATCGGCGGATTACTCGTTCCTATTCATGAATATTATTTTGTTGTAGACCTTGCCAACGAGATGGAACTTCCTTTAATAGTGGTATCCCGGCCTGCGCTCGGCGCCATTAATCACACCCTCCTGACGGTTTCCTATGCGCGTGAGCATGGACTGGACGTCAAAGGAATTATCATCAATGATTCTGCGGGTAACTGCGATAATGTGGTTATGAATACAAATATTGATGAAATAAAGAGGATTACAGAACTTCCTATTGTGGGTGTAATTCCCTACGATAAACGTCTTGATATAAAAAATTACCAGAAAGAGATATTAATGAAAATTTTTAATGATAAAATAGACAAAGGCATTATAATATGATTTTCTGTGTAAGACCTCTTTTTTTAATAAAAGAGGATATGCTCAGACATCTTGCCGAAATCAAAGATGCCTGAATAATTTTAATAGTAGAGAAGTTGAGGAGTGGAAAATACATGAAAACGCAGTTAGAATTTGCACGTGAAGGTGTCATAACGGAAGCCATGAAAGAGGCGGCTGTCTATGATGATGTTTCGCCGGAATTTATTCGGGAAGGTATAGCAAAAGGACAAATCGTCATCTATGGAAATCCAAACAGAAAGGCACGTGTAATTGGTATCGGAAAAGGTCTCAGGACGAAGGTTAATGCCAGTATTGGCACTTCCCCCGATATTGTTGATATTGAAATGGAGGTAAAGAAGGCCAAAACTGCCGAGAAATATGGCGCCGATACCCTGATGGAACTTTCAACGGGCGGGGATTTAACTAAGATCAGAAAACGTGTGCTGGAGTCTATCTCACTCACGGTAGGAACCGTACCGCTCTATCAGGCTGCCATTGAAACAATCAAGAACAAGGGTTCAGTTGTCCACATGGAAGCGGACTTTCTCTTTGATGTCATAGAGCAACAGTGCGAAGAAGGCATCGGGTTTATGGCCATCCATTGTGGCATTAATCTGATTACCCTGGAAAGGCTGAAAAAACAGGGCTATCGCTACGGCGGACTGGTCAGTCGTGGCGGGTCGTTCCTTACCGCATGGATGAATCACAATAAAAAAGAGAATCCTCTCTACGAACAGATCGACCGCCTTATCGGCATTATGAAAAAGCATGACGTCATTCTCAGCCTGGGAAATGGTCTCAGGGCGGGCGCTATCCACGATAGTACTGACCGGGCGCAAATCCAGGAGCTTATTATCAACTCTGAAATTGCCGAATATGCCCAGAGCAAGGGCGTTCAGATTATCGTTGAAGGTCCGGGGCATATCCCTATTGATGAGATTGAGGCCAATGTCCTCATACAAAAGCGCTTGAGCAATAATGCCCCATTTTATATGTTGGGTCCTATTACCACCGACATTGCCCCTGGATATGATCACATTTCATCGGCTATTGGTGCAGCTATGTCGTCAAGCTATGGAGCTGATTTTATTTGCTATGTTACGCCGCCTGAACACCTGGCGCTTCCCGGGCCTGACGACGTCCGTGAAGGCGTCATGGCAGCCCGTATTGCCGCTCACGTGGGAGATATGGTAAAGCTTAAGGACAAGGCAAGGAATGCAGACCTGAAGATGGGCATTGCGCGCAGAGACCTGGATTGGAAGACGCAGTATGAAACGGCGCTTACCCAGGAACGTGCCCAGGAAATACGCGGCAGCAAACCTCCCATGGACGAGGATACCTGCACCATGTGCGGCAACCTGTGTTCTCTGAAGGGTGTAATGAAATACTATGAAAAGGATTTGGAGAAGAGCCGTAAAAAGAGCGCTACTCCAGTAGGATTTTAAATAAAACAGATTAAAGATTTGCGACCATGAGGGTCTGTGCAAAAAACCTATTGTCTTGTCATTGCGAAGGAGTGGCGACTGAAGCAATCTCCTCTTTTCATGGGAGTTTATGATGAATCAGGTATTCCGTACGTACCTTTTCTGCGGGCTTTCTGCCCTGCTCTTATTCTTTAGCGCAACCAATGCCGGGGCTGCGGGGGAAAGAATATGGGTCAAACGTTACGGTTATCTCTATGCAGGAGCAGACTATGCGAGAGGCATGGCTGTCGACAAGGATGGAAACGTGGTTGTCGTCGGCCAGAGTCTTGGCAATGCCGACACCTATTATGACTACGCGGTAGTGAAATACAGTCCTGCGGGTAAGAGGCTGTGGGTAAGGCGTTACAATAGCGGTCAGGGCGCTTATGATGAGCCTTTCGGGGTGGCCGTTGACTACGCGGGGAATATCATCGTCACCGGCAAAGGCTTTGGTCATCGCGGCGCAGGATTACCTGATATCGTTACCGTCAAGTATGATCCTGACGGCAATCTGCTATGGGTGCGCCGGTACTACGGCGGCGAAGCGGGACACGAGGAAGGCCGGGCAGTGGCTGCCGATTCAGAGGGCAACGTCTACGTGGCCGGCATTGCCTCGTCAGCATCCAACAACTATCAGGACGCAGCACTCATTAAATACAGCCCTGCCGGTGTCCGACTCTGGGTGAAAACATACGACGCCTCTTTCCATGATAACGACGGATATTTTTGCGTTGCGGTCGATGGGAACGACAACGTTTTTGCCGCAGGTTTCTCAATTCAGAGCGGACTCAACCTCTCAGATGTAATTATAGTCAAATACAATACAAATGGAGCACGACTATGGCTGCGCACCTATGATGACAACGAGGGTCTGGACGATTGGGCAGAGTCTATTGCTATTGACAAGCGGGGGAATGCGGTTATCACTGGTTCACAGGGGGAATCGTGTGATGCAGAGGGAGGGTATTGCTTTAGCTACGTCACGATCAAGTACTCGCCCGCTGGCGTGCGGAAATGGGTGGCGACCTATAATCCTCAGCCGACGAGCGACGATATGGCCCATGCAGTCAGAGTCGACGCATCGGGAAATGTATATGTTACAGGACAGAGCGCTTGGGAAAGCGCTTTCTACGACTTCGCAACGGTCAAGTATACTCCGTTCGGAGTCCAGGTGTGGGCCAAACGCTACGACGGTGCAGGTCATGGCAACGATATGGCTTACGGACTGGCGGTCGATTCGAAGGGAAATGCGATTGTAGCCGGTCAGAGTTATATCAGTCTCGAAGTTGAGAGCGACTTTACCGTTATCAAGTATGCTTCCGGCAGTGCGCGCCGATGGGTTCGACGCTATAACGGTCCAGGTAGTGGTATAGACATGGCGTTTTTCGTCGCCGTCGACGGCAAGGACAACATTTACGCATCCGGTTTCAGCTTGGGGAAATCAACGACCGCAGAGGATTTTGTTACAATAAAGTATGCGCCATAGATCCATAGCGCAGTAAAGTCGCAACCAATTCTCTTGTGAAAGCGGGGAGATTGCTTCGGAAAAGACCCTCGCAATGACAGTTAAAATGCACTTTGATGGTACACAGCGCGTTGTCATTGCGAGCGGAGCGAAGTAATCTTTTCCTCATAAACAAACTTCACCTCCTGATAAGAAGTACTTGGGATTGTGAAAAACTTACAAAAAAGAAGTTTTTATAAGGTAATACTATATTACCGAACAAAAGCAGGATTTAGATTGTAAATTTTCAAAGGATTTGTTGCCTTGTCAATCGTATTACTAGAACCACCACGTCCGGAAAATCCCAGTCGATTCGAAGACGTCGTGAATGCCCCACTCTCCGCTTGCCTGTTTACCGGTTATATATCAGCGGTGTTGCACGCGCACAAGATAGAGGCGGTGACAGTTAATGCATACCTCTATGATTGGTCAATAGAGCAAACCATCTCGGACATTTCAAAAAAGAACCCATTACTTCTGTGTGTTCATATCGTATATCTGTGGGAAAGGACTCAGGACATCTTTGATATGCTTTCAACTATAAAATCAAAGAATCTGGCAATGCATATCAATCTCTACGGATATTACCCAACATTTGTATATAAAAATATTCTTGGTGATTTTTCCTTTATTGACTCAGTAACTGTTGGCGAACCCGAATTTACTACCCTGGAGCTTGCCCGGCATATTTTACAGAACAGAGACTCGCATGAGATTTGTATACCAGGGCTTGCTTACCGGAATAACCAAGGAAAGGTTGTGTTTTCTCTGCGTCCTCCTGTTCAGGATTTAGATCAACTTCCCTATCCTCGCAGGCAGGATATTGAGCTTTATAAGAAGAAAGGCATTGTTACCTATATTCAGGGAAGTCGCGGGTGCTATGGGCATTGTACCTTTTGTTATCTCAATCCATTTTATGACCGGGTAGGCCAATGGCGGGGAAGAAGCGCTCAAAACATCTTTGAAGAGATGCTCGTCTTATTTAACGAGCACTCCGTAGATAATTTTTATTTTTCAGACGCCAATTTCTTTGGACCAGGAAGATCTGGCAAGGAGCGGGCTATTACCCTGGCTGAACTCATTTTAGCCCATGACATGGATATCCGTTTCGGTTTTGAATGCCGTGCGAATGATATTGAAACACACTCCATTTCAAAACTCGTTATGGCAGGCCTTACCAATGTTTTCCTCGGTCTGGAAAGCGGCGACCAGGCTTCTCTGAAACGGTTCAGGAAACATACCACCGTCGATGAAAACAAAAGGGCGATCCAGTTGCTCCGTGAATATGGGATTGAGCCTACCTACGGCTTTATCATGTTTGAGCCAAATTCCAATATGAAAAGCATTCGGAACAACTTTGAATTTTTAAAGGAAGCAGGCATTATGACCAATCCTGCAGTAACAGCCCATGTGCTTTATCACAAACAAACCCTTTTTGCGGGAACGCCTGACTATCAAGCGATTATACAGGAATCTCCCGGCGATGGTAACACATTCAGTAATTATGAAGCGATGTATACGATAAAAGACCCGAAAGTTGAGGCGTTTTCACAGATTATCGCTCACCTATGCAAGACGACCTTGTCTTTACTGCCAGCGACCTATGATTGTAATAAAAATGCGCTATCGTGTGTAACCGCCAGCGCTAGTTTAGAAGCGACGGTAAATGATGCCCTCATCGCCCTCTTTGAAAAAACCCTTGTATATTTCGAAACGAATACACAGGGTAATTTTTCAGATACAATAAGGGAAATGAAACAAAAACTTACCGATGAAATGAAGACCGTTATTCAACCATTATCCTTTATTCATTGAATGCCATGATAAATTCACACAATATACAAAAATTGAAAGACAATTTTAAAGACCTGATGCATAACAAATATCCGGGCATGTATGCATTCTGGATTCACCGCATTACGGGTATTATACTGACCATATTTCTCTTTTTACATATATGGACTTTGGGTTCCGTATTTCGGGGAAAGGCGGCGTATGACTATGCCATTAGTAAATTTGATACAACATTTGGATATTTTTTTCAATACGTACTGCTTTTGGCCGTTGCAATACACTTACTGAATGGGATAAGGATTACGGTAGCAGATCTCTGGGGACTAACCCGCAGCCAGAAGAAAATGGTGTGGATATCGCTGTTTATCTTTTTCGTAATTGCCTTTGTAGGAATTTTTACCGTGCTTTTGTAAATATTAATTTTAAGGAATTTTTATGATATACCATGACGCCATTGTCGTTGGCGGAGGTCTTGCCGGTCTCAGGGCTGCGATTGAGTTAAACCGCCACAATATCAAAGTAGCTGTTATCTCAAAAGTGCATCCCATTCGTTCCCATTCTGTGGCTGCGCAGGGTGGAATTAATGCCCCGCTGGGAAACCATTTCCGCGGGGTATATGATACCTGGGAAAAACACGCCTTTGATACGGTGAAGGGGAGCGACTATCTGGCAGACCAGGATGCCGTCATCCGCATGACCAAAGATGCTGCTGAACGTATCTATGAAATGGAACACTGGGGTTGCCCTTTCAGTCGTACTACAGAGGGGAAAATCGCTCAGAGACCCTTTGGCGGCGCTGGATTTCCACGCACATGTTTTGTGGCAGACACGACCGGTCACGCACTTTTACACACCTTATATCAACAAATCATTAAATTCAAACAGGCGGCCGAGCGAAAAGAGATTGTAGTTTATGAGGAGTGGCTGGTAACTGACCTTGTGATTGAGGAAGGTGTCTGTGTGGGCGTGATTGCGCTGGATATTGTGAGCGGAAAACTTGAGGCGTTTCAAGCAGGCGCCGTGATTTTTGCCACGGGAGGCGCAGGCCGTATCTATGGAAAGAGCACAAATGCCATGATCAATACAGGCATGGGCATAGCTATACCATATTGGGCCGGCGTGCCACTCAAGGATATGGAGTTCATCCAATTTCATCCTACGACCCTCTTTGGGAAGAATATCCTGATGACTGAGGGGTGTCGTGGAGAAGGTGGCTATTTGTTAAATAATAAAGACGAACGCTTTTTAGAGAAGTATAACGATTCAAAGAAGGATATGGAGATTGCCCCCCGTGATATTATTGCGCGAAACATCTCGCGTGAGATTATGGCAGGGGGTGGTTTTGATAATAGTTATGTTAATCTGGACCTGCGGCACCTTGGCGAAGAAAAGATTATGCAGAGATTGCCCGCTATCAGGGATATATGTAAAGAATTTGTCGGCGTAGACCCTGTGACATCTCCCATTCCCGTTCAGCCGGGTCAACATTACACCATGGGGGGGATTGATTGCAATACTGAAGGCGAGACAACGGTGAAAGGATTGTATGCAGCCGGGGAAGCAGCCTGCGTAAGCGTTCACGGCGCAAATCGTCTGGGTGGAAATTCATTGTTGGACACCATCGTCTTTGGCGCTATTACAGGCAGTAATGCCGCTCAATATATCCAGGGTTTGGCAGGCAAGAAGGACGGGCATACCCTCTGTGATATGTTAAAACGTGCGGAACAGAGGATCGATGCGCTCGGTAGGTCATCGGGAAATGAATCTTATGCAGGTATTAAAGGGGCGTTAAACAACGTCATGGATAATAAGGTCGGCATATTCCGTGAAGCTCCAGCCCTGAAGGAGGCATTGCAGGAGGTTAAGACCTTACAGGGGAGATATAAAAAAATCAAACTCAACTATGCCGGCAAGCGGGTCAATTTAAATCTCGTATGGGCATTAGAACTCAAAGGAAGTCTTGATTTGGCTGAGGCTGTCGTTGCAGGGGCATTAGCCCGCGAAGAAAGCCGGGGTTCGCACTTTCGTACCGACTTTTCGAAGAGAGATGATGCGCAATGGCTGAAACATACCCTCGCTTATTACATGCCTGACGGTGTAAGGTTAGATTACAAACCTGTGAATATAGGGCCATTTCAACCGAAGGAAAGAACGTATTAAAACAGTTTGCCTGGCGCTGCTACGCCGTAACCAAATCGCCTTATGAAGGCCGGATTAAAAAAAAACGAACAATTTAGTTTTTTGAAAAGTAGGGGCGAAGCATTTGCCAGTTTGGGTATGAACGCATTTATACCAATTTATCGCAAATGCTTCGCCCCTAGACTATTATCGGAATTTTTCAAAAAACTAAATTGTTACAATAAAACAATTCCTGTACGAAAAGACTTTTATTACGTGAGAGGAGATTGCTTCGGAAAAGACCCTCGCAATGACCTTGGGGGTGCTCTCTGTGACAGGCAATTGCCTTCGCCATGACGCGCACTATGCGTACTGCACATTGAAATATTCTATCAAGTTTCTGCGCCATTTTCTCCATGAAATTCTCGCTATAAAAGAAAATGAATTTAAGAAATTGGGATACATCCTTATTTACTCTCAAGTACCGATTATTAGTCAAAACCATTTCAATCCAATCCTTCAAGCATTTATGTAGAGTGACAAAAAGTGAAGTCGCCCTGTTTATTTCCTTTTAGCAATGGCAAAAAATGGCGGCAGGCACTAAAATCAGGCGTTAAACGCCATGGTCTTCTTATATAACAGGTGCTCGATATCGGGCAGAGTTTAGGCATTGAACAAGAAAATCGGAAAGACTCCGGTAATGACAAAAAAGTCTTGTAAGAAGCGGTCAGAAAGTGATTTGCAAAGCCAGTTAGTCCACACACGTTTCGCCACAGTTTTTCCCGTTAGAAATTTATGCAGTTTTACTATACATACGTAATCCAGAGTACAAAAGGCAGTATTATACTGGTTATACCAACGACCTTAAGATTTCAGGAACACAATCAAAAGATCTTATTAAGAATAAAACGTTTAAAGATTAAAACGTTTATTATCGGCACAACAATATCGGACATTCTGTGGATCTCATAACCCTTACCGTCGGAAGTCTATTCTCATATCCTCGTCATTACAAACTTCCAGAATACCGCCCGCATGGTCGTGTCCGCCTTTTGCAATGGTATTTACTGTCAGGTTGTAACTTTCCAGGAATGTCTTTGCCTTTGATAGGGGTTCTTTCGACTCGTCTTCTTTATCAGCCACACAGACAACGGTTACCGGCAGCTTTAAGTGTTGCGCAATTTCAGCGCCTCTCTTTAATGCTTTATCTGCGAATGAACTACCGTCATAGGCGATCAGCATTTTTTTAATAGGTTTGTATTGGGGTGGCGTGATGAGCACTGGCTTATGGGTCTGCCGTACGACAAATTCTACGGTGGTGCCGAGGAATACGTCCCGCCACTCGGCATGAATTCCGGCCTTGCCCATGACGACCAGATCGCAGGTATCTGCGGATTTTACAATTTCATGGCTTATAACGCCTTCCCGTACCTCACTGCTACAGGGAATGCTGGCCTGATTACATTTTCCTTCCACCTGATTCAGGGTTGCATCGGCCTGGGTCTCTAACATCTCCCGAACGACTTGGTGAAATGTTCCGTACGGCACCATTCCGCCAATACTCGTTCCAATATCGTGAATTAACGGCCCTGTTAATATCTTGACATCCTTGACAAAGAGATTTCGTATACTGGCCTTAAAAATTTGCGCTAAACTTATAGCATAATCAGCCGCCGCCAGGCTGCTTTCTGACCCATCGGTGGGAACAAGGATTTGCCTTATCATAATGCAGTGTCTCCTGATAAATTTAATTGTGCGGAGTTAAAACATTGCCACGGAAAGACACGGAATATCAGGGGAATATGTGTATTATAGCCATTAAAACATCTATATAGCATTACTGTGTAAAAACTTCTTTTTTAGCAAGTTTTTTTCACAACCCCCTGACCCCCTTTATTAAGGGGGACATCCTGAAATCCCCCTTTTCGTTCGACTGACCGCTCCGACGAGGTCTAAGGGTGGCTTTTACGACAGGTAGCTTAACCTGGTGACATCGGGTATCATAATGCAATGCCGGAAAATAAAACTCCGCGCAATTCCGTGATTTTCGGTGGTTAATGAAATACTTTAAAAACTATGCGATTATTACGTAACGGTAGTGTTTTGTCAAGCCAAATAAAGTAATAATGTAACGGATAAATTTGTGTTGCGGAAATTTATTATTGGCCTTGAAAGTCATGGGAGGGGCGGTACAATGTTGTAAGTTTTTTCCGGCATTCTCGTGTACAGGAATTTTAATACTGTAGAGACGCAAGATTTTGCGTCTCTACTATGCTTTATGAGGAATGTTGTATTATGAAAAATGTAAAAGGTGGTTTTTTATGTATTTTTGGTGTTTTAATCTTGGGCGTTTTTCTGTTTTTCGGGAATTATTTCTGGTGAGGAACGGCGCGGTCTTGCGCGTTTTTCCGGCGAGCCCGATATGGTTGCACGGATTAGAGAAGAACTCAAAAAGGCTTCCGGGGACAAGCATATCAGGGCGGTTATCTTGCGCATCAACAGTCCGGGTGGAACGGTTACCGCCTCAGATATGATATATCATGAAATTGAGTGTTTTAAGGAAAAGACCGGCGTAAAGGTTGTTGCCTGTATTATGGATTTGGGGGCATCGGGTGGATATTATGTGGCTGTTACTGCGGACAAGATTATTGCGCATCCCACCACCGTCACCGGCAGTATTGGCGTCATTATGCTCAATCTGAGCGTGGAGGGGCTATTGCAAAAGATTGGGGTAAAAGATGCCACCATAAAGAGGGGTGAGTATAAGGACATGGGTTCGCCATTGAAGACGATGACAGAGGATGAACGGAAGGTTTTCCAGGGTGTCCTTGATAGTATGTATGAAAAATTTTTGTCTGCTATTGCAGAGGGCAGAAAGGATTTAAACCGTGAAAAGCTCCGAATGCTTGCCGATGGCAGGATTTATACCGCACAACAGGCACTGGAACTGAAACTTATCGATCAGATTGGTTATCTGGATGATGCTGTTCACCTTGCCCAGGAAGAGGCTGGTTTAACGACTGCACGGGTGGTTATGTATCATAGACCGGGTATGTATAAAAATAATATCTATTCGCAACTCAGCAACCCTAGCTTTGGCACGTTGAATCTTATTAACTTCGACTTAAGAACATTTGTGAACTCCGGCACGCCGTCTTTTATGTATCTGTGGGCGCCATGATACTAACCCTGTTATCATCTAAAATGAATTGTTTCGCATTATGCAGGAAATATAGAAATTTTCGTTTTTCTGTTGGCAGTAGAGACAAGGCACTGCCTTGTCTCTACTGGTATAATTTAATATACAGGAATTTCAAAAAAAGCGCCTCCCCCTTAATCCCATACGTGTTAAGTTAAGAAATAAAAAGCGCTGCGAGTGAATAAAATATTGATTATTTCAAAAAAAAAGCCTCCCCCTTAACCCCATACGTGTTAAGTTAAGAAATAAAAAGCGCTGCGAGTGAATAAAATATTGATTATGTAATCCCGAAGGGATGTTATTATTATAGTATATCGTTATGCAATTATTATTAACCCCGTAGGGGTGACATGGTATCATTATTTTCGCACTATTTCACCCCTACGGGGTTGAATGTTGTGGTGTGTTTTTTTCTATAATCATATCATCCCTTCGGGGATTTCCCGTCTGCCTGTTTTCCTATTGGCTCTTCACTATTCTGAGTCTTTACAAGTACTACAAATGAAATCATGCACGCTTAAACTTTAAAGCTTTCAAGATTTCTTGTTTTATATTAATGCGCAAATTACTGCTATCATTAGTACTTATAGCAATTTATTATTTTCTTAACTTAACACGTATGCCCTATATTCCCCTCAGTGAGGGGGACAATCATCTGTCCCCCGCTGGCGGGGGATGAAGGGTGGACATCTGCCTGAGAAATTTGAATTTAAAAGTCGCCGAAGGCCTAACTTAAACGACATCGACCTGTTCCTGCCTGACCGGATTATTTCTGAGGTTCTATGATGACTTTGACGGAATCCTTTGCTTCTGCCACCAGTTTGAACCCCACGGCAGTTTCTGCAAGACCCAGCCTGTGGGTTATTAAGTCGCGTACTTTTACCCTGCCGGTACGGAGCAGTTCTATTGATGCTGCGGTATCATCAGGAGGACCGCATAGGACAGGATAAGGGAGTTACAATTGCGCCAGAGGTCCCAGAGATTTATGGGCGTTATTACATTGGGTTCCGTGGGGGCAAAAAAAGGATGGCGCCGCCGCGGTCAACGCTCTTCAATGCCTGATCTATAGCAGATGGGGCGCCTGTGCATACAATGACCATATCCGCCAATCGTCCGTCATTGTGTTTGCGTATGTGGGCGGGGACGTCTTCTTTGGCGTGGAATGCGGCATCTGCCCCGCATTGTTTTGCCATGTTCAAGCGATATTCAGTAATATCAACGGCAAATATTTTACCTGCCCCCAGCGCACGCGCCAATAAAATATGGAGAAGCCCTGAGATACCACTGCCAATAACGAGTATGCTATGTCCGGGGCGGATGCCCGCCTTTCTTTGTCCGAGGGAAGGTACAAGCCAAAGGCTCTGCAAAAGTACCTTCTTCATAAGAAACTTCATTTGGCAGGATAAAAGTGCCGCGATCAACATTGATGGGGGGATGCGGAGGTATTCTGCGAACCCGCCCGGATAAAAATTAGTGGTACGCAGGGTTTCACATACCGAATAATGGCCATTTAAGCAGTAGTGGCAGGTGTTGCAGGGTACATGATGCGCCACGGTAACACGGTCGCCGACCTTAAAACGCTTAACGCCATCACCCACGCCCCACGATTTCACCGGCGATCTCGTGCCCCAGCACAAGCGGCGCCTTTTTGATGCGATACCATTCCATGACATCGCTTCCACAGATACCGCTTGCCATTACCTTCACGAGGAGTTCTCCCGCTCCGATTTGTGGCGTGGGCATTTCCTCTATACGTACATCCCTGTTGTTATAATACTTTGCTACGCGCATTGTTTTTCGACTCCCCGAACTTCGCTGACTTAAAAAATCTTTTCGTAGTTCACGTGGTACAGGTAATGGCGAACAACAACCCCCTGATTCCCCCTTTATTAAGGGGGACTTCAAAAATCCCCCTTAGAAAAGGGGGTTAGGGGTTGTATTTACGCATTTCTTGAGTACCGGCTAAAATTGTTACAAAAAATCATATAAGGCTGGTGAACAGTGTCTGTGGGCTGATTGACACTGACTGCTGCCAACTGACACTCGCGCAAAAAACTATTTTGCCTTTTTGTTCTTCTCGGCAACAAAGATATCATTTGCCTGTTTTACGGTTGCGTTTTCATGGATAATGGCACGCAGCGCCTTGATCATGGCCACGGGATGTTCGTTTTGCCAGATATTCCTTCCCAGATTCACACCGATAGACCCCTTTTGCATACCGTCATGTACGAATTCTAAAACCTCAAGGTCTGAGTTTGTCTTGGGGCCTCCAGCCATAACTACGGGGACAGGGCAGCCATTGGTTACCTTGTCAAAGTTTTCGCACCAGTAGGTCTTTACCACCTTGGCTCCAATTTCGGCGCAGATGCGGCAGCACATGGCGAGGTAACGGGCGTCTCGCTTTTCCATTTCTCTTCCCACGGCTGTTACTGCCATTACCGGAATACCGTATCTTTCCGCTTCATTAACCAGGTTTCCCAGATTGAGCAATGTCTGGTGTTCGTAATCGCTGCCGATAAAGACAGACATGCCGACGCCGGAAGCATTCAGACGGATAGCCTCTTCTATTGAGGTTGTGATGCTTTCATTTGCCAGGTCTTTTCCTACCATGCTTGTACCGCCTGATACCCTGAGAATAATGGGTTTGCTATTTACAGGGTTGATACATGCGCGTAATACCCCGCGGGTGCAAAAGAGTGCGTCTGCATAATCTATAATCGGCTTAATCGTTTCGCCCGGTTTTTCCAGTTTTGACGTAGGTCCTTGAAAATATCCGTGATCAATGGGCATGTACATGCAACGGCCATTCGGTTTAATAAGTTGAGACAAGCGATTTTTCATTCCCCAATCCATGCTTTTTAATTCTCCTTTAAAAAAATTGTTGTATTGATTTTTGCATTATCCGTGAGATCATTAAATTCCATCTCCATCCTTATAGTTCTTCATAAACAGAGTCATTACTTCGGATTCTGTTTCAGAGACAAAATCATCATCTTTGTAGCAGATATTCGAACAACTTTCCAGTTTTTTAATGCGTTCCTTTAGCCTGCGACTTTCCCTGAGTACAACCTTAAGCGCTTCAGCGATGGGGTCGGGTAACTGACCGTGATCCATCATCATATCGGAGTCTTTCTTTTTTTGTTCAATAATCCTCCCCGGTACACCCACCACAGTCGCCGAGGGCGGCACATCTTTGACCACCACAGAACCAGAACCGATTCTGACGTTATCGCCGATGGTAATATTGCCCAGTACGCAGGCGTTTGAGCCAACGATGACCTTCTTGCCCAGTGTTGGATGTCTTTTGGTTTTTTCTAATGTCGTGCCGCCGAGGACAACCCCTTTGTAAATAATACATCCATCCCCGATTGCGGCAGTCTCGCCTATAACAACCCCCATTCCATGGTCAATAAATACACCGCGCCCTATCTGCGCTGCCGGATGTATTTCAATTCCCGTGAGAAACCGGTTGATGTGTGAAATAAAACGTGACGGGAGTAGCCGCTTTTTGTTCCAGAGATAATAAGCGATCCTATGAAGCCACAACGCATGGACACCCGGGTAAAAGAGAATTACTTCCAGTTTACTTCGTGCTGCAGGGTCGTTGTGAAAGGCGGCGTTAATGTCCTCTTTGATGCGCTTAAACATCAAAATTCCTTGAATAAAACGGTGGAGAGGTACCGCTCGCCGGTATCGGGGAGGACGACGACGATGAGTTTTCCGTTATTTTCAGGCCGTGCTGCTACCTGCAATGCCGCATAGGCCGCAGCCCCTGATGAAATACCTGACAGAATACCCTCTTCGCGCGCCAGTTGGCGGGCTAATGCGAATGCCTGCTCATTTTTTACCGTGATAATTTCATCGATGACCTTTGTGTTGAGGATGTCGGGAACAAATCCTGCTCCAATTCCCTGTATTTTGTGAGGTCCTGGTTTCCCCCCGGAAAGTACGGGTGAATCGGCCGGTTCTACGGCAATAACCCTCAGCGAAGGTTTCCGTTTTTTTATGACCTCTCCAACACCGGTAATTGTTCCGCCGGTTCCAATGCCACCTACAAAGACATCAATTTTACCGTCCGTGTCGTTCCAGATTTCCTCGGCAGTTGTTTTTCGGTGTATTTCAGGATTTGCAGGGTTTTTAAATTGCTGGGGCATGAAAGAGTTGGGGGTGTTCTTCAAGAGTTCTTCTGCCTTCAGCACGGCGCCCTTCATTCCTTCAGCGCCCGGCGTCAAAACGATTTCTGCTCCAAAAGCCTTCAGGAGTTCACGCCGTTCTATGCTCATCGTATCCGGCATGGTTAATAGCAATTTATAACCTCGCGCGGCAGCAACAAAAGCCAAGGCAATACCCGTATTGCCTGATGTTGGCTCTATGATAATGGTGTCTTTTTTTAAAAGACCGGCTTTTTCAGCTGCTTCAATCATCGCAATTCCGATACGGTCTTTTACGCTGGCCATAGGGTTGAAAGATTCCATCTTGGCAACGACAACACTATTGAGTCCTTTTGTTATCTTATTCAATCTTACTAATGGTGTATTGCCAATCGTTTTGGTAATGTCTTCAAAAATCCTTGCCATCTTATTCTCCCTGAAAAATTTGTATTTAAGAATTTCAGTTGTTGTGGAGGCGCAAGACTTCGTCGTGATCTCAGTTGAACGATTTTGCGTCTCTACGTCTGTTATTTATCGCATTCTAGTCTCCGAATGCCTCATTTAAAGATTTAAATAATAAGGCAAATATAATATCACAGGAAGAAGTTACTTCTCAAGGATTTTTTAAGGTTCAATTTCCCTTGACAAATAAGAGTTTAGCTATACCATATATCGTTTTGATTCTGTGTTTATTTTAGTTCCGGAAGATTCGGAAGGTTTGCCAAATTTTTACATAAACTATATTTTTTGGGAACTTATATCCTTTTGAAGGTGTTAATATGAACTACAAAAATTTAGACGAATTAGCAAAACAGGTTGGCGGACCATTGCGTCTCACGCAGCTTATTATAAGCCGGTCACGGCAAATTATAAAAAAGGTGCCGATATTGGTTGAAACAAAGCTCGACGACCCTGTCCGGATTGCCTTTTTAGAATTAATGCAAAGGAAGATCGATCTCAACGATGGAGACGTACGGCGCGTGATGACCTCAGAATTTAAAGACAGTGGAAAAGAGTTAGAAAGTGATGTAAAAGAATAATCCCCATGTCTATAAAAATAATTAATCCATAGTATAGTAATAGTAATTTATTTTTAGAATCTTGCAACAGGTACGCATCAATAATTTTAAGATGCAAGAAGAAGAGGTTTGTTAAAGGAATACAAAAATGGAGAGTTTCCTCATATGATAAAAGTTGAACATTTGTCAAAAAGATACGCAGAGGTGTATGCGGTAAATGACATCTCCTTTGAAGTTCACGAGGGTGAAATCCTCGGACTTCTGGGGCCGAATGGAGCAGGGAAAACCACCACCATGCGCATTTTGACGTGCTATATGCCTGCTACTTCGGGAACTGCTACGGTAGCAGGATATGATGTTTTTCGTGAGTCAATTAAGGTGCGCAGGGAGATAGGATATTTGCCGGAAAATGTTCCTCTCTACCCTGAAATGCGGGTGAAGGAATATCTTTCATTCAGGGCAAAGTTGAAAAAGTTGCCTTATCGTGAACGTAAAACGAAAATAGCAGAATGTATTGAAAAATGCAGAATTACCGATGTGCAAAACCAGATAATTGGGACGCTTTCTAAAGGATACCGACAAAGGGTCGGCCTTGCCGACAGTCTGGTGCACGATCCGAAGATACTCATCCTTGATGAGCCAACAATTGGATTAGACCCCAATCAGATCCGTCAGGTACGTCAACTCATCAAAGAACTTGGCGAAAAACATACCATCCTTCTTTCTACCCATATCCTTCCTGAAGTCGAAATGCTGTGTGGGCGGGTTATTATTGTTAATAAGGGAAAGATTGTTGCCATGGATACGACGTCCAACCTTGGTTCTCAGTTCAGGGCGGGAGATAATATTGTATTGGAAATTCGTGGAAATGGAGAGAAGATAAAGGATGCGCTGTCAAATATTAAAGGAGTTAAGAAGGTCGTATGGCAGGACAATGGATCATTCAGTAATTTTGCTGTAGAGGCTGAAAAGGGTGTGGATATACGGGACGACATCTTTTCAAGCATTGTAAAGAACAATGGAATTATCAGGGAGATGAAACGGGCATCCATTACCCTGGAAGAAATTTTCCATCATATTACTACGCAAGAACAGGAGGTGGTGGTATAGATGAAAAGCATAGGAACGATTTTTCAAAGAGAGATTAATGCTTACTTCCTCTCGCCGGTTGCATACGTTATTATTGCGGTGTTTACGGTCTTTTCAGGGTATTTCTTTTCTGTCATGCTTGGTATCACCCAGGAGACCACATTGCGGTACAGCCTGGCTTATACACAATTTATCCTTTCCATTTTAACCCCCGTTATTACCATGAGGTTGTTTGCCGAGGAAAATAAGACGGGGACAATCGAGCCGCTCATGACAGCGCCGGTTACCGATTTTGAGGTAGTATTCGGGAAGTTTTTATCCGCGTGGGCGCTTTATAATATCATGATTGCCCCGACTGCTTTTTATATCATATTCCTGAAATGGGTAGGCAGTCCTGATTATGGAGCAATTATCTCCAGCTATATTGGATTGGTTTTGATGGGCGGGCTTTTTATATCTATTGGAATACTGGTATCTGCTATAACAAAAAACCAGATTGTAGCGGCCGTTATTGGAATTGTAGCGCTTCTCATACTTCTTGTTATTGGCCTGGCAAGCTCCGGAAACGAAGGGGCGCTCTATAGTTGTTTGCGGTATATTGGCACCTATGACCATTGGGAGACATTTACCAAAGGTATTATTGATAGCAGGGACGTGGTTTATTATGTAAGTTTTACCGCGATGCTTTTATTTGTAGTCGTACGCATTGTTGAAAGCAGGAGATGGAGATGAGTGCGTTGAATGAAAAAAGAAATGATTGGATAGACCGGTTTGGTGGATATATTATCCTGGCTGGAATTGTTGCCGTTATAGCAGCCTTTGGCGTGTCGAGAATTTTGAATGGCTGGGGGTTGGCTTCTTTGGTTCCCATGTGCATTGGCGGCGGTGTTATTATTGGTTTTAGCATCGCGAGCGCTATTCGAAATAAATGGTTTTCAACAGAGGCATCTAAGAGAAAAGCGCTGGTTGGAACAAACGTTGCCATTATGTCCATCTTTGCCGCGGGTATCTTCGCAATAGTGGGTTTTTTAAATAATCGTCATTATGAACGCATCGATCTTACCCTTACGGGAAAGTATTCACTTTCACAAAAAACGAAGAATATTCTGAAAAATCTGGATAAACCAGTTGTGATTACAACCCTTTTTAACCCGGGTGAAATGTTTTATGAACAGATTTCGGATATTCTGAAGGAGTACGCATTCCATACTGACAAGCTTAAAGTGGAACAAATAGACCCATTGCGAAATCGTACGAGGGTTGAGGAACTTGCCAAGCGCCTTAAACTGGACGACCTCCAATTAAATACGGTAGTATTTGAATGTGGCCAATACAGCAAGCATGTCCAGCAAAACGAAGTTATTGAAAAACAATATCCTTTTAAGTTTAAAGGAGAAGAGGCTTTTACCGAGGCTATCCTGAACGTTACCCAAGAAAAACAAACAGCGATCTACTTTGTTACCGGACACGGCGAGCGAAGTTTTGAGGATTTTGACCGGGGTGGGATTTCGGGAATTGCTAACTCACTCAAGAGAGACAACTGTCGCGTATCCCCGCTAGATATTCTAAGCGTGAAAAAGGTGCCTGATGACTGTGAAGTCCTGGTAGTCGCTGGACCGACAAAGGCATACCTGACTGAAGAATTGAATATTATTCGCAACTATCTCGAGAACAAAGGCAAGCTCCTGTTGATGCTTGAACCTGCGCTGGAGCCAAATGCGCCTACGGGATTTAAGACGCTCATGGCTGAATATGGCATTATGATTCGGGATGATGTCGTTGTTTATAATAAGGTTAATTTGCCTATGTTTGGGTTGCAAACAGTTGCAGAAGTCTATGTGGGTAAGGACGAATACTCAGACCATCCTATTACGAATGATCTGAAAAATTTTAATACCATTATCTTTGGCGCTTGTTCGGTCAGTCCGGCGCCTCCCAATGATCAAATGCCTTACCAGGTCACGGAACTCATGCATGCGCCCGAAGGTTCATGGGGCGAGACCGATGTTGCGAATTTGCGACAGAAAAAGCCTGAAAATAACGTGGATGTGGATGTACAGGGTCCTGTGTCTCTGGGCGTTGCTGCTCAAATAAAGGAATTGCCGAAGTCGGTTACCCAGGCGCACCCGAATATGGCGAGTGACCCGACTGCGAAACCACAGGGCGCCCGTCTGGTTGTTTTCGGAGATGTGAATTTCGTTTCGAATGAATATGCCGATAACCCTGGAAACGTTGATTTGTTAAGAAATTCGATAGGCTGGTTGGCAAAAAAGGAAACACAACTGGGTATTTCTGCAAAACCGCCGGATATGCGCAAGGCAACGATCAATCCTGTTCAAATGAAGGTGATCACCTGGGTATCAATTGCGGGAATTCCCGTGATACCAATTATTCTTGGCGGCATTGTTTGGTGGAAGAGGCGCCGATAATTTATTGCACAGGAATTTTCATTCTATTTTATGTGTATTTGCTGTTGGTAGAGACAAGGCGCGGCCTTGTCTCTACCTGAATAAATTGACGGGAAATTATGCAGGGAGCGTGATGCATTGCACTCACTGACTGGTAAACAATCCTCTGGTGTTTTTTTTTGCATATCGCACGGTGTTTTCAAATAAATTAGGATTCATTCAGGAGAGAAGGAAGAATTAAACTATGAAACTCAAAACGACCATTATCCTTTTAATTGTGGCAGCCATTGGTATTTCGTACATTTTTCTCTATGAGAAAAAACAACTTCCCCATGAGGAGTGGGAAAAGCTGCAAAAAAAGGTAATTCCAGACTTTAAAACATCTCTGATCCGGAAGGTTGAGTTAAACAATGAAAGCGGTAAGGTTGTATTGGAGAAGACTAAAGATAATTTCTGGTATATTGTAGAGCCGTTAAAATTACGGGCGGATAACTCCGAGGTAAATAGTATCCTTTCTGAATTTGAATTCATGACCAAAGTTGGTTCTTTTGTAAAGGAAGGCGAAAAACCCTTCGATTTAAAAGATTACGGCCTGGATGCGCCCAAAATCACGCTTACCATGTATACAGATATTCCCGCAAGAAAAGACACGATCCAGGTGACGGGACCACGGGATAAATACACGGTGTATGTGGGGCAAAAGCTTGCCGCCGGCGATAATGTTTACTTAAAAGTTGACACGAGTGATGAAGTTGTTGTTGTCCCCGGTGGTTTATGTGAAAAGGTACAAAAGAATGTGCTTGATTTAAGGAGTAAATGGGTTTTTTCCTTTGACAAAGAGGCTGTTGACAGCATGCAGATCAAAACTGGCGAATATAATATTGTATGCAACAGAAAAGGAAGCTTCTGGCGGATTACGGAACCGGTTAATGATCTTGCCGATCTGGAAAAAGTCAAAGAACTTATTGGTAAACTCAAAAACTTGCAAATTGACCGTGCAGACTTCGTCACGGAAACAGCCGACCTTGTTAAGTACGGTTTAGATAATCCGAGATACACAGTAACTGTTCAGGAGAAGGGTGTTGCGCAATCCGTAGCATTTGGGCATACCATGGATAATAAAATCTATGCGAAGCGGAGTGATGAGCCTACCGTATTTTTCCTGAAAGACGCCATTCTTGCCGATGTGTGCAAGAAACCGAATGAATTCAGGGATAAGAAGGTGGTCAGGTTTGAATCGATCGGGACGTATGGAATTAGTAAGCTGGAAATCAAGACACAGTCTGATCTCATAGCAATTGAAAAGTCCATTGATTTAGATTGGAAGTTAACTAAACCTATTAGTATTTACGCAGACCAGGATACGGTAAAGAATTTTATTGAAAAGATTAAGACTCTGGATATAGAGGATTTTGTTTCAGATAAACCGGCTGATTTGGCCGTTTATGGTTTAAAAAATCCTGTTTTCGAGATTTCAGTCCAAAAGGAAGAGGACAGGGAATTGGCCAGGTTTTATGTAGGTAATAAATTACCGGAAGGGGACAAGTGTTATGTAAAGCGCGTAGGGGAAGAACCTGTATATACGGTCCCTTCCGCAGAGTTTTACGACAAAATTGATAATGCGCTCCTTGCTTTCAGAGACAGGCTTGTTTGCGATTTCAACAAGGACCTGGCAAAAAAGCTCGTTGTCGAAAAACCAGACCGCACCTTTGTCTGTGATGTTACTAACAAAAAAGACCAGGAAGGACAAATCCAGTGGGAACTTTCCAAGCCCGTTCAAACTATAGCTGATACCAATGCGATTAACCAGATTATCTGGGACATGTCATTTTTAAAGGCAGAAAATTTTGTCATAAAGGGCGCCAAAGACCTGAAAGTCTATGGATTAGATAATCCCACAATGAAAATTTTGGTCACGTATGAAAAGGAGCCGGAACCGCCTGCTGATGATAACAAGAAAGAAGAAAAGCCCGAAGCTTCGGCGAAGCCGAAGGAACCCAGGGAAAAAATATGTGAAACCAGGACACTGCTCATTGGGAAAAAGGTTAAGGGTGATAAATCAAATTCCTATGGAATGATGAGCGACAGCGACCTTGTATTTGAGCTTTCCTGGCCGAAGATAAGGAACTTTGATGCGGAGCTTGTTCCCACAAAAGTGTTTACGTTTGAAGGATCGGATGTCGTCAGACTTGCGCTCGACTATTCTGACAAAAGCGTTCAACTGGAAAAGAAGGATAATACCTGGAAACTGAAAAATAATGAACAAAAAGAGGTGCAGGGGAAGGAAGTTGATTATTTTATCCGCATTCTTAATGAATTAAAGGGCAGTTATATTGAACAATATAAGGCGACGAATTTGACACAATTTTCACTGGACAAACCTCAACTGATTATTACCATAGGTTTGGAAGGGGGAGAGCTGGCGCTTTATATTGGTAAGAAAAAGGACGCAAACAACTATTATGTCAAGAATAAAGATTCAGATTACATTTACGTTGTTGGGACTGAAACTATTTCAAAACTGATGAGGAATGAAGAGGGTTTTACTACTATTATGGCAGAAACAGCGCCAGCCATACCCGGCGGCCAGATTCCTGTACCGCAGGAAAAAACGCCTGCCGGAACTGGTCCCCGGATACAACCGCATGGCGGTTCACATGGTGGTTTTCACTAAGAGACATGAGGGGGGTTAATCTTGAAGAAAATACTCATCTTCTTGTTGCTGTTTGCCCTTGCTTGTTTTAGTTCGGTATCCAGCAAAGCAACTGCTCGAGATGCTGATTCGACCAATCGCAGAACGCCTGTCGTAATGGCAATTGAGAAGGTCAGTCCGGCTGTAGCTAACATCAGCACCGAACGACTTATTACCCAGCGACATGTTGACCCGTATTTTGGTTCACGCAGTGAAGTCTTTGACCAGTTTTTTAACGAATTTTTTGGTCAACCACAAACGCAGATGGTTGAGAGACCACTGGGGTCTGGCGTTATTATCGACGAAGACGGCTATATTGTAACTAACGAACATGTTGTGAGTCGAGCTTCCAAGATTAAGGTCCGGTTGTCAGATGGGAAGGACTTTGAGGCAACCATGATTAGTTCAGACCCATTTAGCGATCTTGCCGTATTAAAAATAAATTCTCCCACACCACTTCCCTATGTCAAAATGGGGACGTCAAAAGATATCATGATTGGCGAGACCGTAGTTGCATTGGGAAATCCATTTGGCCTGGAAAACTCCGTAACCACAGGCGTGCTGAGCGCAAAGAATAGAACCATTACGTTTAACAATGAATACGGGGAAATTAAATACGATGGCCTTATCCAGACAGATGCGCTCATTAATCCTGGCAATAGCGGCGGTCCGCTCATTAATATTGACGGAGAGCTTATTGGAATCAATGCTGCCATTGTAAATCAGGCTCAGGGAATTGGATTTGCTATTCCGGTTGATAAGGTAAGACAAACCCTGGTTAAACTCTTTAACTTTAGAGAGCTTAACAAGGTGTGGTTTGGCGTTCAGGTAGAAGAACAGGATGACTCCTCAAGGGGGATTAAGGTCTCTTCGGTTGAACAGGGAAGTCCGGCGTATAAGGCAAATATTAAAGTTGGGGATTATATCACAAAAATAGATTCAAAGGAGATTCTTGATATCCTCGATTTTGAAAAGTATATCCTCAAAAAAAATGTAGGCGATAAGCTCTCTTTCAATATCAATCGTGGCGGCCGGGAGATGAAGATATATGTTATCCTCGAAAAAGCGCCACTCCCTTCGATAGAGAAGTTGGCGTTGGAGAAATTAGGTCTCTATGTGCAGAATTTAACTCCCCAGATTGCCAAACGATTGAATTTAGGGTGGCTCAAGAGCGGGGTGTTAATTTCTGACGTCCAGAAAAATAGCCCGGCCTCCGAAGTAGGCATGGAAGCTGGTTATGTGCTTGTATATGTAGGCCAATATAGAATTAACAGTATTGATGAACTAAGCGCACTCCTCAAGATTATGCGTAAAGGGGATATTTGGGAGGTTGGTCTCGTTTGGTCAGATAAATACGGTGAACACCAGGGCTATGCGAGGATAAAAGTCCGTTAGTTCTTAAAAACAGAACTATTTGAAAATTAGAAAATATTATTCATTTCCCAGATACACTGCCCAAAGTAATTCCAAACAAGTAAAAACATCTCTTAAAAGTCTGCAATGAGCGCAGCTAAAATCTGCGGCTCTTCAACGGTATCTACCAAAAGCAACCTGATTCAAAGGACTGCAATTTAAATTATAAACATCTGCTAAAATAATTTAATGTTTAGAAAATTCCAAATATGTGGATTTTGATTCTAAATTCTTAGTAAATATTCCGAAACCCGGAATTTGTTTGCTGGGATGATAACAACATAACTATAATTATTCTGGTTGATTAGGATGTTTTGAATATTTATTATGAGAGATGTTTCTTTTGGTACAATAATTGTTTAAACCATTATAGTTGAATTTTATGAAATTTCTTAAAAAGGAGCTGTCTCATGGCAAAAGATAGTAAAGATATTGAGAATATCAAACTGGCAATACAGAAGAAGGAACATGCAATAGAAAGGTATAGTGATCAGATCAAGGCGTTGAGTGATCCTAAAATTAATGCCTTACTTGAAGGTATCTTGCATAATGAAATACGGCACAAAGATGAATTGGACGAACAGTTGAGCAGGTTATCTTTGTAATTTAATAGTAAGCGATTCTATGTATCGAAGTCTTGAAAAAGTAGAATCTATTTACCAATATTGATACTATTTAAGGGGTCGAAATGAGAGGAGGACGTGTATGAGAGATGGGTATAAAACCGTACTGGAGTTTTTAGAATCAGATTGTGATGTAGAAGAAGAACAGGAGCATCTCTATAACCAGATGGCCAGCGTTTCAAAGGATATGAAAGTTAAGGAAGTATTTCAAAATTTAGCAAGGGCTGCTAAAGGCCACAAAGATTCGTTGAAAAGGGTTATCGGGAGCATAGAATCGGATGACCATGATGTGAGTTTTTATTGTCTCGTATGTGGTTGGGAGATTGATTTTGGAAAAATGCCCTCTGTGGGAAATGAAGAGCGGTGTTCATTGTGCTGTCAAAAATTTGCCCTCGTAAACGAGGACAACGATTATACGATTAAATGCCTGCCTCAATAACAAAGGACTTAACATGGGTGATACGCTAAAGGATATTAAATCAACTGCGCTTCAAATGGAGATGGATGGGATAAAGTTTTATAGCGACCTGGCAAATAAAACCCTTCATCCCATGGGGCGGGCAATGTTCAAGTCTTTCGTGGAAGATGAAAGATTGCACGCAAAGAGGCTTCGTTTATTGCTTTCTTCGCCTCCAGAAATAGAGAAAAAGGATAGGAAAAATCCACAGAAAAGATTAACTACCATTTTTCGGGAGATGGGTGAGGAACTGAAAAAAAAGGTTCATGTCAATACGAATGACATAGAGGCCGTTAGGTTGGCGTTGAAGATAGAAGAAGACGGAATCAGGTTTTACGAAAAGGCTGCAAAAGATACATCAGATGTAAAGGAGCGGGAGATGTATCGTTTTCTTGCGGGCGAGGAGAAAACACATCTTGGCATATTAAAGAATACGCTTGGGTATCTGGAAAATACGGAACTGTGGGATGCTGAGGATACCGGGCGTATTTACGACATGTGGATGAATATGGTAAATAAAATGGTATGAATAACAGAAGTCTTGATTCCTATCGTATTGAAAAAGATTATATGGGCGAGATGAGAATTCCTGTAAAAGTATACTACGGGGTTCAAACGGCCAGGGCCATTGAGAACTTTCCCATAAGTGGTCAGACATCTTGGTCCACGTTTACCATGGCAATGGTCTATATAAAAAAGGCGGCTGCAATGGTAAATGTTGAACTGGGCTGTCTCGATAGCAAGGTTGGCAATATGATTATCCTTGCATGTGACCGTATCTTAAATGGTGAGTTTCATGACCAATTTGTGGTTGATGTGTACCAGGCTGGCGCTGGAACTTCCCACCATATGAATGTTAATGAGGTAATCTCCAACATAGCGATTGAAATGATGGGTGGGGAAAAAGGCGACTATTCGATGGTTCATCCCAATGATAACGTAAACTATGGACAGTCAACCAACGATGTCTATCCCACCGCCATGCGTATTGCAGTTTTACAATTGTCCAGAAGACTTGTGAAAAATTTACATGGGCTGACAGAAGTATTGAGCAAAAAGGCAAAGTCCTTTGATTCGGTCGTAAAATCCGGGCGTACGCATCTCCAGGATGCTGTACCCATCAGGGTTGGTCAGGAATTTTCTGGTTATACAGCTTCTCTTTACAGGGCTACAACGGGGATCGAAAAGGCCGGAGAATCTTTGAAAGAACTAGGTATAGGCGGAAGCGCCGTGGGAACAGGCATGAATACGCATCCGGAATATGCCAGTCGGGTTGTTGAAAAGTTGAGAAGGATGACGAACCTGGATCTCAGGGAATCAAAAAACCGATTTGAGGCTATGCAGAGTAATGCTTCATTCGTTGAATTTTCAGGCGCCCTGAGAACACTGGCCGTGGAACTTATCCGTATTGCCAACGATTTGAGATTGATGAACTCGGGGCCAAACACCGGACTTGCGGAGATAGAACTGCCTGCAGTGCAGCCTGGTTCTTCCATCATGCCAGGAAAGGTTAATCCGGTTATCCCTGAGATGATGGATATGGTGGGATTTTCTGTGATTGGCAATGATGTGTCAATTGCGCTGGCAGCACAGGCAGGACAATTTGAACTTAATGTAATGATGCCCCTGATTCAATTTAAACTGCTTGATTCTATTATTATCCTTGCCAATGCAGTAAAGGTATTTAACGAGAAGTGTATTTGTGGAATAAAAGTAAATACGGCCAGGTGTGAGGAGTATGCGATGAGGAGCCTGGGTATTGTAACCGTTCTGAATCCTCTTATTGGTTATTCAAAGGCGGCTGAGGTGGTGAAGGAATCTTTGCGGACGGGAAAATCCGTCAAGGAGGTTATTCTTGAACAAAAAATTCTTCCTGCAGAGCGTTTAAATTCAATATTATCTCCTTTTTCCATGACTGAGCCTGCGGGTAAGAATGTTTTCGTCTAAATTGTTGAACATTGATGTATTGTATTTCGTTTCATTTTATTGAGGAAAGGAGCATGTAAATGAGAAGGGTGCGTTTATTGGGTATCGGTTTGGTGGGTGTTGGATTAATTGGGTTAATGGGTATGGGTACTCCTTCGCGGGTCTGGGCGGAAGAGCAAAAGGCTATTGGCCACGAAGGCGTTGAGGAACCCACAAGGGCGTTAATGGATGCTATGTCAAAACGGATGACTAATATGCTTGAAGGAATCCTTGCTGGTAATTTAAAATATGTATCACAGGAGGCCGGTAGTGTGGTAGATCAGAGTTATACCATAAATAAAACCTTTTTTCCTTTAGATCCAAAAGATAACAAATGGTTTAAAAAGGCTAAAATTGATCCAAGTGACGAAGGAAAAATTACGAAACTGAAGGAAAGCTTTGATACTTACCAAAAGGGAATTGCATCATCCGCCCTGGAAGTTCAAAAGGCAGCAAAGGCAAATAATCAGGATGAGACTTTTAAATCGTTTGTAAGTATGGTACAAAAGACATGTTTTGAGTGTCATAAGGAAAATCGTGACAAGCAGGTACCCATTGAGAACCGATAACCCGATGTTGATGAAATTCAAACAATAGCAGCGTAGAGATGCAAAATCGTGCGTTTCTGCATACTGTGGCAGTTTTAAAAGAAAGTGCAGATTCTCTGCGGTCTGCACTTTCTTTTGTTTTAAAGGTTGATTAGATGTTACAGGAAATGTAAAATATGAGTAATTTACGCGGTAAGACTAACAATTTATTCATGAGAGGAGGGACTATGTCGAAGTGGGAATGTAGGGTGTGCGGTTATGTTTATAATCCAGAAAAAGGAGATCCCGATAATGGCGTTAAACCCGGAACATCCTTTGAGAATCTGCCGGAAGATTGGGTGTGTCCATCCTGTGGCGCAAGTAAAGACTTATTTGATAAACTCGATTAAAGACGAGCATTCGGCGTTCAGTAATTATATTTTCTGATGATATTTATGATAAAACTAATACAAAAAAATTGTTTAAAGGTATCCCTGTTTATCACATGTCTTGTGGCGATTTTGTGTTTTGAAAAGATAGTGCTGCCTGATACGGAACAAGGGGATAAAAAAAAGCCGATTGTTACGTATTCAAATCCTTATTTCAAAGGTACCAAAGAAGACCGTGAGTCTCAAATCAAGCGAATGGTTGCCTTATTTGGCGTAGACTGCGATTTTTGTCACAATGAGGATCTCACGGTGTTTTCTGAGGAGGGAGAAAAATCGAAGAAGATGATGAAGGCTTCGGCTGCCCTGGGGGTAGAATGTGACCATTGTCATGTTGATCGTAAACACTATAAAGAAAACGAACAACAGGCAAAGAAGATGTTTGAGCTTTGCGAGGTTATGGGGACAGATTGTGATTTCTGCCATGCGGGAAAAGATAAATTTACCAAAAAGGGGGAAAAGTCAAAGACTGCATTTGTGACACGGAACTGGGCAACTGAGGGTACAAAACAGTGTCTGGAATGCCATACTGAGAAAAAGCAGTTTGCCTTAAATTTCTATGGCTGGCAAGTCCTGAATGCCATGAGGGGATCGAAGGGACTGTGAACAAGGATTACGATGTAATTATCATCGGCGGTGGGCCTGCTGCGCTTGCCGCAGCAATTTATACTTGTCGCGCCTTATTGAAGACCGTAATCTTTGAAAGAAAATATCTGGGGGGGCAACTTGTCGGCACAGATTTAGTGGAAAATTACCCTGGATTTCCAGAGGTTATCAGCGGTGTAGAATTGACCGAAAGAATGCAGGCGCAGGCAAAGCGGTTTGGTGTGGAGATTCGTTATGAAGAAGTCTCAAAATTAGATGTTGCGAATGGTTTGAAAATTGTTACCACCGATACTGATACGTATGCAAGCCATATCGTAATTCTGGCCGCCGGGGCTGATCCGAAAAAGCTAGAAGTGCCTGGCGAAAAAGAGTTTTATGGAAAAGGCGTCAGTTATTGCGCCACCTGTGATGGCGCATTTTACAGAGGGAAGGATGTTGTTGTCGTGGGCGGTGGAGACTCAGCTATAACTGAAGCTATATTTTTGACTAAATATGTGCAAACAGTACAAATAGTCCACCGAAGAAATGAATTTCGGGCTACAAAAATTTATCTGGATGAGGCGTTTTCAAACCCAAAAATAAAGGGCATTTTTAATACTGCTATTGACAATATTTATGGGAAAGAAAAGGTTGATGGTGTTGTTGTTAAAAACGTCTTGACGCAGGAAAAGAGGGATATTCCGTGTCAGGGGATTTTTATCTTTATTGGAAGTACCCCAAATACGGGTTTTTTGGGAAATTTGTTGTGTGTGGACGCCGGGTGTCATATTGAAACCAATATTCATATGGAAACGGCAATTGAGGGGATTTATGCTGTTGGTGACATTCGAAAGGACTCATATCGACAGATAGCGACTGCAATAGGTGAAGGCGTTACTGCGGCAATTGCAGCCGAACACAAATTGGCGGAGTTGAGAGCATGGGAAAAGTCAAAGAAATAAATCTTTAAAGAAAGGAGAGGTGTGATGGTAAAAATGGATGTAAAAGAGATTATCAATCAGGCTATACAGCAGGAAGAAAAGGCGTATAAATTTTATAACGACGCCCTTAAGTTTGTAAAAGATGCGGCGGCGAAATTGTGGCTCAAGGAACTTGCCGATGAAGAATTAAAGCACAAAGATTTATTGCAGAAAATGGATGTTTCAAAAGTTGTAAAATTTAAGCCGGAAAAAGTACACGACCTTCATATTACGGAATACCTGGTGGATAAAGACGTTTCTGAGGTCAAAGACTTTCAGGATGTGCTGGTCGTTGCCATGAAAAAAGAGCAAAAATCGTATAATTTCTATGTAGGCATGGTGAAATCCACGGATAATCCTGATCTGAAAAAGATATGCAAGATCCTGGCACAGGAGGAACTAAAGCACAAGCATAAGCTCGAATTGTACTATGACGACAATATATATCAATGGGATTGATTTTTTATAAACCTCATGCAAAATCACTGAATTGCGTAAATAAGTGATAGTACATTTTACCAGGGCATCCAAATTGGCTGGTAGACCAGCGGTTTTGCTTAACGGTCTACCAGCCCTGTTTTTTTTCAGTTCTCGTTGATTATTAATTCTCTATCTTCTCCACTTCCTCTTGTTATCTTAGCAAATCAATTTTACGGATTCCTTTTCTATTGGTAATAACCAACCAAAGAAGATTTGTCTCGGTAGTTCATACATAATGTGTCCATTCAGAATCATAAGCTTGAGCCCCGGATTGGAGAATGCGGGAAGGAAATGAAACCCGTGAATTCCCTTTTGTTCAAGGAGATTATGGATAATAAATTTGAAAGTTGAACTTTTCTGACAATTTCTATATATTTTATTGATAATGCGTAGGTTTGCATTTTTATATAAAAATATACTTACACACGGTGTTTTGAATCAATTGTAGACGATTGAACTGTTGAATGGTATAAAGGCTCCAAACTAAATTGAATACGAATTTTCATTTTATTTGTGCGGGTTTCAGGGTGGCTAATTTAAAATGATTGGACACGAAAAAATAATAAATAATGTTAAATTTGTAAGAGATGAAAGTTTTAATTCCAGGAGGATAGACGACCCTTTTATTGTTGAGGCATATATTCCTGAAGGATGTAATTTAAAAGCCATGGGTGAAGGGCTTCAATTAACTCATAGAAATGAGTTAAGACACCCCGTTGGGGTCGTTGCTGCACGGTCTTTAAAATACTTCGGTACCAGTGGGGAGAATTTTAATGTCTTCCGTGCGCGTGGTATGGCTGTCTGGTGGCTCAGGCACATTTATAATAGCTTCAGTTGGTGGAAGGCCTATGTTGTAAATGCCGAGGGTGAGCGGAAAGACATGCCTATGCTGTATATAGGAGAACAATTTGGCGCTGCTATCGGAGGTGAGCATAATGAAGCGGATATTGCGCTGAGCGCCTTTGAAAATGACCAATGTCTGGTTAATCAGACGTCGAAAGGCGGGGTGATTTTTGCCGTTGGATATAGCGAAAGAGGTGGTCTGTTTAATTCCCCTGATATGTATGGAATAAAGACCATTGTAGGGAATAAATACAAAGGCGCAGGGGTTCACGTGACTCACGATATTAAAGAAAATCTGAGACGTATGGCCGAATATACTTTAAAAGCCCGAGGCGTAGAGGTTATGCTCCATAATATCTATGATGAAATCGGGAAGATGAATGTCGTTATTCTGGACAGGTCGCGTCACGAGAAGCTTATCAAGAAAGTTCAGGCGCTTGGCGCTCATGTAATCCGTATGAAAAATGATGACCTTACCCCCACCCTTGCAGTTACAAGAAATGAAGTCGATCTGATTGTTGGCGTGGGTGGGATTCCCGAAGCGATCCTTAGTGCGATTATTATTGAAAAACTGGGTGGGGAAATGAGTCTCAGAATATTACCTGCTCATATAGCCCAGGATGTAGAATCGTTGGAAAATATAAATAAATGGAATCATTTTAGAAAAAACGAAATAGATATTTTAAAAAATTTTAAGATCGTAAGACCTGGCACAGAGAAAGAGAATGAATGGTCATGGGATACCGTCTGGACATCAAGGGATTTGGCCAGAGGTAGAGATACGGTATTTACGGCCAGTGTTATTAAAAAGACCCCGTGGATAAAATTTCCGGATGGGAAGGAAGTGCCGGGTGTGGAATTGGACACAGAAACCGGAGAAATAAAGGTACATGTGTTACGCATTGCAGGCAATGACCTGGAGATAGTTCCTGTTATTTACCGGACGGCAATTAGTAAATATGTGAAACAATATGGATATTTTAGCGGAAATAATGACAGGATGGTGGGAGATATACTTGTCCAGTTAGGAAAGGCATATGCCGAATTTGGCATATTCCAGAGGGCGCGGGAATGTCTGCAGAAGGCCACGATGTGCGCAGCCACGGGTGAGGAATTTTGTAAGAGTTGTAATTCCTTCTATGGATATGTTGAAGGGTTGGATACCCTTGCAAACAAGACTTTTCAGGTACCTGGAAATCTCATAGAACATTTTGAAAAAGTATGTTATGTGAATCAGGAAGACGAGGCATGTATCAGATCTAAAAATATGATTAAAAGATATTACGAGTATCTTGGCGACAAAAATTACCATAGCCATCAATATGAGAAGGCCATTGATTACTACAGAGAAGCGCTGAAATACAGCTCACATGAGTTGAAACTCTATCGTAAAGTAAACTCTATTCAAATGAAGGATATCCTTCAGGAATACTTTAATCGGGTCGACAGACTGTATCAGGAACTCAATTATCAGGAACCGGAGGAGTGGGGAGTATGCAAGTTGAAAGTTGCCCTGAAGATATTTTATGGATATGAGGGGCGTTTTCATTTTACCAGCAGAGAACCATGGCTTATTTTTTTTAGGAGAACGGTGTTACACGGACAAAAACCTTCTTACAAACTGGCAGTTCTGGGAAAATTATTACAGTTACGTAAGATGTTGCATCATGCAACTGATGACGACATGTCTCTTTTTTTACAGAAAGAATTTGAGTTGTCTGAAGAGTCGATAAAAGTAGTTTTACATGCGAGGATGCATAAGAAATTTCATTCAGTAGGCGAACTTTATCTTATTAAGGAATTAGATGTGGATACCCTCTCAAAATTACTGCTTCCCCCCGTTCGGGTTGAGAGCCAGAATGAACTTGAGGATGCCAATATTCCCCTGAGTATTAGCCTCGTTGAGGCGATGGAGCGTCGGTATAAAAATGTGCTGGAAGAGCTTAAGGAGGGCTATATAGAGGAAGCGCAGGAACATTCGTACGCGGTTGCAGAGGCGTATCATTATGTGGGTCTTGCGCTTTATGATATCGGAGATGATGAAGGTGCGAAAATATATTATGGTAATGCAATATCTAAATTTTATGAGATTGTAGAAAAGTTTGAAGGGATAACGCCCGTAAATGCACAATATCGTATGGGTAATCTTTATGAGGAATTGGCGGTATTGTTTGAGAAAGAGCAGGAGATGTATTATAAAAAGGCCATGTCTGCCTATGTTTGCATCGCAGACGAACAGAAGTTAAATGAATTGTTTGGTTTTATCAGTGGTCTTTTTTTCATAAGAATAAAACAGGCCAGGGAGCGGGTGGAATGGATTAAAAAAGAACTTTCAATGGTGGAAAAAAAACCTCATAATTCCTTATGAGCAATAGAACACAGGAGAAAAATGCACATAAGCAGATCTCTCACAAAAAAAGAAATTATACAAAGGCTTGCGGTAAAAAGGATGATCAAAAGGTCTATAGATCGTTACGAGGTTGAAGAGTCTGTATTAAGCGGGGAAATTATTGAAGAATACCCAGATGACAAATATTCCCCCAAGCTGTCTTATCTATGGAAAAACGAAAAATGGAAGAGACTTACACGTTCAAATTTCACTACTGCCTGTTGTGGTAGTTATTACAACTTATGAGCCTGATCCGAATGGCCAGCCGCGCGAAGTCGTCATCGCCAATCGCAAGGAAACTGCCTCGGTAATCAGGCGCCCCCATGCGGAAGAAGGAAACATCAAACACGTTGGTGCACCCATGCCGAGTATGATCGTCAACGTGAAAGTGGCAGCCAATGACAAAGTAGCCAATAATGCCCGCTCCTGATCGTGGTGGCTATGAAGATGGAATCGACCATTTATGCTGAACATGAAGGAGAAATTAGCCAGGCGCTGATAAAGGCAAAAGATGCCAACCATAAAAAAGCAAAAGAGGTATGGAATAAAGTACTCAACTCTAGATGCTTCTTTTCGAGGGAGCATAAAAGTATTTATGAAATAAAAAGGAACGAGCTATAACAAGGCAAATAGCTATGGACTTGTTATATCGGGTTGGTGGACTAAGTGGAACTGAGATAAGAGCAATGACGGGGGGATAGACTGTAGTACTGTGAGCCAGTGGAGAAAACAATTACGGGAAAAACTGAAAAGCGACAAGCATCTTTCTTATATTATCAAAAAAGTTGAAGCCGATTTGTCAATAATAAACAGGTTGTCCGAGAATTGACTTTTTCGTGAATTTGCATGTCATAAGTCCTTAAAAATCAATATCCAAATTTTCACAATTTTGCATTCTCGGACAGCCTGTAAAGATTTGACCACTTTTAGTTTACCGAAAATTTAAATGTAGCTGTACCCTTTATGGGTGCGAAATCGCAGGTGTAAAGGGTATGTGCAAAAAGTACTGTCTTGCCTGTCATTGCGAGCGACAGCGAAGCAATCTTTCTCTCAAAATCCAAGAAAAGAGGAGATTGTTTCAATCGTTCCTCCTTCGCAATGACAATAAATATGTAAACGTTTTAATGAAACGCCACACCACGGATATAAAATGAAAAAAGGTAATAATTTAGTTTTTTGAAAAGTAGGGGCGAAGCATTTGCCAAATTGGCATAAATGCATTCGTACCAAACTGGCAAATGCTTCGCCCCTACACTGCGTGACAGACATTGTCATTATTGGAATTTTTCAAAAAACTAAAATATTACTTTGTATTGTTGATTTGTACTGTCGTAAGGCGCAAATTGTAAAGAAAAAACGGGATCACTTGATATTTATCTGTGTCGGAATGTTTCTGTTTGATGTCGAGCCGTCTCCCAGTTGGCCGTTTTTGTTTAACCCCCATGCCCACACAGTACCATCGGCTTTCAGGGCAAGGCTGTGCTGTCCGCCACAAGAAACAGAAATAACGTGGTCGAGGTTTTTTATAAGGGCGGGTATTTCTTTATTTGAGGTAGTTCCATCTCCCAACTGGCCGCTATTATTACTTCCCCACGCCCACGCAGTTCCGTCTGATTTCAGGACAAGGGTGTGATCTCCTCCGCCAGCAATTGCACAGACACGTTTAAGCTCATTTACGGGGAATGGGGTACTTCTGTTGTCGGTTGAATCGTCTCCCAACTGACCACTCTCATTAAATCCCCATGTCCAAACGGTGCCGTTATTCTTCAGGACAATGCAGTGATCTCCGCCACCAATGATATCGCTGACGTCTACAAGTCCGCTTACCATGACGGGGCTTGCCCTGTCTGTGGTGGAACCATCTCCCACCTGACCATACTTGTTAAGTCCCCATGCCCAGATAGTACCATCTGCCTTCCGTGCAAGGCCATGATATCCCCCGCCGGCAATGGAAATGATGTTCTTGAGTACCCTTGTTTGTACCGGTGTGTTTCTATCGGTAGTGGTCCCATCTCCCAATTGTCCGTATGTGTTTCTTCCCCATGCCCAAACGGCGCCATCTGTCTTAAGGGCAAGACTGTGCTGTCCTTTTGTGGCAATTGCAGTGACGTTATTAAGTCCGCTTACCTGTACAGGGGTGTTCCAGCTCTTTGTTGTGCCGTCTCCCAGTTGCCCTGCCCAGTTGCCGCCCCATGCCCAAACTGTGCCGTCTGTTTTCAAGGCAACGCTGTGCCACACTCCTCCAGCTATTGCCGTAACGTGGTTTAATCCCTTCACCTGTACCGGTGTTTTCCTGTCGGCATTTGTTCCATCCCCAAGCTGACCATGTATGTTGAGTCCCCATGCCCATACGGTGCCGTCCGATTTCAAAACCAGGCTATGAAAACCTCCGCCGGATATCTGCACAATTGTCGATGCGGAGGTGATTGTACTCAGAAGCAAAACCACGAGAAATGAGATTGAAAACCAGCATAAGGTGTTGAGCCTGTTCGGCATCGGGTTGAAAATGGGGTTTTTCATAATTGCGTCCCAGTGTTTTGAATTTTATTTCGTTTTTCTTACGGGATGTGTTTTAGGGAATTCCTGGGCAATACGAGCCGTTTCGGGAGAGCATTGCGGATGGCCCCAACCACTTGCGCTGACACCGTTGGTGATGTCATAGACAATATTATCGTCTTTTGTTGGGCTAACCCCTGATGGAACGTAGTCCAGATTCAGTCTATGCCGTACCTTCCATGCGATATTGTGATCAGCACAAGAACTATCGCCGCTAACACCTAATGCCCCAACGAGTTTTCCCTCACTGTTGTAAAGCGCCAAACCTCCGCCAAATATATTAACCCCGCCTATCTTATGGCCGACCATAGGGTCTTTTTCCGTCCCAAATTTTTCGGATGAACCCTGATATGCTACTTCCGGAGAAACCGGATTACTCTCCTGTAACCCATATAAACTACCACCTGGTTGTACGGCAGAAAAGAGATTTGCGGTTGACAACGAAAATCCCGGCAGACTGAAGGCATTAGCGGTATTTGCCTTTTGCGCAGAAATAACACGGCTGCCGGGCCATTGGTCTCCCCGGTCATTTCCGGAAAACACCACGGCCTTAACCACGCCGTCCCGGTCTACCACAGTTGCCCACATATGAAAACCGAATCCGCCATTATTCTCCTTTACTTCCGCCCTGAGGATTTCCTGGAGTTCCGCGTGAGAAGGCAGGCTACTCGCGAGAGACAATGGTGAAAATAAAGCTACAAAAAATAGTGATGCAATAAAACCATTGAAAATTACTTTATAATGCTTCATGATACCTATCTCCTGTGAAATGAAATTTATGAGAAATAATGAATATTTTCCCAAAAAACCAAATTGTTACAATTGTTCAAACATTTTAATTGTTGGAATTGCAAACTTGTGGAACTTATTTGTCAATGCTGAAAGGTCTTCCGGATTATCGAGAGCATTTCGTGGTGCACTCCTCTTGTGCCAGCAATGACATTGCCGGTCTTTATGTATTCTCCACTTCCTTTAAAATCAGTGACGATGCCGCCTGCCTCCTGAACCAGGAGCACCCCTGCTGCGATATCCCATGGTGACAGGCCATATTCAAAAAACCCCCCGAAAATGCCTTCGGCTGTGTATGCAAGGTCCAGACAGGCAGAACCGCATCTCCTGATGCCTGTGGCCTGCATGAATAAATCCTTAAATACCGTGAGATATGGGTCAATAACGTCTTTTATCCTGAAAGGAAAGCCCGTTGCAATCAGGGCGGTACTGAGGTTGTTGGATGAAGAGACACAAATACGTTTATCATTCTTGAATGTCCCATTTCCTTTAATAGCCGAATAGATATGTTCCTGTAAAGGTTCGTAAATGAGACCGATGGTCAAGTCCCCCTGAATTTGTAAGGCAATGGAGATGGCAAAACTCGGCAGACCGTGGATATAGTTTAGGGTGCCGTCAAGGGGATCGATGATCCACAGGTATGGGGAAGTACTCTTTTCTGAGGAAGACTCTTCGGCAAGTATGGCATGACCGCTAAAATGGTGCCGTATGTGGGCTTTGATAATATCTTCAGACTGCCTGTCTACATGGGTGACGAAATCATGTTTGGCCTTTTCATTAATCATGGAGGGGTCTAATTTTCTAAAATGCTCTTTTAAAATAACGCCGGCCTGAAGTGCGGCTGCCTGTGCAACTTCGAGATATTTTTTGAAATCGTCTGGATTTGGTTTCATATTTAATACTCAGGAATTTTATCATATGTGAGAATTGCCATAAATAGGAGTGCAGGGCAACTATTCACTGTTGTATGTGGGTAAGGCTCCATCATGAGTTTAATAAAACGACTAAAGCCTGACATACATCAATTCAATTTGTTAGCGTTATAAGGACTTTATACCAGGTTTTTTCCGGTAAGTGTTTTATAGGCATTCAGGTATTTTTCTGATGTCTTCTGGATGATATCAGGGGGGAGTGTTGGCGCTGGCGGTTTTTTGTCCCAGTGGATAGTTTCAAGATAGTCACGAATGAATTGTTTGTCGTAAGACACCTGCGACCTCCCTGGTTTATAGCTTTCCAGCGGCCAGAAACGTGAGGAATCCGGCGTAAGCGCCTCATCGACCAGGATTGTTTTATTATCGTTTGTAACGCCCCATTCGAATTTGGTGTCACAGATGATGATGCCCTTACTTCTTGCGTATTCGCTGGCCTTGAGATAAACCCGGATGCTTTTTTCTTTTAATTCTTCCGCATACTTCTTTCCAATCAATTCAACGACCATGGAAAAAGGAATGTTTTCATCATGTCCCGTAGTTGCCTTTGTCGAGGGGGTAAAGATGGGTTCCGGAAGTTTATCGGATTCTTTGAGTCCCGGCGGCAGTTTTATTCCGCAGATTGATTGTGCTTGTTGGTATTCCTTCCACCCGGAACCGGCCAGATAACCACGAATAACAAACTCTACCGGGAACACCTTGACCTTTTTTACGAGCATGGAACGCCCCTGTAAAATATTTCTATACTTTAAAACAGAGGTATTGTTCATGTGTTCTATCTGCGTGGTGACGAGATGGTTCTCGGTAATATCAGTGGTGTACCTGAACCAGAATTCTGAAAGTCCTGTGAGTACATTTCCTTTGTAAGGAATGCCACTGGGCAGAACAACGTCAAAGGCCGATATGCGATCCGTAGCGACGATCAATAGTGCATCATTCACTTCGTAGATGTCACGAACCTTACCACGGTTGTAAAGTCTAAGCTCTGGAATCTGTGTAGAAAGAAGTGGAGTTGTTTCTCTTATCACGGTTTTCTCTTATAAAACAAAGTCCGGTATGTATTGTTTAAGTTTTGTTTTAAGTTTGCCGACACCCTGGATATTGGGTTTTAGTGATATCGCCATATTTAAGTGATCGATGGCCTTTTCGTATTCATTCAATATCAGATAGCACTCGGCCATCTTTTTGTGAATAAAGGCATTTTCACTTTTGCACAGATTGAACGTTAGAACTTTTTCATAGTAATCCAGCGCCTTTTCCGGCTCTACATTCTTTGTCAGTCTGCGGCAATAGATGTTTCTTATCCGTTCTTTAATCTCATCAAACAGATGACTGCGGTGAACGGTATTTTTCCCCTTTTCCAGGATAAGTTCATAGAATCTGGCGGCGGTCTCATATTTTTTTAATTTTTCATATGCTTCGGCCAGCAGGAATTTGTAATCGATATAGTCCCGATGATTGAGGTGTAAAAAGCAATCGAGATTTGTAAATTCTTTTAACAAACGCTCGTAATTTTCTATAGCATTGTGCGTATGACCATTTAAAAGGTCGGTGAAAATGGATTTTACCTTTGCCTTAATAAGTTCTTCTTTTGTTGCGGGGTCTTCTTTTTTACGAGTTTTTGTTGTTTTGTGATATTGGAAGTGATGCCTGTGTAACTGATCATACTGTTTACGGGTTGTAACATCGGAAAGTATCTTATAAGCCTGGATGATGGTCTTAGTCTTTGATTCAGCCCACGGTTTATTTGAGCTGTTGATATCAGGATGATATTTTTTGATAAGCGAACGAAATGAATGTTTAATCTCTTCTATGCTTACCTCATAGCCTACTTCAAGTATGTCGTAGTAATTTACCACAATTAATATCTTTTCTTTTAACTAAAGGTACGAACAAATGAAAACAATACCCGGATGAATTATGCGTATAAATGCTATCAGTAATCGCGAAGTCTGTCAATAGATTTGATGAGAATAGAAATTACGGTTATTCATAACGCAATGTTTCCACGGGATCAAGTCGTGCCGCCCTTAAAGCAGGATAGATGCTAAAGACCACACTACTTACAATGGCGATAACCGATGTGAGTGTAATGCTCAGTGGATTTATTACCGTTGGAATTTGGTTAAAATAATATACCTCGGGTGGGAATGGCCGCCAACCTGTGAGAGTATACAGGGTGCTTTCCAGCCAGTTGATCTTTAATGTGAATGATAGTCCAATTGCGACTCCAATACCGGCGCCAATACTTCCGATGAGGAGTCCATTTAACAGAAAAATGGACATTATGCCTTGCGTGGTTGCGCCCAGCGCTTTTAAAATTCCAATATCTTTAGATTTTTCCAGGACGATCATGGTGAGAATGGCCAGGATATTAAATCCTGCAACAACAATGATAAAAAAGAGGATAAATGCCATCACTCTCCTTTCCATCATGACTGCGGTTAAGAATGTCCTTCTGGCATCTTCCCATGTTTGTACAAAATATTCGTAGCCTAATGCGGTCTGTATTTTATCCCGTACCTCGTTGGCGTAACGGTAGTCATCCAATTTCACACTAATGCCCGTGATGGCGTCTTTTTCCTTTGAGCCAGCGAGTTCCTGCGCAATAGTGAGTGGAATATATACATAGTTCTTGTCAAAATCATACATGCCTGATTTGAATTTCCCGGCAACGATAAATGCCTTGACGCTAATTTTGTCCCACTCTTTTAATGTGACAAGCACAATCTGTTCGCCATTTTGAATAAAACATCCAGGGTCTTTTTCCGGCTCCCCTTGCCCAAGTCTCATTAACTCTGAACCACCGAAGACGCTTGCCGTGTTTTTTTCTCCGTGGGTTTTTAATAAATCACCGGGATGGTTTCCAAATGGCGTAATATACGACTCAAAATCACTTACCCGCACTTCTGCTTCAGGGTCAATACCCTTAAAGTAAACAAATTCCTTTCTTCCCCGTAGTTTGATCAGTGCCGGGCCTTCTATATAAGGTGCGCAGGTAGAGACGTGTTCAAATGTTTTTACCTTTTCCATTAGCTGTTTGTAGTCATCGAGTCCATACATGCCACCTTTCTGGATAATGATATGGGCGAGGGTGCCCCGAATCCTGCTCCGGAGTTCCTGGTCGAAACCGTTCATCACCGAGAGTACTACAATGAGGGTCATGACCCCAACGGCAACGCCAGCTACTGCAAAAAACGATATTTTTCTGCTGCGTAAGTACCGGAAACTGATAAATAGTTTATACATAAGGACGGATTTTACATTGTTAAATGAAGGTATAAAATATATAATTTAAAAATTCTAGCATAACTAAATTATTTTTATTAGGCAATGAAATAATAAATCTGTCATCGGAGATGTATGATGTTATATTTTAAAACCGCTGGGGAATCACACGGGAAATGTTTGATTGCAATCGTTGAAGGATTTCCGTCGGGGGTACTAATTGACGAGTCGGTTATAAACACGGAATTAAAACGAAGGCAGGGGGGGGTTGGCAGGGGGGGGAGGATGCAGATTGAAGAAGACCGCGTGGAGATTCTTTCCGGTGTAAGAAAAAAGATAACCCTGGGCAGTCCAATTTGCCTTATGATTAAAAATAGTGACCATAAAATAGATGAGTTGCCAGCAGTTACGCGCCCCAGGCCAGGACATGCAGACCTGGCGGGAGTTCTGAAATATCACACGGACGATGCCCGAAATATATTGGAACGGGCGAGTGCACGGGAGACGGCTGCCAGGGTGGCGGCCGGTGCGCTGGCAAAGATTTTCCTCCTCAATTTTAATTTAGAGATATTTGGATATGTGAAAGGGATTGGGGGGATAAATTCGGATAAATTTCCTGAAGATATGAACGTTGCCAGGAATAATCGTGAAATAAGCTCGATATACTGTATCGATCCAGACATTGAAGACAAGATTATCGAAAAAATTAAACAAACAGGTGAAAATGGCGATTCGCTGGGGGGTATTATTGAAGTGCTTGCGTGGGGATTGCCTGTCGGCCTGGGTAATCATACGCAGTGGGATTTGCGGTTGGATGCAAGGATTGCATACGCCCTGATGTCCGTTCAAGCGATAAAAGGGGTAGAATTAGGCGTGGGATATAATGTGGCAAATAAATTGGGGTCGGAGGTGCATGATGAGATTTTTTGCGAAAAATCGGGGAAAGACAGGTTGCTAACAGGCGGGTTTCGAAGGCTTACCAATAGTGCTGGTGGGATAGAAGGTGGTATTAGTAATGGCGAGCCGATAGTAGCAAGGGCGTACATGAAACCTATTCCAACATTGAAAAAACCGTTACGAAGTGTGGATTTACGAACAAGAACCCCAATTACGGCAACTTACGAAAGATCTGACGTATGCGCTGTTCCTGCTGCATCTGTGGTCTGTGAAGCAATGGTTTCGTTTGAAATTGCCAGGGCTTTTTTAGAAAAATTTGGCGGTGATAGTATTCAAGAAATAAAGCGCAATTATGAAGGATTTCTTGTAAACATGAATAATTGAAAAAATTTTACTTGAAATATTCAAATGTTTTGTTAAAATTTGCCGTTCTCTATGCTAGCGTAGCTCAATGGCGGAGCAGCGGTTTTGTAAACCGCAGGTTGTGGGTTCGAGTCCCACCGCTAGCTTTACGCGGATTTTATGTTGTGGGTGGATACCCGAGTGGCCAAAGGGGACAGACTGTAAATCTGTTGGCATAGCCTTCGGAGGTTCGAATCCTCCTCCACCCACCATTATATAGGACTTCGTTATTTAGAGCCCTTCAAGCCAAGATAGTATACCATAGCAAGCTTGCACGGCCTATATTGTGCTATCTTAAGATATAGTAATGTTGTTGTGGGGATACTTAATCAGCAGAGTCGTTGTGTATAAAATGAGCCTATTAAGATATGCGGGCGTAGCTCAATGGTAGAGCCCTAGCCTTCCAAGCTAGTCATGTGGGTTCGATTCCCATCGCCCGCTCAGATTTAGATAGTTTGGAATTATAAGAGAAAAAATATGCGAAAAAGAGAATTATTATAATTGACATTTAAATTTTTTGTGATATCATAGACGAATTCTGTAAAGTTATTAACGTGTGAGAAATATATAAAATTTAAAAAGTAAAAATGCTGCTGTAGCTCAGCGGTGGAGCACGTCCTTGGTAAGGACGAGGCCATGGGTTCAAATCCCATCAGCAGCTCCAGTAATTAAAAATATACGTTGTTATTAGCTGTTAATAAATAAGGGAGTGGGACAGATGGCGAAAGAGGTATTTAAGCGGACGAAGCCGCATGTGAATGTAGGAACGATAGGGCACGTAGATCATGGTAAGACGACGTTGACATCGGTGATAACCCATGTGTTGGCGAAGCAGGGATTGGCAAAAGAGAGGCCATATGATTCTATAGATAAAGCGCCGGAAGAGAGGGAGAGGGGAATAACGATAGCGATCTCGCATGTGGAGTACGAGACGCAGAAGAGGCATTATGCACATGTGGACTGTCCTGGTCATGCAGATTATGTGAAGAATATGATTACAGGAGCTGCGCAGATGGATGGCGCAATACTGGTGGTAAGCGCTCCGGATGGGCCGATGCCGCAAACAAGAGAGCATATCCTGTTGGCAAGGCAGGTAGGCGTGCCGAGGATAGTGGTGTTTATGAATAAGGTGGATATGCTTGAAGATCCTGAATTGTTAGACTTGGTGGAGATGGAAGTAAGGGAGCTGTTAAGCAAGTATAATTTTCCCGGCGATGATATTCCGGTGGTGAGGGTTCTGCGCTGAAGGCGAATGAATGTGGGTGTGGTGTGGCGACGTGTGCGAACTGTGGTCCAATATTGAAGTTGATGGATGCTGTGGATACGTATATACCCGGCCCCGGTAAGGGAAATAGATAAGCCATTTTTGATGTCGATAGAAGATGTATTTAGTATAAAAGGCAGGGGGACAGTGGGAACGGGGAGAGTGGAGAGGGGTCGTGTAAAGGTGGGAGAAGAGGTTGATATTGTAGGGATAAAACCTGAAATAAAGAAGACCATTGTGACCGGGGTGGAGATGTTCAATAAGACGCTGGATGAGGGCCAGGCGGGCGACAATTTGGGGGTGTTGTTGAGGGGTGTTGAAAAGGAGGATTTGGAGAGAGGGCAGGTATTGGCTAAGCCTGGCAGTATAACACCGCACAAGAAGTATGAAGCGGAAGCGTATATACTGACGAAGGAGGAGGGCGGCAGGCACACACCGTTTTTAATGGATACCGTCCGCAGTTTTTATTTCAGGACGACGGATGTGACGGGCGTGGTGACATTGACGGAGTGGGGCTGAGATGGTAATGCCTGGGGATAATGTGAAGGTAGCGGTGGAATTGTTAACGCCTGTGGCAATGGATGAGGGTTTGCGTTTTGCTATCCGTGAGGGTGGAAAGACTGTTGGCGCTGGTGTTGTTACAAAAATTATTGGATAAATAACTTGGGAATACGTTCATGCGTGAATATATAACGCTGGTTTGTAAAGAGTGTTCAAATAGAAACTATAGAACGCCAAAAAAAACTCAGCAAACGGAAAAGTTAGCACTAAAGAAGTTTTGTAAGTTTGTAGAAAACATGTGGATCACAAAGAGTATAAGAAGTAGTTTTGGTGTGTTTTATATAATAAATAATAAAGGTCTGTAGCTCTAATTGGTAGAGCACCGGACTCCAAATCCGGCTGTTGGGGGTTCGAGTCCCTCCAGACCTGCCATTTTTTTAGAGAGATATTTGGATGTCATTTTTTGATATTTATAAAAAAGGACAGGGTCTGTACAGTAGGGTGACTGTAGGGGTTGCTCTGGGCGTGCTTGCTTTATTTGCGGCTATTTCGTTGTACAACGGATTGATAGACTTGCCAAATATCGGCGGCAACGCTAAGGTTCCTTTGGTCGATATTGAGTTATCGTGGGGCTTGGTTAGCGCTTTCGCGCTTTTTGTTGTGTTGGGATTTTTTATAGGCATATTTGTTGCGGGATTAGAGACAGGTATAAAATCGTTTGATAGTGGTGGTAGAAAAACTGTTGAATTCTTGATCAATACGCAAGGTGAGCTTCAAAAGGTGGCTTGGCCGACAAAGTATGAGCTTGTTGGTTCTACGGTAGTTGTGATTGTGTCGGTAATAGTTATTGGGTTGTTCACTTTTGGCGTTGATAGAGCCGTTACTTTGATTATGAGGTATATTGGAGTGCTCTAGGTCATTCTTTATCCGGTTAAAAGGATAGCAAGCCTTTTGATAGGTCTATGGCTTTATTATTATAAAATCTTCAGAGTAATCAACGTTGTCAAATCTTTTAGATCCTTCCGGGTGATTGCTAAAATTTAATGTAAGAGCTTAGGGCTGTATTTCATAATTTTCTGGTGAGATTAACGAATGCCTAAAAGATGGTATGTTTTACGTGTGCAAAGCAATAGAGAGGATAAAGTGCGCGATGGATTGTTTGAGCGCGCAAAAGCGAGGGGTTTAGAAGGATTAATTTCAAATATTTTGGTTCCGAGTGAAAAAGTATCTGAAATTAAGGGTGGTAAAAAAAAGGTAATGGATAGGAAGATATACCCAGGCTATATTATGGCTGAGGTCGAAGTCGATGAGAATGGTAAGATCCCAAATGAGGTGTTGTTTTTGATTCGGGAAACGCCTGGTGCAGGTGATTTTATTGGTGGTCAAGATAAGCCGGTGCCAATGTCTAGCTATGAGGTAGAAAAGGTTTTATCGGATGTCGAACATAAAGAAGAGAAACCGCGCGCAAAGATTGTATTTCATGAGGGAGAAAAAGTTAGAATTAAGGAAGGACCTTTTGAAAATTATGATGGTGTGGTTGAAGAAGTGCTCCCTACCAGTGGACGAGTAAAAGTAATGCTCACAGTGTTTGGTAGGGCAACACCTGTTGAATTGGAATATTGGCAGGTAGAAGCGATTTGATGATAGGAGCATAAAATGGCTAAAGAAGTTTTAACAAAGATAAAATTACAATGTCCAGGTGGTCAGGCGACGCCGGCACCGCCCGTAGGGCCAGCTTTAGGTCAGCATGGGGTAAATATAGGACAGTTTGTCAAGCAGTTTAATGATAAGACAAAAGAATTGCAGGGGATTTTAACGCCAGTTGAGATAACGGTATTTAAAGATAAATCGTTTACGTTTATTATAAAATCTCCGCCTGCCTCTGTGTTAATAAAGCAGCTGGCTGGTATTGCAAAAGGTTCTCCTGAGCCGAACAGGCAGAAGGTTGGGCAGATAACGAGGCAGCAACTAAACGAAATTGCGAATAAAAAACTGGGGGATTTAAATGCTGATAGTATAGATGCCGCTATGAAGATGATAGAAGGAACTGCTCGTACTATGGGAATTAAGGTGGTTGATTAATACCAGGTGGGGCATTTGATCTGGTTGATTGAAAGGAATGTATTTATATGGCAAAAAGAAGTAAAAGATATCTAGAATCAAGAAAGTTGGTAGATTCAGATAAAAAATATGACCTGAAAGAGTTAATAAGGTTGCTGAAAAGTTTTAAACCTGCAAAATTTGATGAAAGCGTTGAAGTTGCAATGAAATTGGGCATAGACCCAAAACAATCAGATCAGCTTGTTAGGGGTTCTGTTTCTTTGCCTAAGGGTATTGGAAAAAGTTTAAAGGTAGTTGTTTTCGCTGCTGGTGAAAAGGCTGAGTTGGCAAAAAGGGCAGGTGCTGATGAAGTTGGCGCGGAGGAACTGGTGAAAAAGGTGGAAGGTGGCTGGGTAGATTTTGATGTTGCAATTGCCACATCTGATATGATGAAGCTTGTGGGTAAACTGGGTAGGGTGTTAGGTCCTCAGGGTAAGATGCCTTCTCCCAAATCAGGAACCGTAACAGATGATATTGAAACAGCAGTGAAAGAATTTAAGGCTGGCAAAATAGAGTATAGAACTGATGCTGGGGCGAATGTACATGCGATAGTTGGACGGAAATCGTTTTCCGAGGCAGATCTTGAAGACAATATAAATGCCTTTGTTAAGCACATAACGAATTCCCGTCCTCCCTCGGCAAAAGGGATATTTGTACAGAACGTTTCTGTATCTTCCACAATGAGTCCCGGGATCATGGTGAAGATTTAGGAAAATAATTGCGAAGGGAAGTAAAAGGCAATGGCAAATGAAATAAAACAACTTGTAGTTAAAGAGATGGCTGGAAAATATAGAAACGTGAGTAGCCTTTTAGTTGTTGGCTATCATGGAATAAACGCGTTGGAATTCGGTCAACTGAGAAGGGATTTGTCGAAAAAAAAAGTTGGTGTTGAGATAGTTAAGAACTCCCTTGCATCTATCGCTTTCAAAGAGATAGGGGTTGCCGGGGTTGAAAATCTTTTAAAAGGTCCTTCAGCTATTATAACCGGTGGAGGAGATCCAGCCCTTATGGCAAAGGAGGTCATTGAAGGCTCTAAAAAAATCCTTGCTTTCTCTATACGCGGCGGTGTGGTGGATGGGGTGCTCCTTTCTCCTGATGATGTCAAAAATCTGGCAAAACTTCCCAATATGCCCACATTGCGTACCCAAATTGTTTCAAGTATTAACGCTCCAATAGTAGGGGTTGTAAGTGCATTTAATTCTGTGTTGCGAAGCATGGCTATTGTGCTACAGGCGGTTAAAGACCAAAAAGAAAAAAGTGGTGGATAATTTTTTTGAATTTCCTGAAAAAGTAGGAGGATTAAAATGACTCAAACAAGTGAAGTGAAATCAGTAGAGCCTTCTGGTAAGATTGCGCAGGTTCTTGATATGGTGGCGGGGATGACTCTTTTAGAAGCGGCGCAGCTCGTTAAGGCTTTTGAGCAAAAGTTTGGCGTTTCGGCTGCAGCAGCGGTTGCTGCGGCACCTGCCGCAGTTGCGGCAGAAGGTAAGGCACAAGCTGCTGAAGAAAAGACATCTTTTGATGTGATATTAAAAGATGGGGGCGCAAACAAGATACAAGTTATTAAGGCGGTTAGGGCTGAGACCAATCTGGGTTTGAAGGAAGCGAAAGATCTGGTTGAGGGCGCTCCAAAAACGGTGAAAGAGGGTGTGACAAAAGAAGATGCAGAGAAGATTAAAAAAGCCCTTGAAGCTGCTGGTGGTAAGGTTGAGATCAAATAGAATTAACTGAGTGAGTATTTCCTCTAACTTTTAGCGGGATAATTATGGAAATCCGAAATTACGGCAAGGTTGGTGATATTGTTGAAATTCAAAACCTTGTGCAAATTCAGACAAAGGCGTATAGCAATTTTATACAGGCAGACATAGCCGCATCGCGAAGGAAAAACTTTGGAATCGAAGCGATTTTAAGGGAAATTTTTCCTATCACTAATTACGATGGTACTTTGTCGCTGGACTACATAAAGTATGAGCTTGGAAAGCCGCGGTATACCCAGGATGAATGTAGGCAACTACGCTTAACGTACGGCCGTCCGTTTCGTGTCTGGTTGCGATTAAATAAGTCAGAGCCCATTGAGGAAGAAGTTTATATGGGTGAAATACCGGTAATGGTAGGTGGTGGTGAGTTTATTATAAATGGAACGGAAAGGGTAATTGTAATGCAATTGCACCGATCGCCTGGCATTGATTTTATTGAAGATTTCCATGCTGAAAAAAGATTGCATTCGTGCAGGATAATACCCGAAAGAGGTAGTTGGATTGAGCTAGAGGTTGGTAAAAAGGATATACTTACGGTAAGAATCGACCAGAGCGGGAAACTGCCTGCCACATGTTTTTTGCGGGCGTTGTCAAGTGAGTATTCAAACGATGAAGATATAATAAGACTTTTTTATGAAACAGAAACGATTAAGATTGCAGATTACGCTTCTGTTGCTAAGTTGCGCGGCAAGTACTCGGTTGATAAAATCGTTAATCCGCAAACTGGAGAAATTATCTTAGAAGCAGGACGGCAGATATCCGATACAACAGTGAAGGCGATTGCGGATTTGGAGATCAAGAAGGTCGAAGTTATTAAAAAGATGGAAGACCCGCTAATGTTGAATTCTTTAGAGTCTGACTTTACGAAATCACATGAAGATGCCTTATTAAAAATCTACGTAAGATTCCGGCCTGGAAACCCGCAGCAGGTAGAAAAGGCAAAACAGTTATTTTATGATAAATTCTTCGATGCAAAGAGGTACAGGTTAGGATCTGTGGGAAGGTTCAGGTTAAATAGAAAATTAGGGCACAATATCAATGAGTCCGAAATGACTTTGCAAAAGGAAGATTATGTGGAAGCGATACGCTACATAATGAAGCTACGAAGGGAAGATCCGAGCGTATCGATAGACGATATTGATAATTTGGGTAATCGAAGATTAAGAACCATAGATGAACTGGCTGGTGAAGAGCTGCGCAAGGGATTTCTCAAGTTAAGAAGGACGGTACAGGAAAGGTTAAGCCTGAAAGATTCGGATCAGCTAACGCCGAGATCTCTGGTTAACTCAAAAACAATATTCTCTGCCATAGACTATTTTTTCAGCCGGAGTGAATTATCGCAAGTTTTGGATCAGACGAATCCTCTTGCTCAATTGACCCATGAAAGAAGGTTGAGTGCATTGGGTCCAGGTGGTTTAAATAGAAAACGTGCGGGGTTTGAGGTTAGAGACGTACATGTATCCCATTATGGCAGGGTATGCCCAATTGAAACGCCGGAAGGTACCAATATTGGTCTGATTGCTTCATTAAGTATTTATGCCTCAATTGATGAATATGGATTTTTGATTACTCCGTATAGACTTCTGGAAAATGGAAGTATTACAAACAAAATAGGATATCTTCGAGCAGATGAAGAGGAAAATAAACTAATTGCTCCTGCTGATGTTTTAATCAAACACAAAGAAAAAGCCGATAAGGAAGGCGTGTTGTGCAGATATAACGGTGATTTTCATAGTGTCAGCTCAAAAGACGTTGATTACATGGATGTATCGCCAAAACAAATGGTGGGTGTTTCCGCCAGCTTGATACCTTTTCTTGAACACAGCGATGCTAATAGGGCGTTGATGGGTTCAAACATGCAAAGACAAGCGGTGCCGCTCATACGGACAGAGCCACCAATAGTTGGAACTGGAATGGAAAAGGTGGTGTCTCAGAATTCTAGTATGTGTGTTCTCGCTGAAAATTCTGGATCGGTTACGAAAATAACAGCAGATGAAATAGTTGTTGACGGCCGGGATGTATATATGCTCAGAAAATTTGTAGGTCTCAATGAAGGAACGTGCCTCAATCAGAAGCCGATAGTGGTAGAAGGTCAGAAAGTAAAAAAAGGCGATGTGATTGCGGATGGGGCTGCAACATACAAAGGTGAGTTAAGCCTGGGGAAAAATGTGCTCGTCGCTTTTATGACGTGGGATGGATATAATTTCGAAGATGCTATGGTAATCAGCGAAGCGTTGTTAAAAGATGACCGTTTTACTTCCATACATAGAGATGAATTTGAGGTTGAAATCAGGGAGACTAAATTAGGAAGAGAAGAGTTTACCCGCGATATACCAAATGTCTCAGAAAAAGCGCTCAGGAACCTTGATGAAAATGGAATAATAAGGGTAGGGACAAAGGTAAAGCCAGGAGATATTTTGGTTGGTAAAATAGCACCAAAGAGCAGAAGTGAATTATCACCTGAAGAAAAATTACTCCATGCGATCTTTGGTCGTGCTGGTGAGGACGTGAAGAATGAATCATTAGAAGTATCTTCTGGAATGGAAGGTATAATTATAAATGCACAAGTGTTTTCGAGAAAATCTTATCTTTCAGATGAAAAGAGACAGAAGATTTTACAGGAAATTAATGAAATAGAATTAAAGTTTGATGAAGCAATCGTAAAAGAATTTAATAAAATGTTGAAAGCGCTTGGTGAAGAAATCAATGAACCGCTTGTTGACATACAAACAGGACAGGTTTATGAGATAGAAAAGGGAATGCCTATTAAGTCTGTGTTAGCCATGGAAGAGCGCTTTGATATAGAAAATGTGGACTTTAAAAATAAAAAGAAAAAAGAAAAGGCGTTAGAAATTAGTGGGGAGTATAGTGAAAAAATAGAACAATTAAAGGACGAGCGCGATAGAAAGATAAACCATCTAAAACGAGGTGATGAGTTGCCAACAGGGGTTTTAGAGCTCGCAAAAATATCGATAGCAACCAAGAGAAAACTGTCGGTTGGTGATAAAATGGCAGGTAGACACGGGAATAAAGGTGTTATTTCAAAGATTCTTCCTGAAGAAGACATGCCTTTTTTGGCGGATGGAACAAGGGTCGAAATGCTTTTAAATCCATTAGGTGTTCCTTCGCGTATGAATGTAGGGCAGATACTGGAAACGCATTTGGGTTTTGCAGCAAAAAAACTGGGTTTTCGTGCGATAACACCTATCTTCGAAGGTGCTAGTGAAACTGAGATTCGGGCGACACTAAAAGAAGCTGGTCTGCCTGAGGACGGTAAATCCTTATTATACGATGGTCGTACCGGGGAACCTTTAGAGCAAAAGGTTACCGTAGGCTATATGTATATGCTGAAACTTCACCACTTGGTAGATGAAAAAGTACATGCAAGGGCAACGGGACCGTATTCTTTAATTACACAGCAACCGTTGGGTGGTAAGGCTAGATTTGGTGGGCAGCGCTTTGGTGAAATGGAAGTGTGGGCGCTTGAGGCGTACGGAGCTGCTCATAATTTACAAGAGTTGCTTACGGTAAAGAGTGATGATGTGGAAGGTAGGACGAAGATCTACGAATCTATGGTTAAGGGCGAAAATACACTCGAGGCTGGAACTCCCGCATCGTTTGAAGTTCTTGCAAATGAAATTGCCGGACTTGGTCTTAGTTTGAAATTAGAAAAGAAAAAATTAGAAGCATTAAAAGAGAAATAACGAGGTCTCAAAATGGCAGATTTATTGTACGATAAGATTAATGAATATAGTTCGGTGAAAATATCTCTGGCTTCGCCTGACGAAATAAGAAGCTGGTCTTATGGAGAAGTTAAGAAACCAGAGACCATAAATTATCGTACTTACAGGGCGGAAAAGGATGGTTTATTCTGTGAACGTATCTTTGGTCCAGAAAGAAACTGGGAGTGTTTTTGTGGCAAGTATAAAGGCATAAAACATAAGGGTATAATTTGCGACCGCTGTGGCGTAAAAATTACCCATTCGCGCGTAAGAAGGAAGCGAATGGGGCATATTAATCTGGCAGCTCCTGTCGTCCATATCTGGTTTTTTAAAGCTATGCCTTCTCGATTGGGCACGCTTTTAGGAATGAAGACAACATCGTTAGAGCGGATTATTTACTTTCAGGATTATGTTGTGATTGATCCGGGAAGCACACCGCTTAAAGAGTATCAGATATTAGGTGAAGATGAATACAAAGCGAATAAGGATAAATATGGAGAACAGTCTTTCAAGGCGGGGATGGGCGCTGAGGCTATTCGCATTCTTTTGCAGAATTTCGACCTTTCGAATTTGTCAAAGGAGTTGAGAGAGGAGCTTGGACAGACTAAGTCAAAACAGCGCACAAAGGAAATAATTAAACGATTAGAGATTGTCGAGGCTTTCAGAGACTCTGGGAATAGACCAGACTGGATGGTGCTGAGCGTTATACCTGTTATTCCACCAGATTTGAGGCCTTTGGTATTATTGGAGAGTGGAAATTTCGCTACATCAGATCTTAATGATCTTTATAGAAGAATTATTAACAGAAATAACCGTTTAAAAAAATTAATCGATTTAAATGCGCCGGAAGTGATTATCAGAAACGAGAAGAGAATGCTCCAGCAGGCGGTAGATGCGTTGTTTGATAATACACGGGGTAAGCGACCTGTATTGGGGAGCAATAATCGTCCTTTAAAATCATTGACAGACATGATTAAAGGTAAGCAGGGGAGGTTCAGGGAAAATTTACTTGGGAAGAGGGTTGATTATTCAGCGCGTTCTGTTATCGTGGTAGGGCCCGAATTAAAGTTGCATCAGTGCGGTTTACCAAAAAAGATTGCATTGGAACTTTTTCAACCATTTATTATTCGAAGATTGAGAGAATTAGGGCTGGCTGATACCATTAAAAGTGCAAAAAAGATGTTAGGGCGTAAGGATAGAGAAGTATGGGATATTTTAGAGGAAGTTGTGAAAAGGCACCCTGTATTGCTGAATCGTGCTCCGACATTACACAGGATGGGTATTCAGGCATTTGAACCTATTCTCGTTGAGGGTAATGCGATAAAGTTACACCCGTTAGTTTGCAGGGGATTTAATGCTGATTTTGACGGTGATCAGATGGCAGTACACCTGCCGCTATCAATTGAGGCGCAGTCAGAGGCTGTCACGCTCATGTTGTCGACGAATAATATCTTTTCTCCCGCATCAGGTGAGCCTATCATAACACCAACCCAAGATATTGTTTTAGGTTGTGCTTATCTAACGACAAGTGTTCAAGAAGAAAGCGAAGGGGAGCTTATGAAATTTAACGGCTCCGATGAGGTTCTTTTTGCACTTGCAGTGAAAAAGGTGAGACTTCATACAAAGATTTTAGTAAGACTAAGTCAGTCTAAGATAATAAAGGATCGTTTTGGCTCTGAAGAACCTAAAAGTGGTTTATGTAAGACTACTGTAGGGCGTGTGGTTTTTAATAATATTTTACCTCAAGGGATGCCATTCTACAATTATGCTTTAGATCTGAAAGGTATTAGTAGGATTATCCAGGACTGTTATAAACTTCTCGGAAGAGCAGAGACAATCGTATTGCTGGATGATATTAAAGAGACAGGCTTTAAGGAGTGTACGAAAGCCGGGCTTTCATTTGCAATAACAGATGTAAAAATGCCGACAAAGAAGCGTGAAATAATAGATAAAACACAAAAAGAAATAGAACGAATACAGAATTTGTATAGAAAAGGTGTAATTACAGAAGGTGAGCGTTATAACCAGATCATAGATGCATGGACTTCTGCCAGCGAGCGAGTTGCAGAGGAGATGATTAGCGAGCTGAGAACAGATACGAGGGATGGTAAGCCGTATTTGAACCCGGTTTATTTGATGTCTGCTTCTGGGGCAAGAGGTAGCTCACAGCAATTGCGGCAGTTAGCTGGTATGCGTGGTTTAATGGCAAAGCCATCCGGTAAGATTATCGAGACTCCGATTAAAGCGAATTTCAGGGAAGGGCTTGGCGTGCTGGAGTATTTCAGTTCAACACACGGTGCGAGAAAAGGGTTGGCTGATACCGCTTTAAAAACAGCTGATTCCGGCTATTTGACTAGAAAGCTAGCAGATGTTGCGCAGAACGTAGTCATAACCGCACAGGATTGCGGTACGACCAATGGTATTACCAAGAGTGTTATTTACCGAGGTGAAAAAGTCGAAGTTCCCCTCAGCAAGGTGATTAATGGTCGGGTGGCAAGAAACAATATAGTTGACTTGATTAAGGATGAAGTAATAGTAAAAGAAAATGAATTAATTACCGAAGAAAAGGCGAAAAGAATAGAGGCGTTAGGGTACGAAAAAATCAAGGTTCGTTCGCCGCTAACCTGTGAAATGTCATTGGGGCTTTGTGTCAAGTGCTATGGAATGGATTTGTCGAGGGGAGACTTTGTAGAAGAAGGTATGGCTGTGGGTATCATTGCTGCGCAGTCAATTGGTGAGCCGGGCACACAGCTCACCATGAAAACATTTCATATTGGTGGAACTGCAACACGTTCAGTGGAAGAATCTGAAATAAAGGCTAAGCGTGCAGGTATTGTAAAATACAACAATTTGAATGTTGTTAAGAATCCAGAGGGTAAGAATGTTGCGATTAATGCAAACGGAGAGATTTTGCTTGTAGATTCAAAGGGAAGGCAGATTGACAAACACACACTTGTCCTTGGGGCAGAGGTATTGGTAAAAGAAAATGATAGCGTCATTGCTCATCAAGTGTTAACGAGATGGGATCCGCACATGATACCTATCCTGAGTGAAATGTCCGGTAAAGTGCGATTTGAAGATATCGTCTTAGGGAAGACAATGAGGCAGGAATCGGATGCTTCTTCGGGGATTAAGCGGAAAGTGATAATGGAACATAAGGGAGACCTGCATCCTCAGATTATTATTGAAGACGAAACAGGTAAGATACTTGGGCTTTATTCAATTCCAGAGAAAGCACATATCGAGGTGGAAGAAGGAGAGACGGTAATAGCCGGTACTTTGCTTGCCAAAACACCACGAGAAATTTCTAGAACAGAGGATATTACAGGTGGTCTGCCAAGAGTTGCCGAAATTTTCGAATCCAGGAAGCCAAAAGACCCAGCCGTAATGAGTGAAATAGACGGCTTGGTTGAAGTGGGTGAAAAAAGACGTGGGAAGCGTACGATTATAGTTAAGAGTGAAACAGGTATGGAAATTGAACACCTTGTCCCAAGAGGTAAGCATTTAAAGGTGCATAGGGGGGATCGAATTAGAGCGGGTAGTCCGTTAGTGGAAGGTCCCCTGATTTTGCAGGACATATTAAGGATAAGTGGCGAAGAAGAGTTGCAAACGTACATGTTGAAAGAAGTTCAAAATGTATACAGATCTCAAAATGTACCGATTGACGATAAACATATTGAGATAATAATTGGTCAAATGCTGAGAAAGGTAAAAGTTGACGATGTAGGCGATACTATTTTTTTACCCGGTCAGATTGTCGATAAATTCAGATTTAAAGGTGAAAACAAAAAGATAATTGAAAAGGGAGGAAAGCCAGCAACAGCAAAGCCTTTGTTGTTAGGTATTACGAAAGCATCTCTGCAGTCTGACAGTTTTATATCTGCTGCTTCGTTCCAGGAGACCACTAAGGTGCTGACGAGGGCGGCCCTCGAAGGAAAGATAGACGAGTTAGTCGGTTTGAAAGAAAACGTAATCCTTGGACATTTGGTCCCCGCCGGAACTGGTTATAAGGCCTACTGTACCCTCACGTCAGTTCCTTTAGAACAAAAGGAGTTAAAAATGAACGAAAAAGATAAGGAAAAAGAGCTTGTTACATCAACCCAATAAAGGTGAAGAAATATGCCAACAATAAATCAATTGATCAGAAAAGGTAGAAAGAACGTAAAAAGGAAGAGTAAGAGTCCAGATTTGGAAAAGTGTTCTCAGAAAAAGGGGGTATGTCTTCAGGTTATGACGAGGACACCGAAAAAACCGAACTCCGCTTTGAGAAAGGTAGCAAGGGTCAGATTGTCTAACGGAAGAGAGATAACGGCCTATATTCCAGGCGAAGGTCATAATTTACAGGAACATTCGATTGTGTTAGTGCGTGGAGGTCGTGTGAGGGATCTTCCAGGTATTAAGTATCATATAATACGTGGGACGCTGGATTGTGCAGGCGTTGATGGAAGACGGCGTTCACGCTCGAAATATGGAACAAAAACCCCTAAGTAGTTTTTCTTTGAAGGAGAAGGTAGTGTATGGCACTCGCTTATAGAAGCACAGAGATTTTTTTACAACCGGATACTAAATTTAAAAGTAAGCTAGTATCGAAGTTTATTAATTGCTTGATGAGTAAAGGCAAGAAGAGTGTTGCAGAAAAAGTTTTTTATGATGCAATGGATATCGTTACAAAGAAAATTGGTGATGTTGAACCACTAGAGATATTTGAAACTATAATTAATAATGTAAAACCTTTGGTTGAGGTACGTTCAAAGCGCGTAGGTGGCGCTACATATCAGGTACCCGTTGAAGTGCCAAAACAGAGGCAACAGTCATTAGCGATCCGTTGGATAATAAACGCCGCAAAGGCAAAGAAAGGTCGGCCAATGTTTCAGAGGCTAGCCGAAGAAATAGATGACGCTTATAAGAAACAAGGCACTGCTATAACCCAAAGAGAAAATACACATAAAATGGCTGAGGCAAATAAGGCGTTTGCACACTTTGCATGGTCTAAATTTTAAAATAGGAAGTTTAGTGATATGAATATAGAAAAAGTGAGAAATTTTGGAATTGCGGCTCATATTGACGCTGGCAAAACAACTACGTCTGAACGTATTCTCTTTTACACCGGTAAATCATACAAAATGGGAGAGGTACATGACGGCACATGCGTTATGGACTGGATGGAAGAAGAACAGAAGCGTGGTATAACGATTACTGCTGCAGCAACCACATGTTTTTGGAAAGATCATCATTTTAATCTTATTGATACACCGGGACACGTTGATTTCACAGTAGAGGTTGAACGTTCTCTTCGCGTTTTGGATGGGGCCGTATGTGTATTTTGTGGTGTAGGAGGAGTAGAAGCGCAATCGGAAACGGTATGGCGTCAGGCGGATAAATATAATGTACCAAGGATATGCTTTGTTAACAAAATGGATAGAGTTGGCGCTGATTTCCTGCGGGTTGTGAGTGAAATTAATGAAAGATTGGGGACGAAAGCTATACCTATTCAAATGCCAATTGGAAGTGAACAGAACTTTGCAGGTGTTATTGACCTGGTAACAATGAAAGCTATTGTGTATACGGATACCGAAGATAGTTTAGGGGTAAATTATTCAATTACAGAAATACCTGATGAATACAAGGCAGAAGCAATACGTCAAAGAGAAAAAATGATCGAAGGATTAGCAGAGCAGGTCGATTGGTTAACAGAAAAATTCTTGAATGGCGAGCTTATATCAAATGAAGAAATTAAAAAGGCCCTGCGTGAAGGTACAATTGGTTTAAAATTTGTGCCTGTGATGTGTGGTTCAGCATTTAAGAGAAAAGGTGTTCAGCCACTTTTAGATGCAGTATGTGACTATTTACCATCACCTATAGATAAGAAGGCAGTGACGGGTACAAATCCAAATACGGATGAAGAGATCTCAAGAAAACCGCTTCCTTCAGAACCTTTTTGTGCGCTTGCGTTTAAAATAGCATCAGATAAACACGGTGATTTAACTTTCGTCCGTGTATATTCTGGTAAAATAACTTCAGGGTCAAGAGTTTTGAATTCTGGAAAAGACAAAAAAGAATTAGTCAGTCGTATATATAAGATGCATGCTAATAATAGAGAGCAGACAGAAGCATTAAGCGCCGGAGACATCGGTGCGGTAATAGGATTAAAGTATACAGTTACAGGTGACACATTATGCGATATTGACCAACCTATTGTACTTGAAAAAATGGAATTTCCAGAGACGGTTATTTCAATGGCTATAGAGCCGAAATCTGACGCTGAGAAAGAGAAGCTAGGTATGGTTCTAGCCAAATTGGCGAAGGAAGACCCAACATTCAAAACGTTTGTTGATAAAGAAACAGGGCAACAAATCATTTCCGGAATGGGAGAATTGCATTTAGAGGTTATTAAGAACAGGATGTTATCAGAGTATAAAGTGGATGCCAATGTAGGCGCGCCAAAAGTATCCTATCGGGAAACAATTGGCAAAAAGGTTGAGGTTGAAGGCAAATTTATTCAACAGACGGGCGGTCATGGTCAGTATGGACATATCTGGATTATACTGGAACCATTTAAAGGCGAAGAGGCTGTAACTTTCGAGGATGCCATTGTAGGCGGAAAGATACCAAAGCAATATGTAAGGTCTGTTGAAAAAGGTATAAGAGATGCGGCTACAACAGGTGTACTCGGTGGTTATCCACTCATTGACATAAAAGTAACGTTAACGGATGGTTCGACTCATCCGGTTGATTCTTCAGATTTTGCCTTTTATACGGCAGCGAGTATTGCACTCAAAAAGGGCGTTGAAATGGCTAAATCCATTTTGCTGGAGCCAATAATGTCTTTGGAAATAACAGTTCCAGAGCAATATATGGGTGATGTAATTAGCGAAATACATAGCCGCAGGGCAAATATAATAGAAATGGGTTCGAGAGGAGGTCTTCGTATAATAAAGGGCGAGGTACCTCTTGCAGAGATGTTTGGATATGCAACAGTGTTAAGATCGATAACTCAGGGTAGAGGAACTTATACTATGGAACCTCTCGAGTACAGGCCTGCTCCTGCAAAGGCATTTAGTAGTGTAGCTTAATATTTTTCACGAAGGTATTTGGAGGTTTGACAGATGGCGAAAGAGGTATTTAAGCGGACGAAGCCGCATGTGAATGTAGGAACGATAGGGCACGTAGATCATGGTAAGACGACGTTGACATCGGTGATAACCCATGTATTGGCGAAGCAGGGATTGGCAAAAGAGAGGCCATATGATTCTATAGATAAAGCGCCGGAAGAGAGGGAGAGGGGAATAACGATAGCGATCTCGCATGTGGAGTACGAGACGCAGAAGAGGCATTATGCACATGTGGACTGTCCTGGTCATGCAGATTATGTGAAGAATATGATTACAGGAGCTGCGCAGATGGATGGCGCAATACTGGTGGTAAGCGCTCCGGATGGGCCGATGCCGCAAACAAGAGAGCATATCCTGTTGGCAAGGCAGGTAGGCGTGCCGAGGATAGTGGTGTTTATGAATAAGGTGGATATGCTTGAAGATCCTGAATTGTTAGACTTGGTGGAGATGGAAGTAAGGGAGCTGTTAAGCAAGTATAATTTTCCCGGCGATGATATTCCGGTGGTGAGGGGTTCTGCGCTGAAGGCGAATGAATGTGGGTGTGGTGTGGCGACGTGTGCGAACTGTGGTCCAATATTGAAGTTGATGGATGCTGTGGATACGTATATACCCGACCCGGTAAGGGAAATAGATAAGCCATTTTTGATGTCGATAGAAGATGTATTTAGTATAAAAGGCAGGGGAACAGTGGGAACGGGGAGAGTGGAGAGGGGTCGTGTAAAGGTGGGAGAAGAGGTTGATATTGTAGGGATAAAACCTGAAATAAAGAAGACCATTGTGACCGGGGTGGAGATGTTCAATAAGACGCTGGATGAGGGCCAGGCGGGCGACAATTTGGGAGTGTTGTTGAGGGGTGTTGAAAAGGAGGATTTGGAGAGAGGGCAGGTATTGGCTAAGCCTGGCAGTATAACACCGCACAAGAAGTATGAAGCGGAAGCGTATATACTGACGAAGGAGGAGGGCGGCAGGCACACACCGTTTTTTAATGGATACCGTCCGCAGTTTTATTTCAGGACGACGGATGTGACGGGCGTGGTGACATTGACGGGTGGGGCTGAGATGGTAATGCCTGGGGATAATGTGAAGGTAGCGGTGGAATTGTTAACGCCTGTGGCAATGGATGAGGGTTTGCGTTTTGCTATCCGTGAGGGTGGAAAGACTGTTGGCGCTGGTGTTGTTACAAAAATTATTGGATAAATAATATTTTTTGGTTGACTTTGCTTAAATCTTTGGTAACATATTCTCTTTTGGCAATTTAATAATTAACAGCTTCTCTATGGAGTTTAAAGGTGTTGGATCAGAAAATTAGAATAAGAATGGAGGCTTACGATCACAGAATACTTGACCAGTCAGCCTTGGAAGTAGTAGAAACTGCAAAGCGCACTGGTGCAAAGGTATATGGGCCTGTTCCTTTGCCAACGCGTATTGAAAGATACACTGTGTTAAGATCTCCTCATGTCGACAAAAAGTCGCGAGAGCAGTTTGAGATTAGAACTCATAAACGTCTGATTGATATTGTAGAGCCCACATCAAAAACGATGGATGCGTTAAATAAAATAAATATGCCTGCCGGTATAGAAATTAAAATTAAGGCATAGTTTCTGGAATAAATAAAGTGATGAGGAAATAAGAATGTTGAGTGGCCTTCTTGGTAAAAAAATTGGTATGACTCAGATTTATTCTGAAGATGGTAGGCTTCTTCCTGTAACGGTAATTCAGGCTGGTCCTTGTAGTGTAATGCAGGTAAAGACCGTGGAAACCGATGGTTATTCAGCTATACAGCTGGGCTTTGATGATAAGAAAAAAAAGAGAGCTATAAAACCAGAACTTGGTCTTGCTGAAAAAGCTGCGGTGTGTCCAAAAAGATTTGTGAGGGAGTTGACTCCAGAGCCTGGTGTTGAAGTGAAGTTAGGTCAAACTTTTTCGGTGGATATTTTTGATAATATTAAAGTTCTTGATGTAATAGGTATGACCAAGGGTAAGGGGTATGCCGGTGTGATGAAAAGATGGAATTTTAAAGGCGGTTTGAATACTCACGGCTCTACGAGACATAGGCCGCCTGGTTCTATCAGCTCAAATACCGATCCAGGCCGTGTATTCAGGGGAAAAAAGATGTCCGGTCGTTTGGGTAACGAGCGCGTTACCATTAAAAATATTGACATTGTTAGAATAGATAAGGAAAGAAATCTTTTGTTTCTCAGGGGGGCTATCCCTGGTTTCAGGGGGAGCTACCTTGTTTTGAACAAACGTAAGGGAATGGGTAAGTGAGAGTATGGAAATACCTGTGCATAATAGATTAGCTGAAAAAATTGAGAATTTGCAATTAGATGATAATAATTTTGGTGGGCCTGTTCGCAAGGTGTTGTTGCGTGATGCGGTATTGATGTATGAGGCAAACAGAAGGCAAGGAAATGCATGTACGAAAACAAAGGGGGAAGTAGCGGGTGGTGGAAAAAAGCCTTGGGTTCAAAAACATACTGGCAGAGCGAGGGCTGGGAGCATACGTTCCCCTCTTTGGAGGGGCGGTGGCGTTGCGTTTGGCCCAAGACCGCGTGATTATTCTTATTCAATTCCAAAGAAGGCGAGGAAGCAGGCGTTATTTTCCGCTTTGATTTCAAAAATTCGTGATGATGAGTTAGTTGTGGTTGACGATTTTGGACTTGAATATCCAAAAACAAAAAAAATGATTGAAATCTTGAAAGTTTTTCAGGTGAATGGTAAAAGTTGCCTGATCGTTGTGCATGGAGAGAATGAAGTAGTATGGAAATCAGCTCGAAATATTCCACATGTTAAAGTGATGAGAAGTTGTGAGTTAAATGCCTACGAAGTTTTAAAACCCAAGAAGATTTTAATCATGAAAGATGCTTTAAAAAATATTCGTTAGGAGTTGCGTAACCATGGACATATATCAGATAATAAAAAGGCCTTTACGAACGGAAAAAAGTGTAGCTGATAGCGAAAATAAAAATGCTTTTCATTTCGAAGTCGATTTTAAGGCTAATAAGATTCAGATTAAAGAAGCCGTTGAAAAGTGTTTTAATGTGAAGGTTAAAGATGTCAGGACGCTGATAAAGAAGGGCAAGACTAAGCGGGTAAGATTCAGGCTCGGAAAGACTGGCGATTGGAAAAAGGCGATAGTTACATTGAAAGAGGGAAGTACAATAGATCTTGGTTATTAATTCTTGGAAAGAGCGGGAAGAGGATAGATAATGGGTATCAAATATTATAAACCGGTGACCCCTGGAAGAAGATTTGCTAGTGTGTCGGATTTCTCGGAAATAACCAAAACAAAACCGGAAAAATCGTTAATTGAACCTTTACGAAAAACAGGCGGAAGAAATACAGAGGGGAAAGTTACTGCGGAGCATATTGGTGGTGGAAGTAGGCGTCATTATAGAATAATTGATTTTAAGAGAAGAAAAGACAATATACCAGCTAAGGTGGCAAGTATAGAGTATGATCCCAACAGGACGGCGAGAATTGCGCTGTTAAATTACGCTGACGGTGAGAAGAGATATATACTTGCTCCAGACAATTTGCGGGTTGGTCAAATAGTGGTGTCTGGTGACAAGGTAGAGCCGGAAGTTGGTAATAGTATGCCATTAAGAAATATTCCTTTGGGCATGGACATTCATAATATAGAGCTGCGTGCCGGGCAGGGTGGGCATTTAGTTCGTTCTGCTGGTAATGCTGCAAAGTTGCTTGCGAAGGAAGGTAGCTATGCACATGTTATACTGCCGTCGGGCGAGGTGAGGAAAATATTTGATGGTTGTAGGGCAACAATAGGACAATTGGGAAATGCAGATCATATTAATATTCGTATAGGCAAGGCAGGTCGGAACCGCTGGAAGGGGATAAGGCCGCGTGTCAGAGGTGTTGCACAAAATCCTGTTGCGCATCCATTAGGTGGTGGTGAAGGGAGAAGTGGCGGTGGAAGGCATCCTTGTTCTCGTACAGGGTTATTAGCTAAAGGTGGAAAAACAAGGAAAAGGAAGGCTATCAGTGGCAGGTTTATAATCCGCAGAAGAAGGACTGGCGCAAGGGGCAATTTATAAACTGAAAATCTAGTATTCGGGAGATGTTATGAGTCGTTCAGTAAAAAAAGGACCATATGTTGACGAAAAATTAATGAAGAAAGTAATGAAGCAAAAAGATGTTGGAAGCAATGAACCTATTAAGACTTGGTCTAGAAGTTGTACGATTGCTCCAGAATTTGTATCGCATACATTTATGATTCATAACGGAAAGATTTTTCATAAACTTTTTGTTACCGACGATATGGTAGGGCATAAGCTAGGTGAGTTCGCTTTAACGAGGACATTTAAAGCGCATGGTGGTATGAAGAAAAAAGAGACACCGCATGGTTAAATGTAATAATTTAAAATAGAGCATCGAAAGGTAGTAAACTATGGAATTCAGATCCATTTATAAATACGCAAGGATTTCACCGAGAAAAGCACGATATGTTGTAGATCTTGTTCGCGGTAAATCTGTAAATGATGCTTTTCGGATTTTGAGATTAACTCAAAAAAGAGCATCGTACATGGTAGATAAAGTAATTAGGGCTGCGTTGGCATCGGCGAATGAGAATTTAGATGTTGATGTCGATTCGCTGGTTATTGCGCAGGTCATGGTTGACGGGGGACCAACGAGAAAATGGCAACGTCCCAGGCCGAGAGGTGTATCGGCACGCATATTGAAGAGAACAAGTCATATAACTGTTGTATTATCTGAAAAAGCCAGAAGTTTAAATACGTAAGGAGATGAAATGGGTCATAAAGTATGCCCGATTGGTATAAGGCTAGGAATTACACAAAACTGGAGATCGCTTTGGTATGCGGATAAAAAATCTTTTGGTGGTTTATTAGTTGAAGATCAGAAGATACGAAAAATGATAAAGAAGAGTTATGGATTTGCTGGGATATCCGCGATTGAGATAGAGAGAACGCGACACGATGCAAAGATAACGCTTCACACAGCCAGACCAGGTTTGATAATTGGTCGAAAAGGCGCTGAGGTCGACAAGCTAAAAGATGAAATGCAAAAGTTGGTGGGGAGAGAAGTTGTAATAAAGATAAAAGAAATTACCAAACAGGAATTATATGCTCAGCTTGTAGCTGAGAGTATTGCCGAACAGCTAGTGAAGAGAGTCGCTTTTCGAAGAGCTATGAAAAAAGCAATGGATGCTTCGATAGACGCTGGAGCTAAAGGCGTGAAGATGCAGGTAGCCGGAAGATTAGGTGGGGCTGAAATTGCGCGTACTGAAAAAATGGCATCTGGCAGTATACCTCTGCATACTTTAAGAGCGGATGTGGATTATGGTTTTGCTGAGGCTAAAACTACTTACGGAGTGATCGGGGTTAAGGTATGGATTTATAAAGGATTAGTAAGTATAGACAAGGAGATGAAACATGCGCCTAATGCCAAAGAGGGTGAAGTTCAGGAAGTCGCAAAGAGGTAAAATCAAGGGTAATGCAACTCGGTGTAATACTGTAGCGTTTGGAGAATTTGGTTTACAATCTTTAGAACCTGGGTGGATTACTGCGCAACAACTTGAGGCGGGTAGGGTAGCTGCTTCACATAACCTTCCCAAAGAAGGCAAATTAACCATAAGGGTTTTTCCTCATAAATCCGTTTCTTCTAAGCCCATAGAAACGCGGATGGGTAAAGGGAAGGGCGAGCCTGAGTTTTGGGTAGCAGTTGTAAAACCAGGTACTGTACTTTATGAGGTCAGTGGTGTAAGTGAAGAAATAGCCATACAAACATTTAATAGAATTGCGCACAAAATGCCGGTTTCAGTAAGGTTTGTACGAAGGAGAAAGACAGTTTGAAGGCTAGTGAAATAAGAACAAAATCGACACAAGAAATTATGGATGAAATAAATGCCTGTAAACGTGAAATGCTAAATTTGCAATTCCAATGGCAGGCAGGAGAAACGAAAGATACCACGCAAAAAAGGAAAATCCGGAGAAAAGTTGCTAGAATGAAAACAATCCTGAGTGAGATAGAGTTGGGTTTGTCTCAAAAAAACAGGACACAGGAGTAAATAATGATTAAAACTTTAAAGAATAGAAGTAAAAAGAAAAAAATAGTAGGTATCGTTACAGGTAATAAGATGCAAAAGACAATAGTTGTTGAAGTGATGCGTCTCATAAAGCATCCGACTTTTGGTAAATATATAAAGAGGTCTTCTGTGTACAAGGCACACGACGAGAATGGTGTGGCAAAAGTTGGGGATAAAGTTGAGATTATTGAAACTAGACCATTAAGCAAAACAAAATCTACAAGGTTGTTGCGTATAATAGAGAAGGCTAAGCAATAAAGTAATCGGGGTTTTAAAAAATGATAACTGAGCAAACAAGTTTAGATGTTGCAGATAATAGTGGTGCAAAAAAGGCAAAATGCATAAAGGTTCTCGGTGGCTCTAGAAGAATATATGCTACACTAGGTGATGTTATAGTGATAGCAGTAAAAAAAGCGCTACCAGATGGAATTGTAAAAAAGGGTGATGTGGCAAAAGCTGTTGTAGTAAGAACTAAAAAGAATGTCAGAAGGGAAGACGGGTCGTATTTAAAATTTGACAAAAATGCAGTTGTTATCATTGATGACGATGGTAATCCGAAAGGTACACGTATATTTGGTGCAGTTGCAAGAGAGCTGAGAAAGAAAAACTTCATGAAAATAATCTCTTTAGCTCCTGAAGTAGTATAGATGGATACAGGTGTTAAATTAGATACTATTGGAGACAGTTATGCACGTTTGTAAAAATGATATGGTAGAGGTTATGTCTGGCAATAATGTTGGGAAGACCGGTAAAATTGTTAAGGTTTTTACTGAAAAAAATAGGGTTGTTATAAAAGGCGTGAATTTAATTTATAAGCACACAAAGCCAAGCCAGAAAAATCCGCAAGGTGGAAGAATTCAGAAGGAAGCCTCAATCTCGTGCTCAAATGTACTACTCGTCTGTCAAAATAAGAATTGTAAAAAAAATGGCAAGGGTGTGAGAACGAGAAAAAAAGTTTTAGAAAATGGCAATAAAATTCGATTGTGTGTACACTGCGATACAGAGATTGTATCTGCGGATTAGAATGTTAGGATAAAAGTATGGTTAGATTGATGGAAAAATATCAAAAGGATGTAGTCCAGGAACTTATAAAAAAGTTCAAATTTAAGAATAAATTATCGGTGCCAAAGATACAAAAAATTGTCGTTAATATGGGCATTGGGAAGGCAGTAGAGAATAAAAAACTCATTGAGGATGCGGTAAAGCATCTTTCAATAATTACATGTCAAAAACCGCTCGTGACGAAAGCAAAAAAGGCAATATCTGGTTTCAAACTCAGACAGGGTCAGGCAATTGGTTGTAAGGTGACTTTGCGAGGAAAAAGAATGTTTGAATTTTTGGATCGTTTAATAAGTATCGTACTGCCGAGAATTAGAGATTTCAGAGGACTCTCCCCCAAGTCTTTTGATGGAAGGGGAAACTACACGCTTGGAATTACCGAGCAGGCGGTATTTCCGGAAATAAATATAGATACAGTAGAAGCGGTTCAAGGTATGGACGTTACGTTTGTGATTTCTGGTAATTCTGACGAACAATCACGTGAATTGTTAAAATTGATTGGTATGCCTCTTAGAACCGAATAAGGAGTATAAATGGCGAGAAAATGTCTGGTAGAAAAGGCGAAGAAAGCGCCGAAGTACAAAACAAGAAAGTATAATAGATGTCAGCTTTGCGGAAGGCGAAGGGCATATTTTCGCAAATTCCAAATATGCAGATTATGCTTTAGGCAACTTGCTTCGCGGGGTGAGATTCCAGGGGTAAAAAAAGCGAGTTGGTAAGATAAAATTTAATTAGAATAATTGATATGGATGAGGGAAACTTATAAATGTGCATGACAGATCCTGTTTCAGATATGCTAACGCGCATCAGAAACGCAAGTACGATTATGCGAGAGAGTGTTGATGTCCCATCTTCTAAAATGAAAATGGCTATCTTAAAGATACTTAAAGAAGAAGGGTATATAAAAGACTTCAAGGAAATAAAGGGGGAATGTGTACAGAGTACACTAAGAATATACTTGAAATACGGACCTCTAAAACAGCAACTTATAGGTCGTCTTGTGAAAGTTAGTAAATCGAGCAGAAGAATTTATAAAAAAGCTGTTGAAATAAGTAAGGTATCAGGTGGAATAGGTACGGCAATTTTCTCTACTTCAAAAGGAATAATCGATGATAAAGAATGTAGAAGATTAAAAGTAGGTGGAGAGTTACTTTGTGTTGTGTTGTAAATAATATATAGAGTTAGAGGGATAAATATGTCACGAATAGGTAAGCAACCAGTTAGAATTCCGAATGATGTGAAAGCAACGGTTTCTGGCAAAACAGTGAACATTGAAGGACCGAAAGGGAAATTAAGCATTAATTTTCACCAGGATATCGATGTGGAACTTAATACGCGCGACAAACAGATAATAGTGAAAAGCAATTCAGAACAAAAGTTGCAAAAGGCGCTGTATGGTCTTACACGTGCCCTCATATCGAACATGGTAGTTGGTGTTACGACAGGGTTTTTAAAAAATTTAGAAATAGTTGGACTTGGGTATACTGCAAAGGTTCAGGGTAAAGAACTTGTGTTATCTCTTGGGTACACGCACCCTGTTAACATGGAAATTCCATCTGGAATAAAGGTAAGTATTAACAACCCTACGAATCCTGTTAAGATGACGATTTCTGGACCTGATAAGCAAGTGGTTGGGGAGTTTTCGGCTGCTATTAGATCAAAAAAGCCTCCTGAACCTTATAAAGGTATGGGTATTAAATATGAGAATGAGGTTATTAGAAGAAAGTCTGGAAAGGCATTCGCATCAGGTGCTGCATAATATTAATAATTAAGGTTTAGGATATGGATCATATAAAAGAAAAATTACGAAGAAGAACACGGCGTCACCTTAGGATACGGCGGAAAGTAAATGGAAATGAAGATAGGCCACGGCTAAGCGTATACAGGAGTCTTAAGCATATATATTGTCAGATTATCAATGATAGAGAGGGTAAGACCTTAGTAGCCGTATCTACGCAAACACCTGAGATACGGTCACAGTTATCGTACGGTGGAAATGTGAAAGCCGCTGAGCTTGTAGGAAAAAAAGTTGCCGAAGAGGCTCTTAAGATTGGTATCGCAAAAGTGGTATTTGACAAAGGTGGTTACAAATATCACGGAAGGATAAAAGCTTTGGCTGAAAGTGCAAGAAAGAACAATTTGAGTTTTTAATGTCTGGTTTTTGACAAGGAGATTCGTTTGGCACGTTTGTTAGAAGAACCTGTAAATCTTGAAGAAACGGTCGTTCGTATTAACCGATGTACAACAGTAACAAAGGGTGGTAAATCTATGAGTTTTAGTGCCCTTGTTGTAGTTGGTGACAAAAAAGGAAAAGTAGGTGTTGGATTTGGAAAGGCTCGTGAAGTGCCGAACGCCGTGAATAAAGCTGTAAAAGAAGCAAAAAAGCAACTTGTCAGTATATCATTAGTAGGGGATACCATACCACATGAAATATGGGGTAAATATAAAGCTGCTAAAATCTTCTTAAAGCCAGCGCAATCCGGAACCGGAATCAAAGCTGGTGCTTCGGCGCGTGCTGTGCTTGAGTCTGCCGGAATAAAAAATATACTAACAAAGTGTTATGGATCTAGGAATCCTCTTAATGTGGTAAAAGCGACATTGACGGGATTGCAATCTTTAAGGACAAAAGAACAGGTCGAAAAAATAAGGGGAGTTAAAGTCGAATGAATCTTAGTGATATAAAGGCGATACCATCAAAAAGAAAGTATAAGAAAAGGGTTGGTCGTGGCAGGGGATCAGGGATGGGAAAAACTTCCTGCAGGGGCGGGAAAGGTGCGACGGCAAGGTCTGGTAATGAAACAAGTGTCCAGTTTGAAGGTGGCCAGACTCCCTTATTTAGACGTTTGCCCAAAAGAGGATTTAATAACGCTTTGTTTAAGAAGAGATATGCGGTTGTAAATATTAGTGATTTTGCTGGATTTGAAAAGAGTACGAAGGTAGATATCGATAAATTAAAAGAAGCGGGAATTGTTAAGAAAGTGTTAGATGGTGTTAAGGTTTTAGGTGAGGGCGAGCTTAAGAATTCTTTGACAGTGATAGCGCATAAGTTTAGTAAATCTGCTATAGAAAAGATTAAAGCGGCAGGGGGAGAAGTAAAGGTCATATCATGATTGAGCAATTTGGAAACATATTTAGGATTCCTGAATTACGCAAGAAGGTGTTGATTACCATTGGTTTGATTGCGTTGTGCCGAATTGGGGCATATATACCGATACCTGGGATAGACACAACAGTATTAAAATCTTATTTTGGACAATTTTCTCAAGGTGGCGTCGGTCAATTGCTAGGCTTGGTGGATATGTTTGCCGGTGGCGCTTTAACATCGGGTGCTATTTTTGGTTTGGGCGTTATGCCTTATATTAGCGCTTCTATTATTTTTCAGCTTCTGGTAGGTGTTATTCCATATTTGGAAAAATTGCAAAAAGAGGGTGATGCAGGCAGAAAGAAAATTAATCAGTATACGCGCCTTGCTACTGTTGGTTTGTGTTTATTTCAGTCATTTATAATGACCCGTACACTTTATACGGTAGAATTTAACGGAATGCCTGTTGTACCTGTGTATATACAGGGTGTTACTTTCCAGATGATGGCTGCCCTACTTTTGACTACAGGGACATTGACACTTATGTGGATAGGTGAGCAGATTGAAGAATATGGTATAGGGAATGGGATATCGATTGTAATTATGGTTGGTATTATAGACCGCCTACCATTGGCCTTCTCTCAGGTAGCTCAAAATTTTACGTTCTCAGTTACACCTTCCGAGCACGAGATGGGTATTGTTAAATTAATTATATTAATCGCAATGTTCCTGGCGATAGTTGGTGGTGTAGTATATATTACACAGGGGCAAAGAAGAATACCTGTACAACAGGCCAAGCATACTCGCGGTAGGAAAGTTTACGGCGGACAGAGACACTTTTTGCCGCTCCGCGTGAATCAAGCAGGGGTTATGCCAATAATATTTGCTCAATCACTGTTGATTTTCCCAGCAGCAATTATGCAAGGTATACAGGTTAGGCTTGAACCGGGAAGTGCTGGTTATTGGATTACCTCTCGGTTATCCGATGTATTGCAGGGTGGGGTAATATATGTCATACTCTATGTAATGCTCATAACTTTTTTCTGTTACTTTTGGACAGCAATTCAGTTTAATCCGAAAGAGATGTCAAACAATATGAAGGATTACGGTAGTTTCATTCCTGGTATTAGACCTGGTCAAAGGACTGCTGAATATCTGGAAGGGATTATGGGAAAGATTACGCTTGCGGGTGCTGCATTTTTAGCATTGATAGCAATTTTACCAAAACTTGTCGCAGGTGGATTTGAGCTGAATCGTGCAATAGCAGGTTTTTACGGCGGTACAGGATTGCTTATTATAGTAGGTGTAGCGCTTGATATGGTTCAACGCATTGAATCTCATATGATAATGCGGCAATATAGCGGTTTTTTGAGTGGAGGCGCCAGGATAAGGGGTAGAATGGGATGAGGATCGTATTATTAGGTCCTCCCGGCGTTGGTAAGGGTACTCAAGCCGGAATGATTTCAAGGAAGAAGAATTTGCCTCATATTTCATCAGGTAACTTATTAAGAGAGGCTGTTGAAAATGGCACAAGTATCGGTGTAAAGGCCAAAGGATTTATAGAAAAGGGATTGCTGGTACCTGATCAGATAGTCGTTGATATAATTAAAGACCGCATTTTAAAAGGTGATTGCACAGGTGGTTTTATTCTTGATGGTTTTCCCAGGACTCTAGCACAGGCAAAGGTTTTAGATGAAATGTTGATGGGTCTTAACAATAAAATTGATGTAGTTATTTATATGACTGCATCAAAAGAAAGTATTGTGCAGCGGCTTACTGGAAGAAGGATTTGTAGCAACTGTGGGGCTAACTATCATGTATCGAATGTCCCGTCTCTGAGAAGTGGTATTTGCGATAAATGTGGTGGAAAATTAAATCAGCGTTCTGATGATAGACCAGAAACTATTTTAGAGCGATTAAGGGTGTACCGCGATCAGACGGAAGACGTGGTAGGGTATTACAAAAACAATGGTGTTCTTAAAGAAATATTATGTGATAACAACATAGATGCAATAACGAAAAATATTTTAGATACTTTGTGTTGTCCATAGCTTTGAAAAATTGTATGCAGGATAGGTTAAAGGGTTTTAAAATTTGATAGTAAGGAAATCACCTCGAGAAATCGAATTAATGCGAGAGGCGGGTAAGATAGTCGCAGGCGCCTTAAATCTCGCTAAAGAAATTGCCCTAAGAGATGTTACTACTGAGTATATAAACACGGAGATTGAGAAATATATAATAAACAAAGGTGGAATACCAGTTTTTAAGGGGTATAGAGGCTTTCCAAAAAGTATATGTACATCGATAAATGAAGAAGTTGTGCACGGTATACCTAGTCAGAGAAGATTAAAGGAAGGCGATATTCTGAGTGTTGATGTTGGTGTTAAGTATAAAAAATACGTGGCAGACGCTGCTTTGACGGTTCCGATAGGGAAAATTTCCGACGACGCAAAAAATCTTCTAGGAGTATGTGAAAAATCTTTATACTTGGCGATAAATGTTTTGAAGGCATATGAGAAGCTATCACTGATATCGCGTACTATACAAGATTACGTTGAGAAAAATAATTATTCTATTATCAAAAATTATACCGGACATGGGATAGGAAGATGCATGCATGAAGATCCTCAAGTGCCGAATTTTGTAAGCAAATCGCTGTTAGAAGCAGATGAGATATTGATGCCAGGGGTAACGATTGCAATCGAACCTATGATATGTATGGGAAAATGTGACACTGATGTACTAAATAATAGGTGGACTGTAGTGACAAGAGATAGAAGATTATCTGCTCATTTTGAACATACAGTAGTTATTACAGAAAACGGAGCAGAGATTTTAACTCTATAAATAGGGTTAATATAGAAATATTATGCCAAAAGAGGAACCAATAAGAGTTGAAGCAACGGTTAAAGAAGCGTTACCAAATGCGATGTTCTGGGTAGAGTTGCAGAATGGGCACAAGGTCCTTGCGCACGTTTCAGGGAAGATGCGAATGCACTTTATAAAGATACTGCCTGGTGATAAGGTGACAATTGAGATGTCTCCATATGATCTTGATAAAGGTAGAATAATTTACAGACAGGTTTAAAATACTTAAAAAGACTTTTTACATAGGATGGTTAAATATGAAGGTCCGTTCTTCTGTAAAACGAATTTGTGAAGATTGCAAAATTGTTAGAAGAAAAAATGTTGTTCGTGTGATTTGTTCAAATCCCCGTCATAAGCAAAGGCAGGGATAGTTTTTTTGTATATTGAGAAAGGAATTGATGAATGCCACGAATCGCTGGTAATGATATACCTGCAGATAAAAGGATTGTGATTGCGTTAACATATCTTTACGGGATAGGTAAATCTATGTCTCAAAAAATTTTGAAAGATTTGAAAATAGATGAAAACACTCGTGCGAAAGATATACACGACGATCAGTTGAGCGCACTGGGTACGTATATAGAAAAGAATTTTTCTATCGAGGGGCATCTGCGTAGGCAAGAAATCCAAAATATTAATCGTTTGAAGAGTATTGCCTGCTATCGTGGAAGTCGCCATAAAGTTGGTTTGCCCGTAAGAGGTCAAAGAACTAAAACAAACGCACGCACCAGAAAAGGGCGTAAGAAAACAGTGGCCGGTAAGAAAGGGGATACAAAATAAGCATTTGTCGTTATGCTCATAAAAACTTATTAAAATGAACATATGGAACAAAGAGAAGCAATTGGAGATTATATAAAAACAAGGAAGGAATTGTTACAGACATTATCATTAAATATAGAGCAAGGTTGTGATGAGCGTGAGCTGAAAAAGTTTAAGGAAGTAGTTGGGTTCATTGATCAAGTATTACAAATAATCGAATCATTTCCCTGCGATAAAGAAGTTGTTTTCCTTGACTGTTCGTGCGGTAAGTCATATTTGTCGTTTGTTATGAACGACTATTTTAGAAGGCATTTAACTATTAATGCCTTTTTTTATGGTGTTGATACAAATGAAATGTTGGTTGAGAAATGTAATAGAATAAGAGATAGTCTTGGCTATAATAACATGCATTTTATTTCCAGCAGAATAATCGATGTTCAACTTGAGAAGTCCGTTGATCTCGTCATAGCCCTTCATGCATGTGATATAGCGACTGATGAAACAATTGCAAAGGGTATTAAATTAGCTGCAAAATATATTATTGTTGTTCCCTGTTGCCAAAATCAGATAAGAAGTCGGTTAAAGACAGGTCATCCTTTAGTTGATTTAACGGACTTTGGACTTTTAAGATATAGATTTGCAGATATCCTAACAGAGGCGTTAAGAGCGCAATTTCTTTCCGGTGCTGGTTATTGTGTGAAACTTGTTGAAGTAACTTCTCCTAAGTATACGCCAAAAAATTTAATGATTATTGCACGTAAGAAAAAAGGTGTTACTGAATTTAATATGGGTAAATACGAAAAGTTAGACGAGATGTTTAATACTGAGTTCGTTCTTAAAGATTTTTTTGAAGAAGAAACTTTATAATTTGTTACTTTTCTGGTAAACTTCTATTTTAAGTATTTTTAATTTAAGAAGGACGTAAATACGTATGTCTGCGACAAGTAAAAAAAAAGTAAGACGTAATGTTACTCGTGCTATTGTGAATATTAAGTCAACGTTTAATAATACGCATGTAACGATATCTGATGTAAATGGCGAGACCATTTGTTGGGCAAGTGCCGGTACGGTTGGTTTTAAAGGATCACGTAAGAGTACTCCTTTTGCAGCACAAAAAGCTGCTACGAATGCTGCGGATAAAGCTAAAAAATATGGTGTACAAGAAATTGAGATTAGGGTGAAAGGGCCAGGTCCTGGTAGAGAGTCCGCGATAACGGCCCTTCAGGCATCAGGTTTAAGTTTAAGGGCAATAGAAGATGTAACGCCCCTTCCCCATAATGGATGTAGACCACGAAAGAAACGTAGAGTATAAGTAAGTTTACAGCGAGGTTTGAGAAAGGAAACATATGGCAAGATATATAGGTCCACAGTGTAGATTGTGTAGGCGAGAAGGTGAAAAGCTTTTTCTTAAAGGAATACGATGTGATACGGTAAAATGTGCTATTACGAAAAGAAAATATCCACCTGGTCAGTTCACTTGGGGAAGAGGAAAGCTGTCTAAATATGGTATTCAATTCAGGGAAAAGCAGAAAGCCAAGCGTTTCTACGGGATACTTGAACGACAGTTTCAAAACTATTACAGCAAGGCTGAAAGGCAGAAGGGGAACACAGGCGAAAATCTTCTAGTTATGTTGGAAAGAAGGCTTGATAATGTTGTTTATTTGCTCTCTTTTGGGGCATCGAGAAAAAACTCAAGGCAAGTTATAAGACATGGTCATATACTTGTAAATAACAAAAAAGTAGATATGCCTTCTTACCTTGTAAAAGTTGGGGATGTTGTGAAATCGGCTAATTGTGAGACAAGCCAAAATATTATAAAAGCTAACATTGAACTGGTAAAAGGTCGCGGAGTTCCCGCTTGGATAGAGTTTCGACCAGATTCGCAAGAAGGTATCGTGGTTCAACTTCCTTCAAGGGAAGATATTTCGGTTCCTGTGCAGGAGCATTTGATTGTTGAATTGTGTTCGAAATAGAGTGTGCTTTTTCATTCCACAACGATAACACCATCGGGTTTTTAAACCTCACAGAGAATTTATTCTTAAGACAAAAACGTACATAATCAAATATTTAATTTATTTTGATATCCCTGATATTAACTAGATTTGGGGGAAATTATGCGAATAAGGTGGAGAGGTCTTGAGCTTCCAGTTAGGGTGGAAGTGGAAAAAGAGACTTTGACCGAAAAATATGGTAAATTTATAGCCGCTCCTTTTGAACGCGGTTTTGGACATACAATAGGCAATAGTTTACGGCGGATTATGCTTTCATCTTTGGAGGGTAGTGCTGTTGTTTCTGTCAAAATCAGTGGCGTAAGTCATGAGTTTACAAATATACCCGGAATCGTTGAGGACGTGACAGACATAATACTGAATATTAAAAATCTTGTGGTTAAATTGCTAACGGACCAGCCGAAGATAATAAAAATCCAGGCGAATAAAAAAGGCGAAATTAAGGCCAAGGATATTATTACTGACAGTACTGTAGAAATCATAAATGATGACTTACATATAGCTACACTTTCAGAAGACATAAATTTCAATGTAGAGATGGAAGTTCGAAAGGGACGTGGCTATGTAACAGCGGAAGAAAATGAACAGGAAGAGCAAGAGATTGGAATAATTCCCGTGGATGCACTTTTCTCAACTGTTAGAAATGTTCGCTATGCCGTTGAAGAAACGCGCGTGGGAAGGCGTACGAACTATGATCGGCTCGTTATGGAAATATGGACGAACGGTGTAACTTCTCCTGAGATAGCTCTTGTTGAGGCTGCAAAGATTATGAGAAAACATATAAATCCATTTGTCCAGTATTTTGAAATAGGACGTGAGTTGCAGCAAATAGAAAAAAGATTAGGTATTGAACCTGCGAAAGAGTTTACCGAAGAGGAGTTGAGCGATAAAATGGGCAGGCCAATATCTGAGTTAGATTTATCTGTGCGGGCATCCAATTGTCTTGAGACCGCAAATATAGCAACAATAGGAGACCTTGTGACAAAAACAGAGGAACAGCTCCTTGACATTAAAAATTTCGGCAAAACTACATTAAAAGAAGTGAAAAAAAAATTAGCGCAATTGAATTTGACCATTGGGATGACAGCAGTAATTAAACAGGGAGAAAAAGGGAAAGGATAGTTCCATGAGACATAAAATGAGGGGCAGGCATTTGTCCAGAACCGCTGCTCACCGTAAGGCACTGCGGCAGAATATCACAAATAGCCTTTTTACATATGGTAGAATTATCACAACGCTTGAAAAGGCGAAGGAGACAAAGTCATTTGCTGAGAAGATAATTACACTTGTAAAAAAAGGATTAATGAAAAAAGATACTGATAGGGCAGGATATGTCCATTGCTATCGCTTGGTACTTTCAAAATTAAGAAATGCAGAGGTTGTGAAAAAACTTTTTGGCGAGGGGCCATGGCGAGAAATTGGCGGTGTTGCTCAACGATACATAAACAGGCCTGGTGGTTATACGAGGATTCTAAAGTTATCGGGTTCTCGGTTAGGTGTGCTTTCGGGAAGCAACGTAGGAAAGATACCTGTTTTAGAATACAGAATGGAAGGAATGGAAAGAAAGTTGCGCATGATAGGAAGGCGGCTCAATGATAACGCTTCCCGCGTTATTTTTGAGTTAGTTGAATGCCCATCGGATGCTAAATCAATTGAAGAGGTTAAGCCTGAAATCGCCGCGACTTAAAAATTGAGAAGGAAATTAAAAAAATTATTCAATAGGTTTTTACCCTTCTACTAAATAGCGATAGTAGAAGGGTTTTTTTGTCAAATATATATGATAAAAAAGCGATTAGTCCTTGCATCGAGTTCTCCAAGACGTATTGCCTTGCTAAAATCTTTAGGATTTCATTTTGATATTGTGCCCCATACCATAGAAGAATATATTCCTGGAGATATTTTACCAGGAGAGTTGGTTATGCAGCTAGCTTATGTAAAGGCGGAAGATGTCGCAAAAAAAGAAAAAAATGCCATAATTATTGCGGCAGACACAGTTGTTTTACATGGTAAAGATATTTTAGGTAAGCCTAAAGATATTCGTGATGCAAAACGAATACTATCATTGCTCAGCAATTCAGACCATGATGTTGTGTCGGGTGTATGTGTTATGGATACGCCATCTAAGTGGAAAGTATTACGAATTAGTCGAACACATATTAAAATGAAGTTTATATCAGAGGAAGAAATTGATGCATATATCAAATCAGGCGAACCGATGGATAAGGCAGGCGCTTATGCTATTCAGGGGGAAGGAAGAAAATTTGTTGAGCATATAAATGGAAGCCTTTCGAACGTAGTTGGGTTACCAGTAGAATTAGTTCAAGAAATGCTTAATGATTTTACGAAAAATTAAAAATGCCGAAAAATTTTAGTTGGCTCATCCAAGGTGAAATTGCTGGCATGGCAAGACCATTGTCAATCGTAGCGGATCTTGAATTTCTTAAAGACAATGGAATTGAAGCGATAGTATCATTGACACAGTTTCCACTTCATAAAACTTTAATAGAGGAATTTGGATTTGAGTACAAGCATATTCCCGTCCCTGATTTTACAGCACCTTCTCAGGATCAAATTGAAGAGTTTCTGTCCTTTGCGAATGGCCTTATATCTTCAAAGAAGAAGATTGTTGTTCATTGCGATGCTGGCATCGGCAGAACGGGTACCATGCTTGCCTGTTACCTGGTAAGCAAAGGCCATACAGCGCTACAGGCCATTTCAGAGGTACGCAGAAGAAGGCCAGGTTCTATTGAGACTCCGGAACAAGAGAATACTATAATAAAGTATGAAGAGAGGTTTGTGAAAAAGCGCCATGGTTAAAGATGTTTCATGTGAAGGTTTTATTTAATTTTACGCGGTATTTATGAAGTGTTTTTCTTTTTAGTAAAGTGTTCATACGCGATGATTGCAGCGCCGAGCGCTGTGGTAACCTGTGGGTCAGGTGGGACGTTCAATTCAGACCCTAATTCTTGTTCTAATGCCCTTTTTAATCCTTGATTATAAGCTGGGCCGCCATCAAAGAATACAGCCTCATGAACACCGATTTTCTTAACCATTGCCCCTACCCGCTTGGCAATTGATTTGTGGATGCCGGCAATGATATCTTCAACCCGTTTTCCCTGAGATAAAAGTGAAATAACCTCAGATTCTCCAAAAACTGTGCATAAACTGTTTATATGTGGGATATCTTCTGCTTTTTCTGATAATGAACCCAGCTCGTCCAGCTCTACTTCAAGCACACGACTCATAACCTCCAAAAAACGCCCTGTACCGGCAGCACACTTATCATTCATGGCAAAATCTAACATGATACCATTCGAATCTAATGCGATTACCTTACAGTCCTGTCCACCAATATTTATGATGGTTCTTACATTTGTTTTGTTGCGCATAAGCCATTTGGCAGCCCTGGCATTTGCTGTTATTTCAGTGACTATTTCGTTGGCGAATATCATTCTGCGTCCGTATCCTGTAGCGACAGTATAGAGAATATCTTCTTCTTTCACGTCATAATCTTCCCGCAACTCGTCAAGTAAAAATTCTACTGTTTTTTTACAATTAGCTCCCGTAGAGGCTATTCTTGTGCCGAGTATGATGTCCCCGTGCATGATAGCGATCTTTGTTGTCGTTGAACCAATATCAATTCCTGTAAATATTTCCATAACTGAATAATGATAACTGGCATCAAAAGACAGCACAAGGCAAAAAATAGAGATGTTTTCTGTTGACAAAAATGGGTATGTTTGTTTAAATTTGAGATAAGTTAATTATTTTTACCGTAGTTGTAAGGCTTGGTGACTTTTAAATATTGTAAGGCCGCTACGAATTTTCGTTGCGGCTTTTTTATTTATAGGATTGATTTCCTAACAGGCAGTCTATTTGAGGAGTAAAATGACACAGTTAATAAGAGATGATATTCGAAACGTGGCAATCATAGCCCATGTTGATCATGGCAAGACCACCCTTGTGGATCAATTACTTAAGCAGAGTGGCACATTTCGGGCTAATCAGCAGATCCAAAATGTTGAAAGGATTATGGATTCTAATGATCTCGAACGAGAACGAGGTATTACCATCCTTGCCAAAAATACTGCTATTAACTATAAGGGTGTTAAGATTAATATCATCGATACGCCTGGTCATGCCGATTTTGGCGGAGAAGTTGAACGAGTACTTAAAATGGCAGACGGCGTTCTACTCCTTGTTGATGCAGCAGAAGGCACTATGCCACAGACAAGATTTGTGCTTCGCAAGGCATTACAGTACAATTTAAAACCTTTGGTGGTTATTAATAAAATCGATCGTCCCGATGCCCGTTGTGAAGAAGTGTTGAATGAGGTCTTTGACCTTTTTGTTGAGCTCAATGCATCAGACGAGCAACTTGATTTTATGGTGATTTACGCCAGCGGTCGGGAAGGTTATGCCAAGCTCACCCTTGAAGAAGGTAACAAAGACATTACGCCGCTTCTCGATATGATTTTACACAATATTCCCAAGCCCCATGGGGATCAAAATGCGCCACTCCAGCTGCAGATAGCGTCACTGGACTACAATGATTACGTGGGCAGGATTGGGATTGGCAGGATTTTTAGCGGAACTATTAATGCAGGCCAACAGGTTACCCGAATTGACAAGGACGGTAAACTTACGACACATAAAATAGTTGAGTTGTTTAACTTTACGGGACTGGGAAGGCAGTCAATAAAGTCTGCACATGCAGGAGATATTGTTGCCATTACAGGAATAGAAAATGTTGATATTAGCGATACAGTCGCTTCCGGTGAGAATCCACAGGCGATGACGAGGATTAATATTGATGAGCCAACGCTTTCCATGGTATTTTCTGTCAATAATTCTCCTTTCTGTGGTCAGGATGGAAAGTATGTCACCAGCCGAAATTTAAGAGAAAGACTGTACAGGGAACTCCGGTCAAATGTTGCGCTCCGGGTGGAAGATACAGAGACGCCCGATGCCTTCCGCATTTCCGGGCGCGGGCTTTTACATCTATCCGTATTAATTGAAAATATGCGCCGGGAAGGATATGAATTACAGGTATCAAAACCTAAAGTGATTTTCAAAGAGATAAACCGGGAGAAGGCAGAACCTGTCGAGTATGTTGTTATTGATGTTCCCAGGGAGTATGAAGGTCAGGTTATCTCTATGTTAGGAGGTCGAAAAGGGGAAATGCTGAGTATGGAAACAGTAAAAGAGATCACCCATTTTGAATTCAAAGTCCCTTCCCGTGGATTGATTGGACTTCGGAATCGTCTTTTGAGTTCAACACGTGGAGAAGCAGTCATATATCATAATTTTTATGACTATGAACCTTATAAGGGTGATATCGCCCATCGTATACAGGGTGTGCTCGTTTCAATGGCTACCGGAGAAGCGACCCCTTATTCCCTCGATGCATTACAGGACAGGGGTATTATGTTTATAAAGCCCGGTGATCGGGTGTACGAGGGAATGATTGTAGGCGAACATTGTGAACAGAATGATATTTCGGTTAACGTTATCAGGGCAAAGAAGGCAACGAACATTCGTTGTGCAACGGCTGACAAAGGCATTAAACTTCCCCCGCCCAGGGAATTTTCACTGGAAATGGCATTGGAATACATTGAAGATGATGAATTGGTGGAAATTACTCCAAAAACATTCCGATTGAGAAAGAAGCTGCTTACTGAGAACGAACGGAGAATTAATCGAAGACAACAACCCCTTGAATCAATTGAGGTGTAACAGAAAAAAATATAAAGAAGTAAAGTAAATAAAAAAGCAGGCTGCTGAGCCTGCTTTTTTATTTTTATAGTTTGATATAAATAATTTACTTGTTAACTAAGCTTTTAAAGTCCTGCCCTGGGGTAAACTTTATCGTCTTGCTTGCCTTGATTTTAATTGTCTCTCCCGTTTGTGGATTACGTCCCTTTCTGGCCTTCCTTTCTCTTACAGAAAAACTACCAAAGCCGATTAATCGTACTGCTTCGGTTTCCTTGCCCTTGCTTTTTTTAAGACCATTTTTTATGCCATCCAAAACGGCGTTTACCGCCTTTTCTCCGCATGCCTTTGAGATTTCACACTCTTTTGCCACGATTTCAATTAATTCCTGCTTATTCATTCACTACCCTCCTTTAAAAATGGTTGATAAAATAGGAACAAGAAACGCTACAATTCGGCTTAGAATACAATAAATAAACGTGCGAATCAAGTATTTTCTTGATAATTTTAGGTGTGGAAGAGCGCCGATGTTGTAACGAAGTAAAAACTTTGAAAGGTTTACTTATGGATACAGAAAGTTTTAAACCACTGTGATTCGTAGGCATGTTTCTCAAATTTGTAATTTAACTGTATAAGAAGGATCTCTGGAATTCCTTGTCCAAAGCCCATCCGACGATAATAAGTGCGGATTTTTTAATATCGGCTTGCTTAACCTTTTCTGTAACATTGGACAGTTTGGCGCTGACAATCTTCTGGTCAGGCCATGTTGCCTTATAAACAACGGCAACCGGGCAATTCATGCCGTAATGAGGGAGAAGTATTTCTGAAATCTCTTCGATTTTGTCTATACTGAGAAAAATACACAACGTGGGTGTTGCGATTGCCAGTGCGCCCAGATGCTCCTTTTCTGGTATGGGTGTTTTCCCCTCCATACGCGTAATTACAATCGTTTGGGTAACCCCAGGAAGGGTTAGTTCTTGCTTTAGTACCGCAGCGGTGGCAAGAAAGGAGCTAACCCCCGGTATAACCTCGTAGGTAATGCTCAGTTTATCGAGGGCATCCATCTGTTCCTGTATTGCGCCATAAATGGATGGATCTCCGGAATGCACCCTTGCGACATCAACATCTTGTCCCTGGGCTTCCTTATAAACCGCAACCATTTCTTCCAGGTTCATTTTGGAAGAATCGTATATCTTTGCATGCGGGGGAAGAAGTTTAAGTAGTTCTGCATTTACCAGCGAGCCTGCGTAAATACAATAATGGGCACGTTGAATGGCCTTCATCCCCTTTATTGTTATCAATTCTGGATCCCCTGGGCCGGCGCCTATAAAATATACCTTCATAAATTAATTCCCGTCTTTCCAGTGGATGGCGTTGACAATAACCTTTTTCGACTCTTCGCCAATAATCCTAAATTGGCTATCTTTAATCAAATAGGTTGACGCCTCTTTACTGCTTGCGCGCACAGTAACAATCCAGCACCCGCCATCTCTGCTTACCGATTCAATTCTTCCTTTTTTTACGAGCACATTGACATTGAGTACAGATTCCCCCTCATTGTCGGATATTTGCCGCACACTTTCCACCGCAAATACACTGGGCATGCCTGTTTTTAGTTTTATCTCAGGGGCTTCGAAATCGTAGTATTGTCCGAAAGCTGAAAATGATATACTGCAAAGTAAGATTACAAACACACATATATTTCTCTTCATTTATATAACCCTCATTTTCATTATCAGGAGAAAATTAGCAAGTGTCTGCTTGCCATACACCTATTTTACCTACAGGGTAAATAGGTAGCAAACTCTTTTTGTATATTGAAAGATGAAAATGGCTAATCAACGAGAAAAACATTTATATTCTGTTGACACCCTTCAGGTTGTTATTTATATTACAATGATTGTTTTATATTTATTTTTTTTATGCTTTTTACACGATGAAAAACCTTGTTAATATTGGTAACCTGTCAATAGGCGATAGGCAACCGCTCGTCTTTATTGCCGGACCGTGTGTCATAGAGGATAAAGAAGGCTGTTTGAGATTAGCGGAAAGATTAAAAACCATCTTTATAGCAAAAAAGGTACCGTTTATTTTTAAGGCATCTTATGATAAAGCAAACCGGACGTCGATCAATTCATATAGGGGGCCTGGTATTAAAGAAGGGATTAAAATTCTTGCCGATATTAAAAAACGGTTTAACGTTCCCATACTTTCGGACGTTCATGAAAGGGACGATGTGGCAATGGTGTCAGAAACCCTCGACATCATACAAATCCCGGCATTTCTTTGTCGTCAGACCGACTTAATCATCGCAGCGTCAAAAACAGGTAAGCCCGTTAATGTCAAAAAGGGACAATTTTTGGCGCCGTGGGATATGAAGGCTGTTATTGAAAAAATACGGAGTGTTGGGAATGAAAAGATCTTGTTAACCGAACGGGGAACATGTTTTGGTTATAATAATCTGGTGAGCGATATGCGTTCGCTGGTTATTATGCGTGAGGTGGGTTATCCGGTAATTTTTGACGCCACTCATAGTGTTCAATTACCTGGTGGGGGTGGAAGTGTATCAGGCGGGGAAAGAAACATGGTTGTCCCCCTTGCCAGAGCGGCTGTTGCTACGGGGTGTAATGGACTGTTTCTCGAAGTGCACGAATTTCCAGAGAAGGCGCTTTCGGACGCAGCCACCATGCTGCCAATAGACGATTTACCCAGGCTAATTGAACAGGTAGTAGAGATTCATAAGGTTGTTCAACCTGTTTGATAAAGAGGATTTTTTGCGGGAGAAGAGTTTCGTACGGGGCATGAATTTATGAATAAGATTCTCGTTACTGGTGTTGCAGGTTTTATAGGATTTCATCTTTGTAAAAGACTGATAGAGCGCGGTGATGAAGTTATCGGTATTGATAATATCAATGATTATTATGATATTAAACTAAAATTCGATAGATTGAGACAAATAGAAGGTTGTAAAAATTTTCAATTTATAAGGATTGATATCGCAGATAGGGAAGGCGTTTCCAAACTCTTTTCTGAAAAAGAATTCGATATTGTTGTAAACCTTGCTGCGCAGGCAGGGGTGAGATATTCACTCAAAAATCCATACGCTTATATTGACAGCAATATTTCCGGGTTTTTGAATATCCTTGAAGGATGCAGGCATACCAAAATTAAACACCTTGTTTTCGCTTCGTCGAGTTCAGTATACGGGGCGAATACAAAGATGCCATACTCTGTACACCATAATGTAGATCACCCCGTTTCCCTCTATGCCGCAACAAAAAAGGCAAACGAACTCATGGCTCATACGTATGCAAGTCTCTATCACATACCGTGTACGGGCCTGAGATTTTTTACCGTTTACGGACGGTGGGGACGTCCGGATATGGCGTATTTTCTCTTTACAAAGGCTATCATTGAAGGGAAGCCCATAGACGTGTTTAATTACGGCAAGATGAAAAGGGACTTTACGTACATTGACGATATTACTGAAGGGATTGTCAGGGTAATGGATAAAATCCCTGAGCCAAATCGAAACTGGAGTGGCAATAATCCCGATTCGGCTACAAGCTATGCACCTTATAAGTTATACAATATAGGGAATAATAATCCCGTTGAGCTTATGAGGTTTATTGAAGTTCTCGAAGTGTTAATTGGTACAAAGGCGAAAAAGAACTTATTACCCTTACAGCCTGGTGATGTACCCGCAACGTTTGCAGATGTTGACGATTTAGTAAAAGACGCCGGATTTAAACCTTCAACAACAATTGAGGCTGGTCTCGAGAGATTTGTGGCATGGTATAAGGACTATTATAAAATTTGAAATTCATTTACCCTTTTGAAAAAATCCAGGAGACACAATGAAGGCGCTCGTTTTAGCGGGTGGTTCTGGTACAAGGCTGTGGCCGCTCAGCAGGCAAAATTTTCCTAAACAATTTCTCAAATTGAATGGAAACAAATCCCTTTTACAACAAACCGTGGAACGGTTGATTGGCGTTGTTAAACCCGATGATATCGTTATTATGACAAAAATTGACTACAAATTTTATGTCATATCTGAATTGAGGGGTTTGTCCGTTCATCAATCAATACTTGAACCGATAGGTAGAAATACGGCGCCGGCAATAGCATTGGGGGTTAAATATTGTTTAGATAAATTAGGTTGTGGCAAAGATGAGGTTGTTTTCATATCACCTTCAGACCATATCATCAAACCTGACGATAAGTTCAGGGAATATTTGAAACAAGCAGAGGAGATTGCCCGGGAAGGTTTTATTGTTACTTTTGGGATTCAACCTTCAAAGCCAGAAACGGGGTACGGTTACATTCAATGCAGTGCGCGAAGGGCGGATGGTAAGCAAAGATATTTTAAGGCCGAGAAGTTTACGGAAAAACCTGATAAAGATACAGCGCAAAGGTATTTACAGGACGGAAATTACTATTGGAATTCAGGTATGTTTGCTTTTACTATCGGTACGATAATGGAAGAGTTTGAGAAATACGAGCCTCGCATTAATAAACACATGGGCAAAAGTTTTGATGAGATGGTAACGTCTTTTATTCAAATGCCTGACATATCCATAGATTACGCAATTATGGAAAAATCGGATAGGGTGGTAACGCTGCCTCTGGATATCTACTGGAATGATATAGGTTCGTGGGATTCACTCTTTGAGGTACTTGATAAAGATGAACAGGGGAATGTCAAAATGGGCGATGTTCTTTCAATTGGTACCAAAGATTCGCTTATTATAGGTAACAAGAGACTCATTTCCACGATAGGGCTGGAAGATTGTCTGATTATTGAGACTGATGATGCGATATTGATTGCAAAAAGAGGAGAGGCTCAGCGGGTAAAAGACATTGTAAACAACTTAAAAGAAAACGCCAGGCGCGAAGGTGAAGAGCATGTTACGACCTATAGACCATGGGGAAGCTATACAATACTTGAAGAAGGTCCCAGATATAAAATTAAACGGATAGTAGTGAATCCGACAGAAAGGTTGAGTCTCCAGTTGCATCACCACAGAACTGAACACTGGGTTGTTACAAAAGGAACAGCAAGAGTTACCGTCGGAAGCGAAGAGAAATTTGTTCACGAAAACGAGAGTATCTATATATCAAAATCAATACCCCATAGACTTGAGAACCCGGGTAAAGTGCAACTTGAAATTATCGAAGTTCAGAATGGTGAATATGTTGAAGAAGATGATATTGTGAGATTGGATGATGGATATGGGAGGGTATGAGTTTTCAGCCGGTTTTATTAAACCTCCAGTACGAAGCAATCGTGAAGCTAAAGTACAATAAATCATGAGTAATTGGAGGTAAAAATGATAAAGGCGAGGGAATGTTTTGGGGAAATTATGAATGACGGGCATATAAACATACCTGAAGGTGAAAAACAGCTTTTAAACTGGAAAGCTGGAAGTAAAATAAGGCTTATCATATTAGGTGAAGAGGCAGCAGCAGGCGAAGATATGTTAAAGAAGTTGCAGGAGAAGGGGCTTATAAAAGCTCCAGCAAAAGAAAGAATAAAACCTGTAAATAAACGAAGGCTCATTCATACTTAAAGGTGAACCTATGTCTGAAACCGTTATAAACTTTCGAGGGGCGAAGTGAATTTTTATCTCGATTCCAGTGCACTGGTTAAGCTATATATCGATGAAGTTGGGTCAGATAGGATAAAGGAGATTGTCTTTTCTGAAAAGCCTTTGCATGTTGTTTGTGGTAAATTAGAAGAAGATGAAATCCTTATTATAACAGCCTATGAGCCTGATTATAAAGAATGGAAAGAAGATTGGAAGACCAGAAAGAAGAGAGTTTAAAATGATTGATAAATGTTATTTTTGTAAAGGAAAAGTAATCCAGCGACAAGTTGCAATTGATTACCGATGGGGGAATAATTTGGTAGTAATTCAAGATGTCCCTGCTGGTGTTTGTCAGCAGTGTGGAGAAAAATATTTGACAAGTAATGTTTACAAGGAACTGGAAAAACTGGCAAAGGGTAAAAGTCATTTGTTGGGTAAGGTGACAGTTGATATTTTGTCGTATGAAGAAAGTACTGTTGCATAAAGAAAAACCGAAGTATTTGTTGCGGCGCCATTTTTAATATAGGGAAAATAAGCTATTGCACTTTATTGTAGTACTGTAAGGCATTGATTAGATTATGCTTACGTAAAGTTTTGAGCATTGAGTTTTTTGTCATTTGAATTTGTTTCATATTTCGATATTCGTATTTCGAATTTGGTTGCGGCTTCGCTGCGCCAGGTTTATCCGTGGTTAATAATAAATCGTAAGTAACCGTGATGCTAAAGAAGAAACGAAGGGAATGATAATTGAGAAATGAAGGTGACCTCATGAATTTTCAATCCATCTTTCCTGGATATTGGGCTTGTGGAAGCCTTTGGTTTAGGAGAAAAAACAAAACAGAGTTATCCACTGGTATGCATCTTTTCAGCATACAGGTATTATGCATATTTCAAGCATAATTGATATTTTATAGTTGTAAGAGTTAAAAATTTAAAGGAGGTTGTTTTCTATGGGACTCACGATGAAAAAATCAAAAATGCATCCTTATATTTCTAAACAAAAGGGTGTATGTGGTGGTAGAAGTGTAATTGAAGGTACAAGGATACCTATATGGTCTATTATCAAATGGTATAAGGTTGGTATGTCGGTAGAGGACATAATAAGAGAGTTTCCGCAACTAACTCCTTCAAAAGTTCATGATGCATTTTCATATTATTATGATAATCAGGGAGAGGTAGAAAAAGACATTGTGGAAAATGAAAACGAGACATTTTTCAGGAACGTAGTTAAATGATAAAGTTGTATCTTGACGAAGATGTTCCAGAGGCAATAGCTCTATCGTTAAGGTTAAGAGGATATGATGTAGTAACTGTTAAAGAGACAGGAAGAAAGGGTCTTACGGATATCGAACAGCTCCAATACGCGTCTTCAGAGAAAAGGGTTATTTTTACTCATAATATTGCTGATTTTTATAAAATTCATTCGGATTTTATGAAAAAAGAGCTTGAACATAACGGTATTATACTTTCAAAACAGATCCCAATAGGAGTAATCGTAAAAGCATTATTGAAATTAATTTCAAATTTAAATTATGAAAAGGTCAGAAACAATATAGTCTGGCTAAGTGATTGGATTGTATAAAGACTAAGGTGTACCCCTTTGTTTGGACTTGTTTGTCAAAGGACTTTGACGTTACCGTGACTTATAAATTAAATGAATTGATATCAAAAAGAAGTACCATTATACTATTTATACCATTGTTTAGTTAAGAGATGTGAAAAA